>JAFAXQ010000084.1 GCA_019240835.1 Ktedonobacteraceae bacterium
GCTAATCGTGACGGTAGCGGCGGCAGGGGATATGCCTTTACGCTTCTGCTTGAGCCAAGCTTGCAGCACTGCACGATCGTCGGGTTCCACCTCGGCGATGATCTCCGCCGGGGTGTGTGGTGAGTTCTCGTAGAATTGCTGCAGAAAAGAGGTCATGACCTCCCCAGGACTACTGTCACGTGTCCCCTGTAGAATGAAGTATTCGCGCCCGACCAATTTCCCATTACGAAAGAAGAAGACTTGGGCACAGGTCTCGTCTTCGCCACTGGCCAGAGCGACCACGTCCTGATCATCCTGCCCCTCGGTATTGATGACGCGTTGCTTCTCCTGTACACGCTCAACCGCTTTGATACGGTCACGAATACGCGCCGCCTCTTCAAAGTGAAGCTTCTCAGCCGCAGCTTCCATCTTCTCGTACAGCCCTTTGAGCACCTCGTCGTGCTTGCCCTCTAGAAAGAGGATTACCTGCTTGATAATGGCATCGTACTCCTCACGCGACGTGTAAGCGACACAAGGAGCAGCACAGCGATGAATATAGTACTGAGTGCATGGACGCGGCAGGAGCTTCTGCTTCCATTCTGGCGGAGGTGTTATATCGGTTGTGCAGCCAGTAATGGCTGATGTGGTGTCGAGCGCAACCATGTTAGGGCGAGGTGGTGCCCAGGCGCTTGCATCATAGCGACAGGTGCGAAATGTGAAGAGCTTATTGAGCAGATCAAGCGTGGCATCGACTGCACCCGCGTTGGTATAGGGGCCAAAATAACGGTTGCCATCGCGCTTGAAACTGCGCACCCGATACACGCGGGGGAAGTCCTCAGTGAGCGAGACTTTGATGTATGGATAGCTTTTATCGTCACGCAGCAGGACGTTGTATTTGGGTCGATGCTCCTTAATGTAGTTGCTCTCCAGCGCCAGCGCCTCAACCTCATTGTTGACAACGAGAAACTCGATGTCGTCTACTTGCGCCACCATACTACGATTCTTCGCGCTCAGGGCAGTAGAGTCTTGAAAGTAGGAGCGCACGCGGCTGTGCAATGAGATGGCCTTGCCGACATAGAGAATTGTGCCTTGTGCATCCTTCATCAGGTAGATGCCAGGTTTGTGTGGCAGCGAATTAAGCACCGACTGGATTTTTTCGTTCATAAGTTTCTGTATTGATGTGAGAGATAGCCAACTTTTCCCAAGTGGTGGTGAGAAGCCCTAGGCCATCAGCCACGCGAGGCATCGAGAGCCGTCACAATCGTTCGATAATCAAACCGTTGGCCATGCCGCCACCCTCACAGATGGTTTGCAGCCCGTAGTGCCCGTCAGTGCGCTCTAATTCGTTGAGCAGGGCCGTGGTCAGGCGTGCGCCGGAGGCTCCCAGAGGATGACCGATGGCAATGGCACCACCATTGACATTGACCTTGCGCAGGTCAGCGCAGGTCTCGTGTTGCCAGGCGAGGACCACGCTGGCGAAAGCCTCGTTGATCTCCACAAGGTCGATCTGGTCGAGGGTGAGTCCAGCCCTAGCAAGTACTTTCCTGGTGGCAGGTATGGGAGCAGTGAGCATCAAGATGGGGTCGTCAGCAGCCAGTGAGAAGGCGATGAAGCGTGCTCGGGATTTGAGTCCAAGCCGTTCGGCGATTACATGCTCCATAATCAACACGGCGGCAGCGCCATCACTTATCTGCGAAGAGTTGCCGGCAGTAATGAGGCCATCAGGTTTGAAGGCGGGCCTGAGGTTCGCCAGCTTGTCGATGCTGGTGTCGCTACGAATACCCTCGTCTTTAGCAAAAATGCTGGTTGTGCCATCTTCGTTCTTGACCTCAATGGGCACAATCTGCAAGGCAAAGCGCCCTTCCGCCGTGGCACGGACGGCGCGACGATGGCTCTCCAAACTATAGGCGTCTAGTTCTTCTCTACTCAACTCCCATTTATGCGCAACTAGGTCGGCACTGAGGCCTTGGTGGACAAGACGATTGTTGTAGCGCTCGATCATCAAGGGACCGAACGGTGTGCCACCCTGGGCAGGTGCGCCCATAGCTACCCGGGTCATCGACTCTACGCCGCCAGCAATGGCAATATCGTATGCACCACTTAACACGCCCTGTGCCGCAAAGTGAATCGCTTGTTGACTCGATCCGCACTGGCGATCAACGGTAGTGCCGGGCACGGACTCGGGAAAATCGGCGGCCAGCACGGCGTTACGTGCTACGTTATACGACTGGTCCCCAACTTGGCTGACACAGCCTACGATCACATCATCAATCAGTGCTGCGTCAAGTTTGTTGCGCTTCACTAGCGCAACAAGCACCTGAGCCATCAAATCCACGGGATGCCAATCTTTCAGTTTCCCTCCTCTGCGCCCTACAGGCGTGCGAACAGCATCTACGATGACTGCCTCGCGCATTGTCGCCATGTTCGCTCTCCTTTTATATATATAGATACACTCGTATTGAATAGATTAGGTACTTCTGCTACTTTATGACTACTATATAGTAAGCCACGAAGCGGAATGCGAGTGCAAGAGAGATAGAAAAACTCAAGCAAGTAGATCACTGGCAGCGTTCTACTTGCTTGATCGCTTCTCTTACATCAGAACGTTTGCTGTTGACTATACGCATAGCTGGGTTGTCCAAACATGACACGCTGCTGACGTTTCTGCCCAAAGAGCAGGTATAACAGCGGTCCGATAACCACAGGAATAGGCATAAGCCAAGTGATGAGCAACCACAGAATCTTGCCCGCTTGGGAATGATCATCCTCAAGAATCATGAGTGTCACCAGAATGTGGCCAAGTATTGGCACGAATACGATCACTAAGAATAGAATAGAGTTGAAGAAGCATCCTCTATTAGTTACCATGTTCTATTTTCTCCTTTACCTTTTTAAGAGTGCTCAACGATACATAGGTTGTCACTCTTCATACGGGTAGGAGACGTTCTGTGTTGCAGAAGAGCATCACAAAAGATGCAAAACTTGGTCTAGGGTGAAATAAATTTATGTGCTATTTTCATAATGAGTGGGCGGTAGGTAAGTTCATAACAGCCCATAAATTGGACGACGCGTCCACCCCAGCCGCGTTTAAAGCGATAGACACCAGCCATATGCTCGTCTTCGGCCTCAGTATCGGGGATGCCCCAGAAGTCATAGGATGTCGCCCCTTGCCGCTTGGCCAAGCGGATCGCCTCCCACTGCAGCAGGTGGTTGGGCATGAGTTGGCGATGCTCGTTACTTGACGCTCCATAGAGGTAGATGGCCTGTCGTGCGAAAAAGGTGACAAAAATACCGGCTAGGAGAAGCCCATCATGTTCAGCGAGCAAGAGCTGCATCTCGTTATGGGGGGCAAAGATGCGCCATGCCTTCAGGTAATAGTCGAGTGTGTGAACGCCAAACTGGTCGCGTTCAGCCGTTGTCTGTAACAATCTATACCAAGCCTGCACGTCCTCAACTGTCTGCGCAGTCCTGACAGTGACGCCCTTTCGTCCGGCAAGGCGGACGTTGTAGCGCCACTTCTCTTTCATCTGTGCAAGTAAAGTTGCCTCATCAGGTGTAATATCCAGTATAATTGTGCGCAGCGGTTGCACAGCGTCGACCGGATGGGCGTGTAGAGCTTCAAGGCGCTTCAGCACAAGTGCATTCTCTGCCACGCCACTTTCCTGTCCTAGTTCTACATGTAGGGCCAGAGCGCCCTGACGGCGTAACAAAGCATTGAGTTGCGAGAAGAACTCTTCACACAATGATGGCTGTGTCCAATCAATCACCGGTCCCCTGGGAATATAAGCTAAGTGACCGACCCGCAGTGGTACGTGAGAGACGGTACGCCGCAAGACCTGGGCTGCGGCAGCTATCTGTTGCTGCTCTCTGTCCCACAGAGCAAGGCGCAAAGGGTGCCACTGCCCACTCGCTTTGATCTCACCCCAGGACCAACTTTGCAAGAGGTGTCCATTCTGGTGTGCTGAGACAAAATCGTCCCATTGCTCACGCAGATCAACAGGGATAGAACGCAACGTGTAGCGAACCATGCAGGCGAACTCCTAAAAAAAGTAGTGAACATAGCACATTGTCACATTATAGCATATGTCAGCAGTTCTTAAAGGGCTGTAAGAGCCACGGTTGACGTGTGTTATAATAAAATTAACAGGTCACGCACCTGACAGCAGAGGCAGATAGTATCGGCAGGAGGTTACTTGTGAAAATCATAATTCTTGGTTGTGGACGTGTTGGCGCAACGCTGGCAATGAAGATGGAAGAGGTCGGGCACAGCGTAACAATCATTGATAACAGCAACGATTCCTTCCGCCGACTCGACCCTAAATTCCGTGGGGTCAAAATTCTCGGTAACGGCGTCGACGAGGAAACTCTGCGGCGGGCTGGTATTGAGACAGCAGATGCCTTCGCTGCGGTCACGAATGGTGATAACCGCAACATCATGGCGAGCCAAATTGCCAAAGAAATCTTTCATGTCAGGAAGGTGGTTTGCCGTATCTACGATCCCATTCGCCAGAGCACCTATAACCTGCTTGGTCTTGAAGCGATCAGCCCGACGATCATCGGGGCCAACATGCTCTTTGATGCCATCATCGGCATTCAGCGAAGTTCTTAGGGGAAGGACGGAGGCCCTATGTACATCATTGTGGGTGGTGGTGGCGATGTCGGCTACTACTTGACGAAAAATCTTCTGAGGCAAGGCCATGAAGTTCTTCTGCTGGAGAAGGACACGAGTCGCTACAATACGCTAAGCGAAGAGTTGGGGCAGGCAATCTACAATGGTGATGCTTGTGAGGCACGAACGATGGAGGAGGTTGGAGCTAGGCGTGCCGACGTAGTGATTGCAGTGACGGGTCACGACGAGGACAACCTAGTTATCTGCCAGATGGCCAAGCGATACTTCAAGGTAGGACGAACCATTGCTCGCTTAAACAACCCCAAACACGAGCTGTTATTTCAGAAGCTTGGCATCGATGTCACAGTCAGCCCCACCAAGGCGATCCTCTCTTTGATTGAGTCTGAACTGCCCGGACCACATTTTGTGCTACTCATGACATTGAAGCGTGCTGGCCTGGAAATTGTAGAAATGAGCATTCCACCCACTTCGCCAGTAGTAGGTAAGCAGCTCAGCCAGATTAATTTACCACGCCGCTGCCACCTTTCGCTCATTCTGCGTGGCGATGAGCCAATCTTTCCCGAACGAGACACTCGGCTACTAGCGAATGACGATGTCTACGCGCTGGTGACCAAAGAAGGGGAAGAGGAGTTGCGTAACACTTTTGGCACCAGCTAAGACAAGCACGAAAACGTCTCCTTTGCTCGGTCAGAAGGATGCCTCTCGTGCTTGTGTTAACTACTTGGCTTTTCTCCTGAAATGACGCGTTCCCCTCCCTCATCTGGCTCAATGTCTACATATCCGTCTCTTCAAACTCTCTGCTGGTCGCTTCGCTTGCATCGTTTCTGGATTCTGCCCTCCTACCTGTGGTATGGGCAGCCTCCCCAGGTGCAATGTGTCTCCTTCTCAACGCGAGTCGCTCACGGACACGATTTGGATTTGGAACAGTCCAGGTAGTACGTCTGTGAGCAAGCATGTGTTCGGCCGACTCGCCACGAGCTGAGCGGTAAATGCTAGCAACCATTACCCATGCTGCTGCTACAATCGGAGTGGCTAGTAGGGCACCGAAGGGTCCAAAGAGTTTGGCACCCGCCAACAACGCGAGTATAGAGGCAACGGGATGTAGACCTACTGCTCGCCCTACAATACGCGGCCCTAGGATGTTACTCTCAATCGCCTGAATGACGACGAACAAGATAACGATATAGAATGTGCGTGGGAACGGAGCGGGCAACAATAGCGAGAGCAGGATAGCGGGAAGCGATGCCAGGGCAGGCCCCACCATAGGGATGGTCTCAAAGAGGAAGCCCAGTGCGCCGATAATCAAGGCGTACTGGCCTAATCCCGTGATAACACAGACCAATGCGGCCAACACACCAATGATAAGTGCAAGCGTCAGTTGTCCACGGATATAGTTGCCCACCACCTTGTTGAGCGTCTCCTCAAAAAGCAACACATGCTTGAGCCAAGATTGCGGGGCAAGGCTCACCAGACTATCGCGAATATGCTTGCCATCAAGCGTCAAGTAAACGCTCAGCACGATTATCAGCAGAATGTTGATCACAGCACTACTGAGCACCAGCAGAATATTGACCGCGCTTCCCGCAGCTAGCTGCGCATAGGTAGTGGCCTGGCTACTTATTTGATCGATTGCCTGTGTAATGTTAGGTTGTGGGATACCGGCTTGCTTGACGAGATATTGCTCAAACGCCGATAGACGGTCAGGCAGATTACTGAAGAAGTTTATTACAGTGGCCGAGAGTGCGACGACCTGCTGCACTAGCGAGGAGATCAGCAGTGCCCCCAGAGCACTAAGCACAGCCAGGACAGCAATATAGACCAGCAGAGTGGCGGGGACACGAGGAATCTTGTACCTCACTAATAGATTGACCAGTGGCGTCACCAGGAAGGCAAGCGCCATAGACAGTAGCAGAATAATGATCACATCCACAAATTGGCCAAGAGTTGTCCATGCAGCCCATACAATAATACCGATGCAGATAACAGAGATAAGGATATCGCGCCTTTGCTGCCAGGTAGTTGAGTTCATGTATAGCATCCCTTTTCTCTACTAATAGATTGTTATCACATTGCTCTTGTAACTATTGTGACAGGTTTGAGCTAAAGATACAAGATACAAAGGAGTATAGGACCAAGCGCAGGACAGCACGCTTGGTCCTATACTCCTTTGTATCTGTTTTCAGAGCTGCACATTGTCGCTCGGACGTGCAGGGCGAAATGAGCCATCTTCGTTAATGAATACAAAATGACTTCCCTGCACATTCACGATCATATCAAGCTTGCCATCACCATTGATATCCTTGAAGGTAAGCGTCACCACGGCTAAGTCTTCTCCTGGCCCAATGAGTAGCGGGCCAACGTACACTTTGACATGTGTAGAGTCACCGCCGGGGAACTCAATGACCTCCACGTGGCGTCGCAAGTTCAATGCCACAAAATGACTAGGATTGGCCGTTGAATCGTTGTGACCGACGACCATATCGGTCTGAAAGGTGCGAGGCCGCCCATAGTGCCAGTCATCTTGCGTCACTTGCCACCAGTTCAAGAGTATATTCAAGAGCATCCAGCCTACTAGCATCACGATCATTGCTAGGCCGACGTAGACAAGCCAGTGAACGTGCCTATCTCGCGCAACATTGTCTGGTGAGAGCCGATCACCGCCCCTATGTGGTCTAGACTCCTCCATCTGAGCAGATGGTCGTCTACTTGCCCCTGGTGTATTCGCCTGAGTAGCGGTACGACGTGGCGGGATGGGATTATGGGAAGCGCTTCGTTGAAGTGAGTACACATCAGATAGATTGCCCTGTGTAGACAACTGGACGTCGGCTTGTAGGTGACCTATTTCCATAGAGACATCGCTTCGGTAGCGTCTTGTACTGCTGGGCATACGAGTTGGCCATATATCGTCGGACTCTTCTTCATAGAAATTACTGCTAATCGCTTGTTCCTGTGGATACGCAGCATGCCGAGGTTTACGCTGCACGTGACTTTGCTCCACATTGTCACCTCCTCTCTGTGCTACGGTTATGTGTGGAGAGTATACTGAACGTATGTTCTAATCAATGCACCTTAATAATACATGGGAACATATGTTCTTGTCAACGGGAATAGGAAGAAAATGTACTTTCCCACATTTTGCGGTCTCAAGAAGAGATACCAAACGCTCTCACAGATGAAGCTGCTCACCATCGATTTGATACTACAATGCTACAATGCTACAAATGAGAGACTTAGACCATCTGTTTGTAGCATTGTAGTATTGTAACGACTGTGATATCCTTTGGGACGGGTGGATAGAGATTGCCACACCCAGTGAAGAATGAATGGAAGAGAAATATGACGACACAACAGCCAGAGGATGAACACGACGCTCAAGACCAGCAAGCGCGAGAAGGTTCAGACGAGAGTAACATGTGTGCGCTCATCCCACGCCATTTCGACTTCTATGGCGACGATTTGCTAGCCGTTCAAGGCCCCTTGCCCGACAAGCAAGTGTGGGTCCATCTTGCACGATTGGTTGAGTGCCTTGGGCTCACCCTGAGCGACCAGATTGAGCATATCCGTAGGAACGAAGTAATGCGTGAGGGCTTGCGCTCCCTTCCAATTGTGACCAAGCAGGGCGTGCGAGATGCCCTCTTTCTACGACTTGGGCTTACCCCATTTTATCTGGCGACGATCCAGATCAATCGCGTAAAGCCAGCTCTACGGGAAAAACTATTGCGCTATCAGCGTGAGGCCGCCGATGTCTTGTATACGTATTTCCTGGGAGACCTCGGTATCATCGAGCCTGGCCGTGAGCAACATCCCGGACAAGGGCTGACCTCGACTGAACAGGCGTATGAGCAGGCACAGTTGTTGGCGAACCTCGCACGACAGCAGCTTCTTATGGAACGCGAGGTTGGCAACACACTGGAGCAGATGACCAGTGTGCAGGAAGTCATGGCGCTGCAAGATGAGCGAATCGGACAGCTTGAACTAACCCTTGGCATTCAAGATAAGATTACCGAAGTGCAGGCGACTGAGATCAAGGAAGCAGTGACAGCGATTGGGGTCATCAAGGGCGAAAAGCAGCACAATACGAGAATGGTCGGGCCTACTATCCAGGCCGTCTGGAAGATGTTCTATCGGGAATTCGGGGTGAGAGTCTACCACAACCTTCCTCGCTCCAGATTTGATGAGGCAATGGCATTTCTCCGGGGAGTGGCCAAGCAATTCGGCGTAGAACTGGATAAGGGGGGGCAGTAATGGCTGAAGCGCTCTCCTCCGTCAGAATACGGACGAGCCTGCATAATGCCCTGCGCCTGGCTGCTGCGCAGCTTACAGAGGCATGTGACATGCAGGTCACTATGAGGGGTTTGTTGGAGGAGGAGATCGAAGGGATGTTGGCGCGCTCACTTGAAGCGTGGGCGTGTTGGGCGGAAGCGGGACAAGCTCTTGAGCGCGCCCACGAAACGACGAGCGAACCGTTTCGCATACGCAGCGACCTGTCGAGAAGGCTGACGACACTGGCCGCCAGCATCTCTCAACGAAGCCAGGTGCCAGTGACCAAAATCCAGTTGCTGGAAGAGGCAGGGTGGAAGATCGTCAAAAAGGCTCGGCAAGAGGTCGACGAACTGAGGGCAGTGGGGGTGCATATCTCAGGGGAAGGGTAGAGATTATCGCGCCTCTTGTAAAAAGAAGAGATTGATGCTACATAGAGCCATCTTAACGTGGAAATGGTATATCGGTGTTTTAGACTGTGACCTTTTACCTTAGCTCTCTTGAAGGTTCTGCATCTCTATGCAAGGGGATGTTTTGGTTCGTCTAAACACCAAGTAGAGAGAAGGAAGTGATAACCCCAATGAAACGACCTTATAAGCATATCCTCAAGAATCTCTTTCATGAGCAGGCTACAGAAATTATTCCCCTCTTGCTACCTGAATGCCGAGTGGAAGAGCTTATAGATATGGAGATGCCGGACATCAAAACAACCGAGATTGAAGGCTCTCCAAGTGAGTTTGAGCAGGGGCTAGTGGGACTAGCTCTGCCAGGTACCCAGGTGCTAAAAGCGTATAAAACCGAATGGATAGAGCACTCGGGCAACTTTGAACGCGCCTATCGCGTCCAGCACATAGACCCTGATTGGCCTAAATATCTCGTTATTGAGATGCAGACCGAATCCGCAGATGGTCGTCTCCCTCGACGCCTCTTGTGCTCTTTTGAACGGGCCAATCGGTACGCGGTGGAACATGGAGAGGAAGAGGATACCACAAGCATGATCAGGATAAGCCATGCTTATCCAGTCGCACTCTGCCTATTCCCCCAATCGGTCCCTGCCCCCATACGAGACAAAGTTCGCGGAAAAGTCACGCTCTCGTTCGACTTCATGGTACTCGGCCTGTGGGAAAAAGATGCGCGAGAGTTTCTGAATACCCATGTCAGCGCCCTCTACTTTTTGCTTCCAGTAATGAAAAATGCTGATGCTACCCTGTTGGGGTTGGCCATTGAGGAGCTTGCTCAGCGCTTCCACAGTGATGATGTGGAGTTGGGGCGGCATTTGACCGGACTGTCTCTACTGCTGCAACAGTCTGAGGTGATGTCGCAAGAGGAGAAGTTGCTAGCGCAAGAGCACTTGAAACGCTTTACGCATCTGATAAAAGGTGATACGTACGATGAGTGATCGGTATAGCCTTGGCTTGTCTGTGGTATGACTCAATTCACTGCTAAAAAGGGCTTTTGTAGGTTACAGGGTCGAGGCATACGTTGTATGCCTCCTCTGCTGCTTTTGCGTTAGTGTCATTTACAGAGATAAAGGTGGCAAGAGGGCCAGAGCTTCGCAATGTGATGGGACTTGGTGCAAGTTGGAGGAGACTAGCTATGTTTGAGAAGTTGTTGGAACAAGGTGAGTTTGTGCTTGAGCAACGCGTTTTGGACTAAAAAGCAGGTAAGGCTGAAAGCAAGCTACTGGCGAAATCAAGGGAGAACTACGACTTTCCTCCTAAAGCTATCTTTTCGAGCGTGCATACTTGCTTCAAGAGCAGTTGAATGGCTTCTTCTTGCTCAAGGTAGAATTGCCGTCTACTTCTTATCCCCAGACGTGCTCGTTAGGACACATCTGGCTTCGCTGCACTAGTCAGTTTTTAGTGCTTGTCGGTAGATCGCTTCAGCGATTGCTTGCCATTCTTCCGGTGTGTGCTTCACCAAGCCAGTGCATTCAGCGTCGCAACAACAGCGGCATCCAGCTTCATCAACAAAGCTGTGCTCTGAGCACATAACACGGTCATAATAAGCACAAGCAGGCCATGTGTTTGCATTCCTGACTCCTTTCCCAGGGTTTCAATCCTCGTCCGGCTGTGAGAGCAGGTGCAGCTTTGCTTCACACCCCTATTTGCGCGGACTGGTATCTGCATCTGCTTCATTGGCAGCAGACTAGGATTATTCCTCATGTTTCTTCTACTTCCTCCTCTTATTAAGAGGAGGTGTGCGGATGGGTAGCCATCTGCTAGGAAATGAACTCCTGGCATGCTACTTGCTAAGAACACTGCAAATGCAGTCAAGAGGACGAGAAACAAGAAGATCGCGAGCCCAAGCCATACCTGTGTAGTAGGAAGCTGCATTGACATTATTATCTTTCTTTGTACATCGACACGTGTTCGGTAGGAACTCTCTTCCTTGTGCCTCAACTGGCGTACTCCACCTACTTATGAAACGTTACCCGGCCCCATTTTTAGCATCTGAGTTTTCTCCTCGACTCTATGCTCATCAAGCAACAGAATACTCTCCGTTTTCACTCCTGCAAGCAAAAGGTACTATCACTATACCTCAAGCATCCTTTCGGTCGGTTTCACTCGTAACTAGAGTGGTTATGAGTTTTATCGAGAGAGGGCTATATGCGTTCAACTACCCCAACACCACCATCGGCAAGGGATAGAGTGATAAGTGTTGTAGCGGTCGTGTTTTCTTTGTGCTTCTTAGGTGTAGGACTCGCATCCTATGTGTATCCCGCACTCTCACCTTTTTTTGTGGTGTCCTCTACCGTAGGAGCACTCTTTTTAGGGTTTCTCTCGGTGTTTCCACGGTTTACTCTGAGGATCCCTGTTCTCCATTTTCGCTTGCTTGCAAAGTGGTTGTTAATCCCTGTATGTCTGTTGTCCCTTTTCTTGAATGCTTTTCTTTTTGTCTCTCTGAGAACAGTCACCAGTGCTGTAACCCCAACACCCACAGCTTTGACCTCCACTGCAACACCTGCAGTACCACCTACCTTGAGCGACCCGTTACAGGATAATAGCAGGGGACTTCAGTGGCAGGAGGTGACTCACTCGGATGCAAGTTGTAGCTTTGTTCTGGGGAAGCATTACCTTTTAACAGCGTCTGCCAATCAGTATGTTCCTTGCAAAACTCAAGCACCACAAAGTAACTTGGGTAATTTTGTCTACCAAATTACCATGATCATTCGTTCGGGTCTGGCTAATACCGGCTCCAGAGCCAGTCCGCTAGGAGCGGGGCCACAGTTTCGTATCGAATCTAGCCAGAATAATCCGCACTACGGTCTCCTTTTTAATACTCTAGGAAATTGGAGCTTCTATGTGGTCGTCAACAACAATGGAAGCCCGCTGCTAACTCCGCTCGGAGGCGTGCGTTGCGGCGACCCCTGTCCGCATTTCAAAACAGGGTATAACCAACCAAATGTCTTTACCATTTGGGCCGTAGGAAGCCAATTGGATGTGTGGCTCAATGGGTATCTGATCGATTCCACTTCTGATCCCGCCGTACCTTCAGGCTTCTTAGGCGTTCGATTGAATGGAGGTAACAGTTCTAGTTCAGTCGAGTTTCGTGATCTGAGGGTCTGGCAACAGTAAGCGTGGATAGCCTTTTTTATCCTGTACCAGTTCGATACAACCAGGGAGACATACATTTGGCAGCGAAGAGGCGTATTCGAGTCTGATTTTGTCACTCACTACTCAGGGATTCTGGTGGCGAAGTCAATTTGTACGCTCAGAATGAACACGTTCAAATTCAAAAAGAGCATCATTTTCGACTTCGCCACCAGAATCTCCATCGGGCATGATCCCCGAATGTTGGGATTTACACCCCTGGCCTTCTCGTACAGCCTCTTATCAGCAACAGGATAATACTAGAGCTATCTAATGCCTCATGTATCATGCCTGCCCATTCACTACCAGGGCCGATTTTGCGGTCTTGCCAAACCTTATCGCCATGCTTTTTTAAGAAGGATAAGTGGCCCTGTAGCTCATCCTTCCATTCTTCATCTAGGTGGGAGTAAGAAACGAACACTCTTATCTCTACTTCGTTCGTCATACACAACGTTCCTACACTAACAAGTAGCTATATTGCATCAGTACTGCTAAGTATAGTACAGACAGAAGTGGTTAGCAATATAATTATTGACAAGTTGACGAGTTCTGTATGACAAGGGAAATTTACAAGCAAGTAGAGAGCCAGATTTTTGCAGTATCACTCTTCGGACCAAGGCCACTGCTGCATAGGGCCTATGAAAGGATGTACTCAGCTAGGATTCGATGACCTGCGCATAATCGCTCTGCGGAGAACACCCCGCGTACAACTTAGCCAGCAGAGCCTCCTGATCGACCACAGTAGCGTTGCCAGAGGGGCACGATAGATGGAGACTACGCGCACCTAGAGGCAGATCCTGGCGAATGGGTTTAGGATGCCCGTTGAGGTCAAGCACCCCAATCGGCCAGTAGAGACCGACTGAGACAAAGTCTTTGCCACTGAAATAGAAAAAAGGAACCTTGAGGGTCATGGCCGTTTGTACGTCAGTGATGAGAGCAAGAGTATGCACGACGGCTACTTGATAGGGGTTAAGGGGGTCAACGCCACAGCCTGTAAAACATGCCGTTCCTTCTACGACCCATAGATATCTTCCCAAATTAGAGAGGCCCACATGAAATTGCTGTGCCCAGAAGACGAAGAGGTAGTAGAGGCTGTTCGTATTGCCATCGGGATAGCCGTCGTGCCAGCTATTAATCAATCCAAGCGTCTGGGTATGCCAGTCCCAATGACTACCTGGGTGGACAGACTGATTCATCGCACTTTGCATCTGCTCAAGATAGCTAACCTGTTGAGCTAGAGGTGCATAGTCGATGCCGCCAACATGCGGATCCAGTGAGCCGAGTAAGACAGGAGTATTAGGTCGCACCGCCTGGACAGCATGCTCACACAGATCATAAAAGCGGGCAAAGTCGCTGGGCGTCCAGTACAAAAAGCTGACGCTCGAAACATTATTCTTCATCTCTTCGTTGCCACATTGTACAGCATCAGCAGCACCGCTAGCAGCATCCATAAGCAGGGCGGGACTGAAGCGGTCTGGAGCACTGTTGCTAGGTTGGCAGACAGTCAGCAAGACGCGGATCCCATGTGTATGATACGTATTTATGGTATTTCTCAGCATCTGACCTCTCGTACCCGAACCACATGTTGCATAGGCGACACGTTGCCAGGAAATCCCTGCGTAGGTCTCGTCGGGTGAACCTTGTATACCGTGGATCAGTGCCGGATTCGTAACCAGAGGAAGCCAAACTTCGTGCCCTTGAGGAGTTGCTGTTGCTTGAGGGGTTGCTGTTGCTTGAGCAGGTGCTTTTGCAGAACGCGCCCCCGGCCCACAAGAGAGCACACTGAAAGCGAGTATAATTAGAGCACCGATGCTGAGTTGTCGCATTAAAGCATTTGGCAGTTTCATATTCCCTCGTACTCCTTTTCGTCAGCTTTGCGACCACTACTACTATTATACACGTGACACGCTGGCAACCGTACCTCGTAGAGGTAATTGCTTGCAGTCGTCACACTCCCTATTGACTCTGCGACAGCTCTAGGAAATATCTCCTAGAAGCTTGAACGTTTGTCTCTACTCTGGTAGAGTATAAGTGGATTATTGTGGAAATCTACTTGGGTATAGCCAGCAGGAGGACGTGATGAGCACAGTCCCGCAGCGTTTAGGAAAGTATGAATTGCGTGAGTTGTTGGGGAGGGGAAACGTAGCTGAGGTGTGGGGGGCCTATGATCTACGACTTAAGCGTGATGTGGCATTGAAGGTTATCCATGCTGATCTGCAGGCCGACCCTAATTTCTTCACGCGCTTCGTCAAAGAAGGTCAGAATGTTGCCACGTTGCATCATCCTAACATCGTACAGATGTATGATGTCACTGTCTTTCTCCCTAGCCAGAGCGGTAACGCTACGGCATACATCGTCAGGCAGTATATAGAGGGACAGACGCTTGCCGATTACATTAACGCAACGTTGAGGAAGGGCAATCTGTTGCCATTGACGGATATTGTGTATCTTTTTACTAGTTTGGGCGTGGCTATCGACTATGCACACCAGAAGGGAATCGTGCATGGTAACATTAAACCGAGCAACATTTTGCTGAATGAGCAGGACATCACACACTTGAGTGTTGGGGAACCGATGCTCACCGACTTTGGCCTTGCCGATATGCTGGGCCGGGACGCTAATGTTGTCTCACCATTCTATATGTCGCCTGAGCAGGCCAAAGGACAGTTGGCTGGCAACCGTAGTGATATCTATTCGCTGGGTGTCATGCTCTACGAACTCTGTACCGGGGTAGAGCCATTCCGCGATAAAAGTTCGGTTGCGGTCATGATGCAGCACATAGATGCATTACCCACGCCTCCTCTCTTAATTAACACAGACCTTCCACCTGCACTCTCCGCTGTCATTCTCCGAGCATTATCGAAGGAACCAAAGGCACGTTTTTCCATGGCTTCGCTGCTAGCGGTTGCTATTGCTGATGCATGTTCCCTTCGCCCCGCTGTTCCGCTGCTACAGACGCATGAAGGTACGGAGGCACATCGTGCAGGTCCACATGCGTCGCTGCTGGGGGTTTCACAGCCACTATCGCGGTCATCAGCGTCTATACCAGCGATAAGGCCGACGAAGCTCATTACAGGTAAGCAAGCCGCAGTTAGGCCAATGCCTCTCATCGGTGATCGGATAAATAGAGCATCATCGTCGGCGAAACTGCCTGCCGTTCCTACTTCACCGCAGAGGGCTGTAACCACATCTACGACGGCAAAGCTTCCCGCTGTTAACACTTCACTACAGCAGGCTGTGGTCGCGCCTACAACGCTAAAGCTTCCTGTGCCCGCTTCAACAACTACAGTAGCGAGGCCACCTGTCCCCTCGCAAACACCCGTGCCGTCACCTGCTGTGCCTATGCCTTCTGGCAATTGGAGGCGAGAGCGTTCGCGTAGCGGTGTGCCCATGTCTACCGTGATCGTCGCATTGCTGTTGCTCTTGCTCGTCGTCGTAAGCACAATCGCTACGAGCTTGCTATTCAATGCGAGAGAACAAGCCAACGCTGGGAGTATGGTTGGGCAGGTCTTCTTTCAAGATGATGCACTGGGGCACGAGGATGTACTGCGCTTGGAACTGAAAAATGTAACCGCACCGCCACAGGGCAAGATGTATGTTGCGTGGCTACAAGACTCAACCCGTCATCTACTGCCACTGGGACCGCTTTCTGTTCATAATAGTGCTATCTCTTTTGTCTATCCTGGTGACACCCAACATACAAACCTGCTCTCGATAGTGCAGGGTGTAGTTATCACACAGGAGAATACCGCTGCTCTTCCTAGCACTGCTGGCGGTCAGATTGTCTTCCAGGCACATTTTGATAGCGCGTCCTTGCCATATATCAAGAACATTCTCTATGCAACGCCCAACTTCCCCTCTAACCAAGGTGTGGCTAGCGGTTTGCTAGATGTCGTTAAATCTTTGAATGATAAAGCGGGTAGCATTGTCGATACGCTGCAAAATAGTCCTCACGACTATGCATTGGCTCGACGGCAGGCGATACGCATCATTGAGTTGGTAGATGGCACGGCGTATGCCACAAGCAGCGGTGATTTGCCCGCGGGCGTTCCCAGCCAACTCAGAACACCTGCTGGGCTTCTCACCTCGCCTATGCAATCTGGCTACATTGACACACTAACAACACAGTTGGACGCACTACAAGCTGCAACTGGCACTAACACACCCCTGCTTCAGCATATTCAGAATGTACGTCATGCGATTAGCGACCTGCAAGATTGGGTGAAAAAAATTCGCGCCTATGACGTCCAATTAGTAAGGGCTGCCGATCTTAGTAATCCTGCTATTATCGGTGTAGCTCTCCAAGTGAAAGGGTTGGCAGCCGACTCGTACACTGGCCGCACTATTCCGCCTAACGAAGGGCCGTTACTGAGCATTGGCTCGGCAGGTGCGTACCAAGCTTACGTCGAGTCACAATACATGGCAACACTTAATCTGAAGCAGGCGTAAGTTCCCCTGCCTCCTTATTGACATTGCATGAGTTATGCTTCATAATCATAGCAGTGCTTTTCCGCTGTTATATTTATTTTATCGGAGAAGAGACAAGGGGGCATAATGAGCGCACAACAACGCCGCATCGGTCAATATGAATTGTATGAATGTCTAGAAGCTGACACCACAACCGAAGTTTGGAGAAGTTTTGACACGCAGCAACACCGCTATGTGACTCTCCGTATATTTCGCATTAATACTCAGGTGTCCCCTGGTGCTGTCTCGCGTTTTCTACGCGAAGCGCAAAGTATTGCATCCCTCCAGCATCCTAATATTGTACAGGTCCTCGACTTTCAAGCCTCTCAAACTCCAAACTCTGTCGCTAGTGAGGTATATCTTGTGCAGGAATACGTAGAGGGACAGTCACTTGCTGACTATCTACGCGCAACTGCCCATCAGGGAAAATTTCTGCTGCCCAACGAACTCATTTATCTGCTGACACCCATAGCAGCCGCACTCGATTACGCCCACCAGCAGGGTATTGTGCATGGCAACCTGCGGCCAAGCAATATCTTGCTAGACAAGCACGGTGCAACACAGCACTTCATGGGAGAGCCAAAGCTGACTGGCTTCGGAATGCAGTATCTGTATGATCCTCCCTCTCAGTCACTCAATCATGCAGCCTACGTGTCTCCCGAGGTAGCCCAGGGCTATGCAGGCAATGAACGCAGTGATCTCTACTCATTGGGAGTTATTCTGTACGAGATGGCTACGGGAGTGCAGCCGTTTCAGGCAGAGACGCCAAACGAGCTGCTTCTGCAGCATGTTCACGCAGTGCCTACCTCACCAGCCCTGGTTAATCCACATATTCCACCCGCCGTTACAGCAGTGATTATGCGCGCTCTCGCGAAAAATCCGCAGGAACGTTTTCCTGGCGCAACAGCTATGGTGTTGGCTTTAGCAAGGGCGCTCAACGTGCAGATGCGCCCCGTACATACTACGTCTCCTTCACTTCCGACCGCGACGAATAGCCCGACGTATCTCAGTCCGCTTCCTCAACGCCAGGTATATGCTCCCCCGCCCACGGCTTCAGCAGTGGTGACCCCAATACAGCCTTTCAGTACACCTGTCGTACTGCCTCAATCGTCACAAACGTACTCTACTATAGGTACACCTGATCTTGATGCAACGATACGACGCTCAGATTTGCCTCTGCAGACAACACCTCCCCTGCACAGACCGGTGCAGATAGCGCCTCCACCTGTACCTGTTGCTACACCCCCAGTAAGCTGGCTACGAGGATTGCCCAAGAGAAACTTGTATATTGCTTTTATCGCTGTACTGGTGCTGGTGCTGCTGGTTGCGGCAGTAGCTATCCCTTTGCTGCAGACTCACAATGCACCACCTCCCTCTACGCGGGTGGTGGGACAAGCCTTCTTCGTCAGTAGCGGCTTGGTCAGTACCAATAGCGACCAGGGTATTGCCGACGGTATGCAGATTGATTTTCCAAACATTGCACCTCCACCCAGTGGCAAGAGCTACTACGTGTGGCTGTTAAAGGATAACTTGGCAGATTGGCAACCACTCTCTCTGGGAGCACTTTCTGACAATAATGGACATTTTGGCACCACCTTCACAGGTGATACGACAAATCACAGTGACCTTCTGTCCAGCTATAGCCGCTTGTTAGTCACCGAAGAGGATGCTAGTGTAGCGCCTGCTAACCCTTCCCTAGACCACAGTACATGGCGCTACTACGCCCAGTTCTCGCAGGCTAAGAATCCCGGCCAAACCTATAGTCTGCTCGATCACCTGCGACACTTGCTTGCTCAGGATCCCAAGCTGCAAGCGGTTGGTCTCACTGGCGGATTGGATAGCTGGCTCTTTAGAAACACGTTAAAGATTCTAGAGGCGGCAGGCAGCGTGCGTGATGCACAGAAGGCTGGCACCCTAGGAAGCGCCCAATTCATGCAACGGCAATTGGTGCGTATTCTTGACTATCTCGATAGCACGCAGTACGTCGGAAGGGAAAACCTGCCAGTCGGTGTGTCACCAGTACAGGTTGAGCCGCCACTAGTGGTACGCGTTGCTTTGTTAGACTTCAAAGATCCGAGTCAGTTTCCCCCTGGTTACCTAAAGCATATTGGCAGCATTCACTTAGGCGAGATTGTGCAGTCTCCAGGTGTCACGCCTGATCAGAAAGCACTTGCTCTTCGGATCAATCAGGCTGTCGACAATGTCAACGGTTGGCTGGTGGCAGTGCATGACGATGCAGCGAAACTTGTGCAGATGAGCGACGCGCAGCTCTTACAACCACAGACCTTGTCGACGCTCAACGATCTCTTCATTAATGCCAACAATGCCTTTGTGGGTCATGTTGATCCCAATACGAACCAAGTACGTGAGGGAGTCTCGCAGATTCACTACAGTATTCAGCGCTTGGCAACCTTTGATATCACCGCTTGCATGCTCAGCAGCAACAATTTCTGTATGTAAGGGGAGGGAAGTGTACCATGATCACAAGACTTGGCAAATACGAGCTACAGACACAGTTGGGGCAAGGTGGTACCGCTGAGGTCTGGAAAGCACTCGACACGCAGTTACAGCGCTATGTCGCGATCAAACTGCTACATGCTGACTTGCAAGAAGACCCACAGTTTGTGACGCGCTTTGAGCACGAAGCTCAACTTGTTGCATCGCTGCACCATCCTAATATCGTGCAGGTCCATGATTTCCACGTTGTTCGTCCGCCAGAGGTGGAGCATACCATCGCCTATATGGTGATGGAGTATATTGAAGGACAGACGCTGGCCGACTACATTCAGAGCACGTCGAGTCAAGGCCGTATTCCGATGCCAGCAGATATTGTTCAGCTTTTCACCTCTCTTGCCCTCGCTATTGACTACGCCCATCAAAAGGGGGTGGTTCATCGTGACATCAAACCTGCCAATATCCTGCTCGATAAGCGTCGTACGGAGCGCAGCCAGATGGGTGAGCCAGCACTTACTGACTTTGGTATCGCTAAAATGCTCGGGACAAGCAGCGGTACCCTCACCGGTGCCCAACTCAGCACGCCGCTCTACATTTCGCCTGAGCAGGTGAAAGGCTATCCAGGCAATGAACGCAGTGACCTGTATGCCCTCGGTGTCATTCTCTATGAGATAGTTACGGGTGTACTTCCTTTTCGAGGCGAGAATGCCACCGAGGTCATGGCCCAGCACCTGCATGCCACTCCCCCTTCGCCAAGTCTCTTCAATCCAAATATACCACCCGCCCTTACTATGGTTATTCTACGCAGCCTAGCTAAAGATCCCGACTCACGCTTTCCTAACGCCGCTTCCATGGTAGCGGCGCTTGCCGAGTCGCTGGCTATTGCGGTGCCAGAGAGTCTCGGTAAGCCAGCTTATCCTCTAGACACACCAGATATGCCGACGCGTATAGGCCCTTTACCGAATGTCTCTAAGACATCCTCGACGCCAGTTGTAAGTACTGCTATGTCTGCTCCAGTAGTAGCAGTACCTACGGATACTCCTCGTACGCCTATCCCTGCCGATAGTTCTCAAACACTGCCAGCAGCGATGCCTAATCAGACGCCTCCTTTCTCTACGCCATCAACACCTATACGAGCTAGCCAGCCAGCACAGGCCACACCGATACTCGCAGCGCGAGCTCCACGAGATATGCGCCGTAAACTGTTGTACACTGCTCTGGCTGCCCTGCTTGTTGTAGCACTACTTGGCTCAACTATCTATTACCTGGCGGTGCTACGTCCCGCAGGGGCGACAGGTGTCGTTGGGCATGCTTACTTCACCAGCAGCGGGCAGTTGCAGGATGGCGCTCAGGGTATCGCCGACGAGCTACAAATTGACATTACAAACGTCTCGCCCCCTGCGCAGGGGAAAAGCTACTATGCCTGGTTACTTGCCGACAAGGTGCAGCTTAAGTCACCCGATCTGTTAGTTCCAGCGCCTATTCAGCCACCCATCCTGTTAACAAATAATCTACCCGTCAAGAATGGTGAGATACATTACTTCTATCCAGGAGATGGTCAGCACAATAACTTGCTCTCGGAAACTAGTCGCTTTTTGGTCACACAAGAAGACGCCAGTAAAACTCCGCGTGCGCCCTCCACTGACCGTAGTACATGGGTGTACTACGCGGAATTGCCGCAGATGCTGATACCAGGCGATCCGACCGGACTTAGAGGTCTTGACCATGTTCGTCACCTGTTCTATAACGAGGACCATCTCAAGGTGCTCGCACTCTATGGAGGGTTAGATATCTGGCTGTTCAGAAATACTGAGAAGGTGCTAGAGTGGTCGGTCAGCGCACGAGATGACTTCGACCCGACGGGGAAAAACTATACGTTGATGCATGATCTCTTCCTGCGTATCCTGGAATACCTTGATGGAATACCCAATGTGCAGCTAGATATTCCGTCTTCTACCAACACGCCTATTCTAGTCGATCCCACCATTGCCAAAGTTGCTATTCTTACTATCAACCCCGACCAAGGAGCAGGTAAGTTCCTCGCAACAAACCCGCCTGGCTATCTTGCGCATCTACCTCTGCATGTGCAGCAGGCTCTCAGGGCACCCGATGCCACGTCAGAGATAAAAACCCTGGCACCGCAAATTCTCGATGCGCTCAACCATGCGCAGGTATGGTTCACACAAGTGCGTAAGGACGCCAAGACGCTCTTTGCTATGTCGCCTGCGCAGTTGTCGCAACCAGCAGCACGTGACATAATGGCTGATATGGTGACTCAAGCGACATACGCGTACATCGGCCAGCTTGATCCGTCCACGAACAAGGTCACAGCGGGTGTGTTGCAGGCTCACTACGACATTCAGAAGCTAGCGACGTTCGATATTACAAAGAGCGTTCCTGATAAATTGTAAGAGGGTACAATGAGCACAGAACCGCAGCGCCTCGGCAAATATGAGCTGCGTGAACTCTTGGCACGAGGAGGAATGGGCGAGGTCTGGAAGGCGTATGATCCGCAACTACGGCGTTATGTTGCTATTAAGCAACTGCATGCTAACCTACAGACCGACCCAGATTTCACAACACGCTTTGAGCGCGAGGCGCAGTTCATCGCTTCCTTGCATCATCCAAACATCGTAAAAATTCACGATTTCCAGTTCGTGCATGTACCCGACTCAGGCAAGACCACAGCGTACATGGTGATGGATTATGTGGAAGGGCCGACGCTCGCTGACTATATCCGCAACACCTCGCGCAAGGGATGCTACCCGCCTCCTGGCGATATCATGTACCTCTTTACGGCTATTAGCCTCACTATTGACTACGCTCATCACAAGGGGATGATCCACCGTGATATTAAGCCAGCCAACATTATGCTCGATCAACGCATGAAGACGGGCCGCGAGCTTGGCGAGCCTGTCCTCACTGACTTCGGCATCGCTAAGCTTCGTGGTGGTGGCGCATCTAATACCGTTAAAGGCATGCTGCTTGGCACGCCACTCTATATTTCGCCAGAGCAGGCGAAAGGAGAGCAGGGTGACGAGCGTAGCGATCTCTACGCGCTTGGCATTATTCTCTATGAAATAACCACCGGTGTCACGCCTTTCCGTGGGGGCAGCGACGTGGCAGTTCTTATGCAGCATGTGCATGAGATGCCGACACCACCAGCTCTGATCAATCCAAATATTACTCCAGAATTGTCGGAGGTCATTCTGAAAAGCATTGCCAAGGAGCCGAATGCCCGTTTTGCCAGTGCCAGTGCCATGACCATTGCTATGGCTGAGGCACTTCGTCTGCCCGTTCCAACAGTGATCACGAGAAGCAGGTCTGATACACCGATTGAGTCAATCGGTCCCAACCCCTTGCAGCCAATGGCTGCAACTCCGTCACACCCGTCTATGGCTTCACCCCATTTCACACCACAGAACGGTCGGTCATCCCATGAGCTTGCAACCGTCGCGAGCAGTTTCCAATCCAGTTCGCCCACCAAGCCACGTACGCGAACCTCTGTGTCGCAAGTACCACAACTTGCCTCTTCAGCGACGATAGCGACCCCTGTGTCTGCGCCAATTCCAGTGTCGGCAGTCAAAAAACAGCGCAGCCTCAACAGCATCACCCTGGCCGTCATCGTAGTGATTGCGCTCATTGCTTCTAGCCTGGCAGGCTACGCTCTCTTTGCACCCAAAGGTTCCACCTCGCCTGCTCAGGCACCTACAGTTGTAGGGCATATACTCTTTCTTAAGAGTCAGGGTACATTGTCAGGCTTTGACAAGATACAGGTTGATATTCCTGAGATCGGCCAGCCAGCGAGCGGCACGAACTATTATGCGTGGTTAGAGAACAATAAGAATGACGCTATTGTCCCCGCACGTTGGTCCATCACAGTCACAAATGCACGTGTTTCACTGCCTCTTGCTGGAGACCCACAACAGCCGAATCTGCTCAGTAACGACTTCCCCCTCTTCTTGATCACTCAGGAGAGCAGCGGTGATCCCCTCTCACCGTCTCTGGACTCTAAGGCCCGACTCTACTATGCTACTATTCCTCAATCGGGTTCGTCGAGCGATCCACGTACATTGATTGACCATCTCAAACATTTGCTTGCCGACGACCCTACTCTAGATAATTTAAATATGCAAGGCGGTTTGAACATCTGGTTTCAGCAGAATATGCAGGCGCTCGTACAACAAGCTACGGGCGCGAATGATGCCTTGCAAAAGAAAGACGCCGTGGCTATACGCCAACATTTGGTGAACATGCTCTACTATCTGGATGGACAAGCGTGTGCGCCGTCTAACCTCTACGGTCTTCCCAACACTGCATCTACGACTGCAGAGCCGACAGTCTTGAACAATACACGTGTATCTTTACTTGCTTGTTCACAGAGCGGAGTCCTAAGTAGTTTTCTAGTACATATAGCCAGTCATCTCGATGGAGTGATGAGATCTAGTGGTGTGACGCAGGAGCAAGTACATCTGGCGCAGCAAATTGCAGGGGAGCTGAATCAGGTCAATGTATGGTTGAAACAGGTCCACCAGGATGCAGCACTGCTACTTAAGCTTTCCGATGATCAACTCCTGCAACCGCAAGCACAAACGCAGTTGAGCGATCTGCTCGCCCAAGTCAACGATGCATATAATGGCCAGTCAGGGCAGGAAGGCGTACGCCAAATAGGCGACGATCTGCAGCACCTTGCCAGCTTCGACATTTTCAAATGCCCGCAGGGTGCAGCTAACAATCCTTGCCAGTAAGTGCAGAGCGAGCGTGGCGACCGCAAGAGATCACTCACTACTATAGACGCCTCGCCCGCCTCCTAGCATCTATACTAGTGGCAGCGGCTCTGCCGCTGCCATGCAGAACATGAACCGCACCTTCTCTGCCAAGCGAAACATGATCTGCTTACATCTAAGTCGCAACCAGAGCTAGCACGTCCTTGATGCTGAACGGTTTGAGCAGGACCATCGCCTGGGTGCTTTCTACCAAGCGTTGCACCGCCACCTGGCTACTGTCTTCTTGCCTGATCAGTAGCACCAGCCGGACTTGGCTGTACTGCTGCCTGAGCGCTGTCACCAGGTGAAAACTTTCAGGTCGATCAGCGCGCAGAGCGACAAAGGCCAGATCAGGCGGTGCTTGCTGGAAGCTTGGGAGCGCCTGGGTCGCGGCTTCGTAGTCGTCCACCAGCACGACGTGGTGTCCCTCTCGCTCAAGA
>JAFAXQ010000090.1 GCA_019240835.1 Ktedonobacteraceae bacterium
CTTTCCTATCCCGGTACGGCTCTCCGAAATTGGTGCAGTGTTGATGTGCAATGCAAATCGACGATTGCAGCGCGAGTGGCACATTGTTGAGCGTGTTGTGACGATGGTCGTTGAGCCGTTTCCCTGGGATGAAGTGGAGAGTTTTGCTGCTGCATTGCAAGCGGAAGGCTTCCGACTACTCCCCTGTCAAAAGCCAAAGGAAGGCCTGACCTACGACTTTCAGGAGATGCGCAAGGCAACACAGAACCGCTCGATGGATGAGATGATTCGGTTGGAGAAACAAGCCCTGGTAAGAGCGGGACAGGTGCCAGTCCTGGTCGATGGACGCCTGGACCCACGCCGAGGTGGTTTCGACGAAGCGAACACGCCAGTTGTAGGCATGATTAAGGGACATCATCGCAACTACTTGCATGATGAAGGGTGGCGTATCTACTACGATCTGCAATTTGGCCAGCGTACGCCCGCCATTCTGCTCCCACAGGAACATATCATAGTAGTTTCCTGGTACTTACGTCTGGATGGCACAGTCGGTGCTATGCCGGGTTGGGGCATCGTCAGGTTAGAGATACCAGAGAAATTCTTTCGCCTACAACTACAGCAAGATTTTACTTATATTGACGCTTTATCTCGCATGGTGTGTGAGTATCGCTGCAAAGACAAAAGCTACGAGCGGGCCTCAGTCTCGCTCTATCCGATTCAGCGAGCCGAGGAGATTTTGGGGGCAACCATGACCGGTGGCGACCAGATCGTTTCTCGTTTCTACAATCTCACGCAGTTATGAGCAAGGAGATTTTTCCAATGGATGACTCTTATCAGGATACTCCCTCTGTCTCTGTAGATGATGCATCTGTATCTCTGAACGGCAATGGAGGCATTACCTCTTCAACGGCCAGCGGCCTGCTGTGCATTGGGCGTGTCAGTGCTCCGCCACAGAAGGAGGCCACCAGCACAAACTTCTTCTTCTGGCTTCCGCCTGATACCCTGGTTGAGACAACGCAGCTTATAACCTGCCGCAGCACGCTCGCGGGGACTGCGTATACCTATCATGCCATTGTAAATGAGGTGTATCGACAGAGCCGCAAGCGTTCGATGAGCGCCGAAATAGATGAAGCTGACGGTGACCTCAATTATCAGCCTCCCGTCGAGAATGATGGCTTTACCTATGCCTCGGCCAGCATCCTGCGCTCAGAGGTCTTCACGCCGCCACTAGAGCGCAGCCCTGTCTACCTTGCCTCCGCTGACAATGCCCGTACGGCCTACGGGGCAGAGGACATCACAAACGGCTTGGATATAGGGCTTATCAAGAATGGGGCCAACCAGATTGCTGGTCCCGGCTGCATCGACCTGGATTACCTGCTCGGGACCAACGGCGGGCATATGAACGTCAATGGTTCGGCGGGACGCGGCACCAAATCGAGCTTCCTGCTCTTTGTCATCTGGCTCCTGCTCTACAAGGCGAGGCTAGAGGCGAGGAATCGCCCTTCCGATAAGGACCGCTTACGCATTGTGCCGATTATTCTGAACGTCAAGGGACTCGACCTGTTTTACATTGATCGCAAGAGCACGGGGTATAAAAAACAGAAGCATCTGCCAGATTGGCAAGCGTTGGGCATTGAGAACCCCAAACCGTTCGAGAACGCTGCATTTTATGCGCCACAGACGCCTGGAGGTGACATCGCGGTTCCAACCGGGCGGACAGGTGAGGTGAAGCCATATAGTTGGAGCTTGAGCGACATCATCACCCAGGGCCTCTTCTCCTACCTGTTTGCCGAGGTTGACGCGCACGATAGTAACTTTAGCGCGCTCGTGATGGATATAGAAAGCTGGCTCACCACCGAGATCACTGCTGAGGATGGTACTGTCAGGCGCTCACTACGTGAAGTTGAAAACATTACTACATTCCGCACACTTTTGGACTGGGTAGATAAGGGATCCGATAGCAAAGATGCGAAGTGGCGCAACCATCATCCTTCCACTTGGAAGAAGCTGTATCGCCGTTTACTAAAACTTGTCTATGAGTGCAAG
>JAFAXQ010000101.1 GCA_019240835.1 Ktedonobacteraceae bacterium
GATTAAGCGTATAATTTCCTCATCGGAAACCTTACCCGTGCCAAATGTCTCGATGAAGAGAGAAAGCGGGTGGGCAACGCCAATAGCGTAAGAGATTTGCAGCTCTAAGCGCTCGGCTAGGCCCGCCGCTACAATGTTTTTAGCAATATATCGTGCAGCATACGCGGCGGAACGATCTACCTTGGTAGGGTCTTTGCCGCTAAAAGCACCGCCGCCATGACGAGCCATGCCACCATAAGTGTCAACAATAATCTTGCGACCAGTCAAACCAGCATCACACATCGGCCCACCTGTCACAAAACGACCAGTAGGATTCACAAAAATCTTCGTACCACGATCAAGCAATTCCGCAGGAATGACCGGCATAATAATATGTTCGATGACATCGGTGCGAATCTGTTCCTGCTCGACGGAGTCAGCGTGCTGTGTGGACACGACGATGGCATCGACGCGAACAGGTCGCCCATATGCGTACTGCACCGTCACCTGGGTTTTACCGTCAGGGCGCAGGTATGGCATGGGAGCCTTGCCATCCCACGACTTTCGCCGCACCTGGGAGAGCTGGCGCGTGAGCTTGTGCGCCAAGCTGATAGGCATAGGCATATACTCTGGCGTCTCATTGCAGGCAAAACCAATCATCATTCCTTGATCGCCTGCACCGATACGCTCAAGTTCAGCCTCACTGAGAGGCTGAGTGCTATGCTTGAACTCTAGAGAGTGGCTCACACCCAAGTCGATGTCCGGCGATTGCTTACCGATTGAGGTAACAACACCGCAGGTACGGTAGTCGAAGCCATAGTCGGCAGTGATATAGCCCACTTGCTCAATGGTCTTGCGTACAATAGCTGGCATATCAACCCAGGCAGAAGTGGTGATCTCCCCTGCAACAAGCACTAACCCGGTAGTCGTCGCCGTCTCGCATGCCACACGTGCCCCCACGTCCTGGGCGATAATCGCATCGAGGATTGCATCTGAAATCTGGTCACACAGCTTATCTGGATGACCTTCGGTCACCGACTCACTCGTGAAGAACGACTTTGCACTATCCATAAAATTGCTCAAAAAGAAACTCCTTCTTCAGCATGTGCCTAAACTAACGTTACCTCATCGCAGCAAGAAGGTAGGAGTATTTTGAGGGTAGAAAAAACCCCTGTACAGGGGTTTGGCGTTGCTGCTCATAACCCCTCATCTTGCGGCATATACCGCCGGAATTGGCACCCTTCTCGTACGATTACGAGTGGGTTGCCGGGCTTCGTTGGGCCGTTTCCCTCCACCTCTCTTGATGAGTGTAGGTCTCTGCAAGTATTCAGTTGTGTCTCTATTTGCTAGTTGGAACGGATGTGTACCATTGCTACTCTGATTGTAGCGCAGAGACGACTTGCTTGTCAATTCCTGCTAGCCAAATGGGTATGCATCGTCAGCCGGTAGGGGCCCGCTTCACCGTGCCCATGCCGGGGCCAACCCTGGGTACAATCAATTGGACCCCTACCGAGCAACGACGCGCACCCCTGCCAAATAACAGGACGAGTGAGTAGGGAGCTTCTAGGTGCCCTCCTCCCAGGAATTGAGATACCTATCCTGCTCGGCAGTCAAGGTATCGATACGTACTCCCATCGCCTGCAGCTTGAGGCGGGCAATCTCCTTGTCGAGGTCAGCGGGTAAGGTGTAGACACGAGGCTGCATTTGTTTGGCCTGCTGAAGCATGTACTCGGAGCCGAGCGCCTGGTTGGCAAAGCTCATGTCCATGACACTGGCAGGATGCCCTTCGGCAGCAGAGAGATTGACCAGACGTCCTTCGGCCAGCAGATGCACTTGGCGGCCATCCGCGTAGGTGTATTCGTCAACGAAATCGCGTATACGCCGTTTCGCCGTCGCCAACTGTTCTAGTGCAGGAATATTTATCTCAGCATTGAAGTGGCCAGCGTTGGCGATCAAGGCACCATCCTTCATGCGCTCCAGATGTTGGTCATCAATAACGTTGATGTTGCCTGTCGCGGTCACAAAGACATCACCAAGAGTAGCAGCCTCGATACCAGGAAGAACGCGGTATCCATCCATGAGAGCTTCCAAGGCACGCGTGGGGTCGACCTCGGTCACGATCACATTGGCTCCCATACCACGAGCACGCGAGGCGATGCCCCGTCCACACCAACCATAACCAGCCACGACCACTGTACGCCCTGCCAGCAGAATATTAGTGGCACGGACGATGCCATCAATCACACTTTGTCCCGTACCATAGCGGTTGTCGAACATGTGCTTCGTATCGGAGTCATTTACCGCAAGGATAGGAAACTTGAGTACACCCTGCTTTTCCATGCTGCGCAGACGGATCACGCCGGTAGTTGTCTCCTCCATACCACCAATGACAGCGGGAAGAAGCTCACTACGAGTAGTATGCAGCGTTGTCACAAGATCGCACCCATCATCCATCGTCATGTTCGGCTTGTGGTCGAGCGCGGCATGAATATGACGATAGTAGGTGTCTTCATCTTCACCTTTGATAGCAAAAGTGGGGATACCATACTCGCTTACCAAGGCCGCGGCAACATCATCCTGTGTTGAGAGAGGATTGGAGGCACACAGTACAAGATCGGCTCCGCCCGCTTGCAGAGTGATCGCCAAGTTTGCAGTCTCAGACGTGATATGTAAACAGCCGGACATGCGCACGCCCTTGAGGGGCATATCTTTGCTAAAACGTTCGCGAATAAGACGCAAGACGGGCATTTCCTTTGCCGCCCATGCGATGCGGTCTTTCCCACGTGCAGTTTGTGAGATATCTTTCACGTCCCCACGAATCGAAGTTGTCATGAACGTTCCCTTCTTTAATAAGAGTGGAGTCAAGGAACTGCTGTCCTTTGACTCCCCAAAATCTACCGATGAGAGGCGCACCAGTCGGAATCAAAATGCGAACAGGCGACCAATTCTTTGTAGCGTGTAGTAATATCATGCATGGTTAAGGTGCGCAAGCGCCCAATACTGAAGTCAGCACAGACAAATGAACCAATAATGTTGCCATGAATAACTGCACGCTTCATATCGTCCACCCTATAGCCATTGTGCGGCCCCACTTTTACGCTCGACAGATAGCCCAGAAGGCCGCCAGCGAAAGCGTCACCTGCGCCAGTGGGATCAACGACCTCTTCTAGAGGATAGGCAGGCGCACTAAAGTACGTTCCGTCAGCGCCAAAGAGCAAAGCGCCATAGCTTCCCTGCTTGACCACCACGAACTGCAATCCCAGTTGGAATAGGTGGCGCACACCGCCGACAATGCTGCTCTGCTCAGTGTACTGGCGTACCTCTTCTTCGCTCATTAAAAGTGCATCCACACGCTTGATGACTTCAGTCAAACGCGCACGGTCAGTCTTGATCCATAGCTCCATCGTATCAAGTACAGTCAAGCGTGCGTTAGGAATTTGCCCTAGCACCTCAAGTTGCAGTTCAGGCTGAATATTAGCAAGAAATACTAACGAACTACGGCGGTATTCGTCAGGAATGACAGGATGAAAATCCGCGTACACACCCAACTGGGTATCAAGCGTCTCACGCGAGTTCATATCCATATAGTAGCGACCACTCCAACGAAAGGTTTTTCCCTCCCGCACTTGAAGTCCCGCCAGGTTAATACAACGGCTACGCCAGAAGTCGAGATGTTCCCGTGGAAAATCGCTACCGACAATGGCCACAAGATTTACCTGATCGTAGAGAGAGGCAGCCAAGGAGAAATAGGAGGCAGCTCCGCCGAGTACCTCTTCTACTTGAGCAAATGGAGTCTCAACACGATCCAGGGCGACAGAACCAACGACTAGAATAGACACGCACATGCCACCTTTCACTAGTTTACTGACTTTGCTATTGTATCACAGCGGTAATGACACATGTGATGTGAGTGTGGACTACGTCCACACTCACATCACATGCATAGTACCCATAGGGTGCACGAGAAGCCTAAACAGGCGTAGCTTCACTCAGGTGCTCAATCACACCGTCAAGAAAAGCTAACGTGCGTCCAAACTTCTCATTTGCTAGAGCGCGAGCCGGCTCCGTGTAAAGTGATTGATAAAGCTCTACAAAGCCTTCCTCCACGTGACGTAGAACAGCGGCAAGCACCTCGCTTGTCACAGTGCGATTGGGATAACGAGCACCAAAATCTATCAAAGACGTGACGACTGCAAGGCCACTGATGCGTCCCAGCTTATCGGCATCATAGAGAATGCGTCCCTCAACCGGAACTGCACGTCGTTGTTCAAAAGGGACAGCAGTCGCATGTGCTAGAATGGCTCGCTCTACCTTACTGATGCGCTCTGCCGATACCTCGTACGTACGCAGCAGTTTGACGGCCATTTCTGCCGACGAGATATGATGATTGGAAAAGCCATGCGCAGCAGTCGAGATGTCATGAAGATAGCCCGCCAGCATAAGAGCTTGCGTATCTACCCCTACTTCCTCGTCACCTAGTTCCAGAGTGAGCAGCTTGCAGTTAGCTACAACAGCACTTACCGAGCGAAAGCCTTCGTCCCCTAGCATTTCTTGCACGTGGTGGGCAATAATTGGCACGATGTCTGATTTCATACAAGAAAGCACCTCTCTTGTGTAAGTATAACACTCGGCAGTGAAAAAACAAAGTGGGTTCCAGCAGCCCTATCGGCCCCGTGGAACCGGCTAAAGAGTCACTTGCCTCTTTAAAGAGTGAGCACGCCAGACAGACGTGATTTCCCCCCAATAGTACTAATACAGAAGCTAGCAGTAGCGAGAATTCAAAGTAAAGTATGCTACCATGATAGTTGCAAAGCATGGCGCACATGCAACTATACATGACTACTTCGACATGTTACTGACAGTGTCAGTCGTCCGTTCCACTACACAGAGGGATGAAAGCCTTTCCGCACCCGCAGGAACAGACCACAAAAGGTGAAGGCCCTGCGCTTATCGGAGATGACCAGCTTTATCTTGCATGGAACGGACAAGATAAAAACTGTAGCCATCGAAGGGATTGTAGCGCATGGTCCGGGTGGAAACAAAGGAAAATTCCTGGTCTTTTGATCAAATTTACGATGAGTACAAGACACCTATCTATAACTATGTGTATCATCTCGTGGGAGATCGTGAACAAGCAGACGATTTAACGCAAGATACGTTCTTGAAAGCGTTTCGTGCCCTACCGAAGATGGATGCAAATCTCAAGCTATCTGCTTGGCTGTATCGCATCGCGACGAATACAGCATACGATGCATTGCGTCGCCGTAAGTTGATCGCCTGGTTACCCTGGCAAGAACTTGATCACGAACCGGCCGATGTCGAGAGTTCTGATCCACAAGAAATCTATGGAACTACAGAGCTTGTACGCGCAGCACTTCGTCGCATGCCCCAGCAATATAGAGCAGCACTCCTGCTGTATACCCAGGAAGGGTTTTCCTACAGCGAGATTGCTCAGACCTTAAACATTGCGGAGAGCGGAGTAAAAATGTACCTCTCTCGCGCACGACAGTCGTTTCGAGAACACTATAAAGCATTGGAACAGGGAGGAGGCAACAAATGATTGGCGAGCACGTCGAGGATTTGCTTAGTGCTTACCTTGACGATGCACTCGCACCAGAGGAATATGGCGCTGTCGCTGCACACCTGGCGGTATGTCCACAATGCAATGCTATCCTTGCAGACTTCCGTCGTTTTGATGCCTTGCTCTCACAGTTGCCACGCGTTAGTCCTGATGCAGCGTTGTATGAGCGACTATTTTACTCGTCGCCACGCTCCTTGCACAACGTGCCCACTGTACAGACACTTACTCCCCTAAGAAGGCGTAGAGGAGTGGGAGGGCAACGTATTATGCACATGGTGATAGCTGCGACGTTCTTGCTCACACTTGGCGTGGGAGGATTTATTGCTTGGAATCTGTGGTGTGGACAGGCACAAATCGCTCACCAGCAGGAGAGTATTACTCCTCCAGCAGGATTACAACAGGGACCACTTCCCGCCGGTATACGTTTCGTCTTTCTACGTGATGGCGCTTTGTGGAGTGCTGCGGCTGAAGGGACAGGACAGATAGCCCGCCTCACACCGACAACAGTTACTGTGGCGGCCAATTGGGTTGTGCAACCAACATTAGCCGGACGCTCTGCCGGTGACCAGCTTGCATATATAGATTTACAACAAGGCAGGCTGCACACTATACGTAGCGATGGACAGAGCGACACCCTCGCTGGACAATCCCTCTTGGGAGCACAACCTTCATCAGTATGGTCCACCGATGAGGGTGCAGCGATATTGACAAGCCTCGCCTGGTCACAGGATGGCACGATGCTGGCCTTCCTAGCTGATCCGTCCTCTGGAGGCATGCCCGCCTTGTATATGTACTCAACAAGCACCAAGAGCGTCCGTATGGTTTTACCTCCTCTACAAGGTGAGATCCTACATCCAACATGGTCACCCGACAACATGCGTATCGCATTTGAACGTATACACGACGGTCAAACGAGTGTGTTAGACTATAACGTTCAGAACAATGAAATGCTGACCATTACACCAACTGTGAGCACTGCAGAGCATCCAAATGACATGGTTCTCTCTTTGCATTGGTTGGTTAACGCTGATATGCCTGCAATCACTTGGAGTGTAGGAACGCCTCAACACATTCATAGTCTCTGGATACGCTATGTAGGTAGAGCAGGGACAATGCGACCAAGTATGATTGCAATAGGCGACTATGCACAGGCTGTGTATAGCCGCGATTATAGTCAGAAAGGAAGCTGGCTGTTGCTTACACAATCAGCCAAGCAATTGCTTCTAGTCAATCTCGACGCGCAGGTAAGGACATTGACGACTGGCACTCGGATAAGCTCATTCAGTTGGTCACCGCACGGATTGTACGTTGACTACTTCGATACAGGAGCGGTACACGTGCTAAGCATACTCAATGGAGGAGATACGCTTCTTACTACAAACGCAGTGGATAGCCCTCTGCCACCTGTATGGTCAGCAGATGGTCAGCGTTTACTGTATAGTACCGGTACTCACATTTTCAGTGCCGATATCCAAGCCAAAACAGCGCAGGCTCTGGCAATCAAGGGAGAGGACATGCGTGCTCCTCTTCTCTGGACGCAGATCCCCTAAAGTTGAGCGAGCTTAAGGGGTAGCCGCCTCTTGCAGGCAATACGGTTTTGAGCTTGCCGCCGCGGGCGGTCTGGGAGAATTATGCGATTCCTTGCGCGGTCATTAGGAGCAAAAATCATAATTTTCACAGCACTGCTGCTTTTGCTCAGCATGTTTCTGTCCTCCTCGCTCACTTACGCTCTCTTTCAACTCTACACTGACCATGTAGCACACAGCAACATGCTCCCCCATCTTTCTCTCATAAAGTTGGCACTTATCATGTTCGGTGTGGGCTGTTTCGTACTCGGGCTGAGTGTTTTTGTATATACTTGCATGATACGCTACCACCTTATCCATCCTCTACGACAATTACAAGCACGAGTACAAACTCTCGTCGCCAATGATATGGAGCTATCATCAGAGCACGGCGATGAATTGAATATGCTTACTCGCTCGTTTAGCCAGTTGTCTACTTCTCTGGCCCACGAGAGCCAGATGATGACTGAGCAGATGAGCAATCTGCTCATCATGAGTGATGCGCTCATCTCAACACTCAACCTTGAGCACCTCCTCGGTGAGATTGTATCCCGCTTAGGAGGGATTATGCAGGCAAAGCACGTATCGTTGTTGCTCTATGGACGTGAAATGCTTTCTCCTTGGGCGGTAGCCCAATGGGCAGAGCAAGTAGTTCCTACCTCCCCTGCAGCGAATACGCCTGTGCTTGCGACTAACTCCATGTCACACTCAAGAGGGACAGTGAGAGTGAATGTCGATCCGCATGGAGATATCACGATGGCCGCGACCACTAAGATGCCAGCATTTAGTGGCGTGCGCTCAACAAGCAGTGACAAACAAAACGCAGTACAGGCACCC
>JAFAXQ010000262.1 GCA_019240835.1 Ktedonobacteraceae bacterium
TTACCGTCTACCACACGGGCGCAGAAAGATTTTCCTTCAAGGCTGCCGGCTTTGGCACGCATCTTCTCTTCCCATGACATATCACGCTCAAATCTATCGGGGAAGCGGATGGCTTCCAGCACCCGGCTGCCAATGCCTCCTTTACAGCAGCTCGTGCCGCAATTATTATAGTCAAATCCCATGTCATACACACGCGGCGGCTCAATCCCTAAATCATTACGGCATATGAGGCTCAAGTCCCGGTAGTCATTCCCCCAGCATAGCGGATAATCTACTATGCTTCCCGGTATTGCCGCTTTGTACGAAGCGCAAGTTCTTTCCTGCCTGTCCCGCTCCTCACGCTTGTACCCAATGAGTACCGTTGGAAGAAAAGGCATTGCCTTGATGAAATCCCTGAAATATTTGGCTCTCCCGCGCTTTTCGTGATCCAGGATGTGATAGAATAGGAGAAGAAAACCTGTTCTAGAAAACTCCTTCAAAGCCGAGACTAAATGACACAACCACTTCTGCCTGATCTTCCAGGCCTTTCCATCGAACAGATCACCCTGACTGACGGGGTGATCACTGTTTTAGCCCAATCACACACGACACAGGCTAGTTGTCCGGCCTGTACATCTCTGTCGTCACGCATTCATAGCCGATATGAGCGGATCTTGTTCGATCTGCCTTGGAGCGGTCGTATTGTTCGGCTGGTGGTCCAGGTGCGCCGCTTCTTGTGTCTACAACCAACCTGTCCTCGAAAAACCTTTGCGGAAGCTATTCCTGCGGTAGCTGAGCGCTATGCTCGTCGAACCATTCGGCTCAAAGAGGTGTTGGAGAGCCTTGCTCTGGCACTTGGGGGAGAGCAGGGCTCGCGCCTCGCTGCAGCCTTGAGGATGCGTTGTAGCCCAGATACGCTCCTGCGGTTACTTCGCCGTCTGCCCGATGATCCAGTTGAGCCACCTCGTGTGGTCAGCCTCGATGATTGGGCATGGCGTCGTGGGCATCGGTACGGGACATTGATCTGTGATCTGGAACGGCATCGTCGGCTTGATATCTTGCCTGATCGGGAGGCGGCTTCGGTTGCCGCCTGGCTCAAACGATATCCTTCGATTGAAATCATTAGTCGAGATCGGAGCGATACGTATGCAACCGCCGCCAGAATCGGAGCTCCACAAGCTATCCAAGTAACGGATAGGTGGCATCTGCTCAAAAATCTGAGCGAGGCGCTCCAGCGCTGTCTTTCCCATCATCTGAGTATGGATCGCAAGCAGCAAACAAGAGAACTTCTTGAAGCTCCTCCTGTGCTGCAGGGGAAGCGAACTCCTTATCTCTCTCCATTGCAAAAGCAGACCGTGCAACTCCATCGGACAGAACGGGTGGCTCGCTACGAGCAAGCCCTAGCACTGAGGAAGCAAGGGTTGAGCCATCAAGCCATTGCTGAGAGTGTGGGAGTGGGGCCACAGCACGGTTCAGCGCTGGATGGCGGCTGGAGCTTTCCCCGAACGCAAAAGGCGTGAACAGGCCAGTCAGCTTGATCCTTACCTCCCTTTCATCCGTGATCTATGGGCTCAAGGCTGTCACAAGATGGCACGCATCTCTGGAGAACTGACCACAAAAGGCTACAAAGGATCGTATGAAAGTGTGCGTAACTTGATCAACAGCCTCAGGCAAGGTGACCGTCACGCTCCTCTGCAAAGTGGGACCCTCATGTCTTCACGCCAGGCCACCTGGCTGTTTCTGCGACGACCAGAGGACCTGACGCGAGATGAGCAACAAACTCTTGCCCAGCTTCGTAACCTGAACCCAGAGGTCGATTTGGCCTATGAGATGGTACAGCAATTCGTTCACATGCTGCGTGATCGAACGTGTGAATTTGCTCGCTTCATGGTTCATGCGCACTTTGTGTGGGAGCTCAAAGGTGATAAAATAGAGGAGGTTTTCTCGCTGTTGTCTTCCTCTTCATGAAAGTACTAATGAATCTTCTCACAAGCATCTTGTTTCGCGATACCCCCGATGTGATCATCGAAGAAGTGACCATTGAGGAGAATATGTTGATCTTTACTCTCCAATCAACCCGCTTCTGTGGAGAGTGCCCAGCATGTGGCTTTGCATCAACCAAGGTGCATGGTTCTTATGTGCGCAAGCCTGCGGACTTGCCTTGCCTGACGTACTGTCGTTTGTCGAATAATTTTCACCTCTTGATCCTGCCCCGAATTTGTGGAAGAGAAAAAGTTTCGGATATACTCTTCTCAAAGGAGGGAAAGGATCATGCAAAAGGTGCAAAAGACCTATACACCCGAGTTTAAGCGCGAAACTGTACGACTGGCCCAGACCAGCGGCAAACCAATCGCGCAGGTGGCCCGCGAGCTGGGCATTTCGGACACCTCGATCCATCAATGGCGCAAAGAGTTGGCTGCACTCGGTCCCGAAGCCTTTCCAGGCAGCGGACACCAAACTGCTCAAGAGGAGGAGATCCGCCGTCTCAAACGCGAACTAGAGGTCGTCAAGCAGGAGCGTGACATACTAAAAAAGGCAGTCAGCATCTTTTCGCGCGAAAGGCAGTGAGATATCAGTTCATTGCACAACATCGGCACGAGTATGCGATCACGCTGATGTGTCGAGTGCTGGAAGTCTCAGTGAGCGGCTTCTCCGCCTGGTTGAAGCGCCCGCCGAGCCAGCACAGCCGAGAAGATGCCGAACTGGCTGAACAAGTGAAGACCGTTTTCCAGGCCAATCGCGGTGTGTATGGCAGCCCACGGGTGCATGCCGACCTGCAGGCCCAGGCAATGAGATGTGCGCGCAAACGCCTCGCTCGTTTGATGCGGGAACAGGAACTGTTCGCCAAACGTCCTCGCCGTCGCACCGTCACTCCCCAAAGCGATCCAGACGCGCACATGGCTCCAAATATTCTCCAACGTGAGTTCCGGGCCGAGCAGCCCAACCCCAAATGGGTGGCCGATACGACCTACATCTGGACTGCAGAGGGCTGGTTATATCTGGCGGTGGTGCTTGATCTGTTTTCGCGCATGGTGGTAGGATGGTCCATGGCGGCCACTCAGGATGCCACCTTGGTCGTCCACGCGCTGCGCATGGCGATCACTCGGCGGCGTCCACAAGCCGGATTACTGCACCACTCCGACCGCGCAAGTCCCTACACCAGTCAGAGCTATCAAGCGCTGTTGCGAGGAGAGGGGATGATGGTGAGTATGAGTCGTACAGCCAACTGCTACGATAATGCGGCTATGGAGAGCTTTTTTCATAGCTTCAAAGCTGAATGCGTGGACGGTCAGTCATTTCAGACACGAGCACAGGCCAGAAGCTACACCTTTGATTACCTGGAAACCTTTTACAACCGGACCCGGAGGCACTCCACGCTTGCGTACCTGAGTCCGTTGGCCTACGAACAACTGATGTGCTCGCCCTAATGTTTAGGGCTTCCATAAATTCGGGTGAAGATCAAAAGCCGTCTCCTTGTGCGAGCGAAGTATCGCCCTCTTCCGGCAGTTGAATGATAAAGAGGGTATGGCTCTCAGTCTCCAGCAGTGGGGATGCATGGTTGCACGCCGCGGCGCTGCCGTCTGGGCGGCGCAGCTCTGGGGCGCGGCTGAAACGCTGGGCGGCGTGACGCGCAACCGGTGCCCGTTCGATCTCTTCACCCTCTTTACCGCGCTGGGCGAGCACGCGGACTATGAGCGTACGTTGGCCGCCGTCCGCGCCGAACTTGGAGAGCAGATCTTTGCCGAGGCCATGGCCGACGGGCGGACGATGTCGCCGGAGCAAGCCATTGCAGAGCAAGCACATCTACTGGTCCCTACCAGAATTGATAAGGCCGGGACAAACCAGCACGAGAGCCCTGCACCGGCCTATCCCAACGACCTGACCGAACGGGAGGTGGAAGTGCTGCGGCTGGTGGCGCGCGGCCTCACCGATGCCCAGGTGGCAGAATCCCTGGTCATCAGCCCGCGCACCGTCAATGCCCACCTGCGCTCCATCTACGGCAAACTGAACATCACCTCACGCCATGCCGCGACCCTCTTTGCCCTCGAGCAGCATCTCATCTAGATGCATGAGACGCTTTCCTCTTCTGTTCTGCTCCTCCTGTCCCTCTGCTCTTCACCTCAACACTCCCCCTGCACGCTCCTTTGCCTACGTAAGGCGAGAGCCATGAGGTGGTTCCCCATCACTCCCGGCTAGGCAAGACGAATACGTTGCTTTGCCGATGTACAAGCCGGCCCTACACAGTAGACTCTCACATAGCAGATCACAGACGCTACCCGCGTCTCAAGCAAGTGACTGCCAGGGGTGCTGCACCAGAGCGTGTAAGAGCGCAAGTTCAAGGAGATTCAGCAACAAAAGGAATACGAACATGTCGAAAAAACTGTTTGCCATCCTGGGCCTTTGCGGTATTGTGGTGATATTGATCCTGGTCGCCTGTAGCGCGACCAGCACCGATACCAGTTCGGCACCGAACCAGGTCCATATGAACGCGACGAATTTTGTCCAGCCGTCGATCACCATCAAAAAGGGTGAGAGCATCACCTTGATCGACGATGCCCAGGACTCCCACATCATCGCGAGCGGGACGTGGGAAAATGGGACGGCCAAACCGCAAGACGAGCTTGGCGCACCGCAGGTCCAGGATCTGCAGGTCAGCGGCTCGGATCAAGCCGCCATTGGCCCCTTCACCACGGCCGGCACCTTCCATTTCTACTGTACCGTCCACCCGGGTATGAGCCTGACTGTCGTCGTGCAATGAGTAAAGAAAGAAAGCGAGGATTGTCATGTACTGGGGATTTTGGGGATTTGGCCCAGGTCTGTGGGGAGTCCTGGGAGGGCTCCTCTGGATCGTCATCTGGGCGCTCCTCATCTGGGGTCTGATCCGCTGGTTCGCTTTCGGCTACCGGCGGAGGTCCTTCTACCATCCTGATCAGCCGCCGGGTGCGCCTTCCGCGTTAGAAATCCTGCGTCAGCGGTATGCGCGCGGCGACATCGATGCCGCCACCTTCGAGCAGATGCGCGAGCGGCTCGAGCACGCGGGTGGGCCGAGAGAGTAGTAGCCGTAATCAGAACTGCGGCACTTCCTCCCGCCGTCCAAAGAGAGCGAGGGAGTGCCGCCATTTATCAGGAACAAACAGGGAGGGAATCTCATGATACATACGAAGGATAAACAAGCTGAGCGCGAGGAACTCCAGCAGGCGACGCGGTACTTCATCCGCAGCCTGGTGCGCACCGGGGAAAGCGTGGCACTGCTGCCTATCACCAGGCTGCCACGAGAGCTGCGCCAGCATTTCCTGGCCGCCGGGCGTGAGTTCACCTGCGGGTGGGCTGCATTGGTACGCGAGTTCGCCAGCGGCATCGAGGAGCTAGCCAAAGAGACCGGCACATCGACTTCCGATGGAGAAGATGCTCATGCTCCTGGAGCAGCGGGGGAAAGCCAGGAGACCTGGAGCGGCGTTCAGAAACTCTGAGCTAGTAGAGCTTAGATGAGGAGGCATCTCATGATGTACCTGTATGAGAAAGCGCGTGAAGAACAGTATCATGACCTTCAGCGCGAGATGGCAAAGAACCGGAATCTTGCGCATCTGCCTCGGTATCGTCTGAGCAGGAGCAGGCGTGTGGCCGGCAAGCTTGGCGTACTGCTGAAGCGCGGCATGTTCCCCCATGCCGGGGGATGAGACATCGCGCTACCCTCACGACCTACAAAACACTCTAGAAAACACTACAGACACCATACACTAGTAGATAGGAGCCTGCCACAGCCACAGGCATATGGCAGGCTCTCAAAGGAGACGATGATGATTACGCAACCCAATGCTCCCATCGAGGATCGACCCACGAAAGCACCTGCGCAGGGTGGGCCTCGCGTGCCTCTTCCACGACGAGCCAACCGGTCCCCGAACCTGACGCTGGCTGGCCTCCAGCTCCTCGTCGGCTACGCCTGGCTGCTCGCCGGAGTCGATAAGCTCCTGTTGGGCGCGTTTCCTGCCCAGCTCGATGGGCTGCTGCGCACAACCACGGGTGGTGGCCACCTGCCAGGCTTCTTCGTCGCCCTCTTACGGGGACTCGTCATGCCCAACGCCATACTCTTCGGCTCCCTCATTGAGTGGGGTGAGACACTGGTCGGCCTTGGACTAATGGCCGCCGGCCTGCTCGCGCTGCTGTGGCCGCTGGCTGGGCGTTACCCTGGCGACCCGCTCGCGGCAGTGTTTCTGTTCGGCACCCGGCTCTTCGAGAGGCTGGCACCTCTTGCCGCGATTGGCACGGGACTGCTCGGCCTCAGCTACTTTTTGCTGGATGGCGCACCCGCGCCGTGGTTCGCCCCAGGCATTGCCTTCGGCGGTGCGATCAATACCGGGCTCTTCCTGGCTGCCGCAAGCGTGATCCTCGTCGTGAGCCAGTTCGTGCAGTGGCGCTCCAGTCGGTAGTGCGTGATAGCCAGGAAAGGTATGCTCGCTATGGATACCCATCTCCCTCGGATCAGTCGAATCAGCCAGCTAGCACGCTTTCTTAGCGTCGCGCGCCTCTTCCTCTGGACGCTGTGGGTCATGTACCGTGAGCGCCGCCGGGTGATGCGTACGCAGGCACAGAGCAGTGTCGCAGTTCAATCTGCAAGTCCGGCATTGATCCAGGTGCTGGCCGCTTTCCGTGACGCTGCCGTGAAACAGGATGTCTTGCTGATCAAGCTGGGGCAGTTCCTCAGTACGCGCATCGACCTGTTGCCGGAGCAGGCCATCGCTGTCCTCAGTTCCCTGCAGGACGAGGTCCCGCCCGCATCTTTTGCCCAGGTCGTGGACGTCATCGAGTCCGAGTTGGGTAAGCCGCTTGAGGAGGTGTTCAGCATGCTGGAGCGCAAATGCATCGCGGCCGCTTCGCTTGGGCAGGTGCATAAAGCGTCCTCGCTTCCACAGGTGAGACGGTGGCCGTCAAAATTCAGCGTCCCCGGATTGAACACCTGGTGCGGCTGGATTTGCGCGCCCTCAAGTTCGTGATCTGGGTCATGTCACGTTTCGTTGACGCGCATAACGCCATTGATCTCATGGGTTTCTACGACGAGTTTGCACGCACGATCGACGAAGAACTCGACTACGTGCGCGAGGCAGCCAACGCCAGGCGCTTCCGCGAGATGTTCAAAGACGATCCCACGATCTCCATTCCGCGGGTCTATGACCAGTATGTCTCGCAACGCCTGCTCGTGCTGGAATGGATCGATGGCATCACCATCGATGACTATGCTGCTCTCGATGCCGCCGGCATCAATCGCTTCGAGCTGGCCAGGCGTGCCGTGAACGCCTACTTCTACCAGTTCTTTGCAGTCGGCTTCTTCCACGCGGACCCCCATCCCGGCAATCTCTTTGCCAGACCGGGGCCACCTGGTGATGGACCAATCGTGACCTTTGTTGACTTCGGCATGGTGGGGTCCTATACCCAACAGATGCGGCGCTTCATGAAAGAAGCCTTCCTGGCCGTGCTCACACGTGACGCGCGGGCGCTCACCAATACCCTGGCGCAGCTTGGCTTCATTGGCGAGGGAGCCGACCTGGCCTCGATCGAGCGCTCCCTGTCACGGTTATTGGAGCGCTATGCCGATCTCTCGCTGGGCGAAGTGCGGGAGCTGGGTCTCGCCAGCATCCTGCAGGAGATCGGGCAGATGCTCTACGGGCAACCCTTGCGCATCCCGGCGCGCTTTGCCTTCACCGGCCGGGCTGTAGGCGCGTTGATGGGCTTAGTCCAGGGATTGGCTCCGGAGTTCAACTTCATCGAGGTCGCCACCCCCTACGCCCGTGCCTTCCTGGGGCTTGACGCGCGGGGCCTGGAACAGACGGCGCAACAGCTCCTTGGCCAGGTGCTGGGCGCTGGCACAGTGCTGCTCACGCTTCCACAGGCGGCAGAGCAGGTCCTGTCGAAGCTTGAAGCGGGGCGACTCGAAGTCTCACTGGCCGGCCCTGAGTCAAGAAGAGGGCGCAGCGTGCGCGAACGGAGCGGAAGTGGCAATGGCGCAGCATTCACGGGGCCTGGTTTCACTTTGCCCTTCATGTTCGCGGCATCCCTGGCCGGCGGTCTCTTCCTTCTGACGGGTGCGCACCAGGCCATCACCGGCTGGTTCTGTCTCGCGTTGGCCGGACTTTGCGCATTGCGGGCGTTGGTGAAAAGCTGATGGGTGAGATGCGATTTCGGTTGGAATAAGGAAGACAAAGAGGAGGTCTTGTCGTGAATGAAGAAAGTACCAGGCGATTTGCCCTGGCGCAACAACTTGCGCCCTACTACTGTGCCAACCCAAAAGTGGGGGCCGTGGCCATCACAGGGTCGGTCGCTCACGGCGATGCCGACCGCTTTGCCGATATTGACCTGGCGGTCTTCTGGTCTCCCACACCAACAGAAAAAGAGCGCGACGAGATCATCAAACATGCCGGGGGAAGACACGTGCAGCTTGTTCCTTCTCACGAAGGGATGGCCTGCTGGTCGGATGCTTACGAGATGGGTGGGGTCGTCATCGACGTGCGGCACGCGGTGGTCGAAGCCACAGAACGCATCCTGGCTGATGTCGTGGAGAACTGTGATCCCTCGTTGTCCAAACAGCAACACCTTGCCGCGCTCCTCCCGGCTCTGCCCCTTTCCGATCCTTCTTCCGTGCTCACCCACTAGAAGAGGTGGGCGACGGCCTACCCACGCGGACTGAGCATGGCCATGGTCCGCGCGCACCTGCGCTTCCGCCCGGGGTGGGAGCTGGAAATGTTGGCCGAGCGCAGTGAACTGCTCACCCTCTACGAGTCCTTCTGTGCCATCGAGAAGCAAGTGCTGCTGGTGCTCATGGGCCTGAACCGCCTCTACTTTCCGGGGTGGCAGCGGGTGAATCGACTGATGGAACAGATGCGCATTGTCCCCCTCAAACTTGCCGCGCGTTTCAAACAGATCTTTGGCATCGTCAGCATCGACCCCCTGGCCTCGGTCTGCCAACTGCATGACCTCTTGAGGAGACCTGCCGCCTGGTACAGAGCCATCTAAGTGAGCTTGATACCGCCCGGGCACGTGCGCGGTTTCAAGAGCGACGCCACGTCTGGGAACGTATACCGGATGGATCCCGGAGGAAGCTTGAAAACCAGTAAGGCCGTTGCTCTCTCTAGAGTCTGTTATGAACTTTTGGTAAACTACGGGTATGGAAAGAAAAACCTACCCGAGTGATGTCAGTGACGACGAATGGGCGTTTGTGGCACCCTACCTGACTTTGATGACTGAAGAGGCTCCGCAACGGGAGTATCCCTTTTGCGGCTTTAAGTCCGTCAAGTTCATAACAGCTTCTAGAAACGAGCTTCCATGCCAGCTTTGCTGATCTCCAGTTCATCTTGGCGGGATACACCCTGGCCTTTGCCATGATGCTGGTGAGTAATCGATAACGTTAGCATGCGAGAAGATGAACGAAGGCTGTCAAGTATGTTCGTCGCAGAAAATATGTTGGAGCGTTCTATGAAAAGGAAGATCAAACCATGAAAGCCATTGGACTGTACCGCTATCTGCCGATTGAAGATCCACAAAGCCTGATTGATCTGGAGATCGAAACACCTGTGCCTGATGCCCATCAACTCCTCGTGCGGGTCAAGGCGATCGCCGTCAATCCTGTGGATGTCAAGACCCGCGCGTCAGAAGCTCAGGCTGAGACCACCCCATGCATTCTT
>JAFAXQ010000263.1 GCA_019240835.1 Ktedonobacteraceae bacterium
GCCACTGCCCAGGTAGAGGGTACATTTGACGATGACGAAGTTGTGTTCAAGGTCGAGGTGGACTAGCTCACTACGGAAGTTGCTGTTGGGGTAGCGCAAGTTCAGTTCGTAGAGTCGCCAGGCGGCGGGGTAATAGTCGACGTCGCCAGTACGGGTTTTCAATTTGACCAAATGGTCACGGGGGTTGTAGGCTTTGGGTTGCTCACTCATGGGTGGTCATCCTTTCATGAAGTGCCATTGCCAAGGGCAGCAGGACTATGCCATAATTCGTGCTGCCAGCAATGACGCTAGTTCCGTCGTTGGTGGTCTGCTACCAAGTGGTCCTCATTACCACTTGGTAGCGCTACGAGTGACAGACTACAAAGAAACGGTACGGTGCATCAGGCATGTGCAAGCTGCTGCTGGTAAGCAGTGTAGGCATCAACAAACTGCTTGACTTCATCAGCGAGCAGTACCATCTTGACAGGTGACTCATCACTGCTCATTCTGGTAAAAATTACACAATCGGCGTTGAAGGCGCACTCAAGGCGCATGTAGTCGACCGTCGCAGTCGCCCACAGATCATCCTCTCGCGCCTCAGAGAGGGTGAGCAACTGCGTGGTGTAGCGGTCGGGCATGGGCAAACCATCCTTTCTGAAAACAACCAGCTTTGACCGTTTCAAAGCTCAGAGGGAATGACGCTGTAGCAGCCTCAGCCCCTCTGAACCTGCGAGCAAGTAGAGAGGAGGTGCAGCAGCTAGGAACGTGACACAGTACGGTTACGTTCCTAGCTGCTGCACACAGGAAAAGAAGAAACGTGCGACGAGAGCGGGATTGAACCGTCTTTCGGGCCTTGCACCCACGCCTGTTCTCATGGTGTCCTTGCCATCGGACTGTCACGTTCGCATTGTTCCGACCATCAAGCCTCCGCTTATGGCATGCGCCCGCTTGGTCGCCCCGCTTTCAGTTTTCTTCGATACGCCCCGCCTTTCAGCCTCTATTTTCAAGAGTTCTAGATTTCAAGAATTCTACAAATCAAGAGTACAAAGTGATCATAAGACAAGAATAGCACAAAGAAAACAAGGATTGTCAAGTTCAAGAGTCCAAGAAACCAAGAATATGATATAATTTTAAGAAAATGAGGCGTGCAAGCCCAAAACAGCAGAGATAGCAGAATGTCAAGAAGAGGAAAAGTGTCAAGAGCACCTGAAGGTTTTTATACAGCAAGTGAGGCAATCAAAAAGCTCAACATGCCACGTACTACATTCCACCACTATGTAAGAATAGGAAAAATCAAAAAGAAAGTTCCCTACGGCCGCAAAGAAGGGTACTACGAGAAGAGATACATAGATAAAATGGCAGAAGCAAGCCAGTTATACGCTATACAGTACGCAGAGGACCCCGCCACATTCAGCATCGCTACCGACAAAGATCTACCAGGTATATACGATGTGTTGATCAGCCTGTGGGGTCCAACAAATGCAACCACCACTGAAACACGCCTGCGCTGGCGCGAGATCAACCCTGAAATGGACTACGTAGTTAAGCAGGAAGGCATAGTCGTAGGATTTGTAAACATCAAGCCATTAACACACGAAGCAATAGAAAAATACATCAATAAAGAGCTACAAGTAAAAGACATCAAGCCTAGCGACATCCTACCTTTTACACCAGGCATACCTTTGGAATGCGAAGCTGGAATAGCAGTCAGAACAGGAGTACATGACCCAAAGAAATACGGCATGCGTCTAGTTGGGGGAATAATTGAAACAATGAAAGACTTCGCAAAAAGAGGCATCATCATCAAAGCAATATACACCAGAAGCTCTACACCGGACGGAATAAAACTGGCAAACGGACTAGGGTTTAAGGACATATCCTCCAGCATAGAACAAAACGCGAAGTTGTTTGTGCTAGACTTTGAGACATCCGACTCCCCATTTGTCAAGCAATATCGGGATATTCTGAGACAACATCCCGAAGCAAAGCCTACAAAAGAAGCCAGTCTATAGGCAAAAGATAGTATCAAAGAAGTTTTTAACTCGATAGCTCAAGAAAACCATCCTTGCGGTGAATGCAAGGATGGTTTTTCAGGCTCAAAATCCTGCCATAAAACGCTAGAAAACGCTATGTTTCGCTATATTTCTTGAAACTAGGTACTACACCCAAATATCGGAAGTGCAATCGCCACCAGGGTAACGCACTTCATGGGCGCGAGCAGGGCCGGCAGGCTCCTTGCCGAAATCCACGTAGAAGTTCTCGTTGATCTTCAAGCCACCATTGTGCGTATCGCAATCAATTTGTAGCAAGTAGGAACCAGCCTTGGCAAGATCAGGGTAGAACTGGTTATCCCACGTGCTGTAGAGGGAGTTGGTGACGTAAAGTCGCTTGCCATCAAGGCTCAGTTGCAGCATCTGCGGTCCACCACTAAGCTCTCTGCCTCGAATGGTTTCGCTTTTGCCAAGCAAGCCACCACACCATACCTGTCCAGTCAGTCGGGGATGTGAAGGGTCGCTAATATCGTATTGGCGAATGTCCCCATGCAGCCAGTTCGACAGGTAGAGATACTTGTCATCCATCGAGACCAGGAAATCGGTGATGAGCGAGGGCACGGCAATGGACCAACCTGCTAACTCGACGGCAGGCACATCGATTACCTTTTCCACTTGCCACGTGCCGTTGGGCTTATGCCAGTGCCACATGTTACTACTGAGAGCTGCTCCAACGAACCCGTGAGTGCTGTCGGGGTTATGCTGGAAGCGCACCTCAAGGGGGACTAATCCTTCTTCACCCAGATCAACACTGTGTACGATTTCATGCTTCTGCCAGTCCCAGAAGTGCAAGTGATGGCCGTACTTATCGGCAGCAACAT
>JAFAXQ010000300.1 GCA_019240835.1 Ktedonobacteraceae bacterium
AAAGGCAGCAGCGGCGGTGACGGCTGGAGTAGCGGGATGTGGGTCGGGTTCTTCTCGCCTCATTGCTGGCAACAGTGAGCGACATCTCGTTCTGGAGAGACGCCTTGCGGACTTCAAGCACAGCGAAAGTGCTCTACTATTCAATAGTGGCTATAGCGCAAACGTGGGCATCATCTCTTCCCTTGTTGGCGCTGGCGATTTGATATTGAGCGATCAGCTTAATCATGCTAGTATTATTGATGGGTGTCGGCTAAGCCGGGCACAATGCAAGATCTTCCCACACTGTGATGTCGCTGCTCTTGAAGAACTGCTGGCATCGACAGCGCAATTGGGGCACCAGGGAAAGGTATTAGTAGTTACAGATACGGTCTTTAGCATGGATGGCGACCTTGCGCCTCTGGCAGAAATTGTGTGTCTCTGCAAGCACTATAATGCTCTGCTGGTCATTGATGAAGCCCATGCGACTGGCTGTCTTGGTCCTGGCGGTAGAGGTCTGGCTGCTCAATTAGGCATAGAATATGAGGCGATGATATCTGTGGGGACTTTCAGCAAAGCTCTCGGCAGTTTCGGAGCTTTTATGGCAGGCCCCAATCTGGTAAGGGAATATCTTATCAACGTGTCACGAAACTTTATATTTACCACGGCGCTTCCTGCCCCTGTAATAGCTGCCTCGTTGGCGGCTCTAGATATTTTGCAACAGGAGCCTCAATCCGTAGAGCATCTGCAACAACTGGCAGCGTTTTTTCGCCAGAGTTTGCAACAACTTGGCTTCAACACGCTCACTTCCCAGACGCACATTGTGCCTATCCTCATTACTGATTCCGCACTGGCATTGCAGATGGCAAGCGAACTGCTTGTGCAAGGAGTGTTTGCAGTGGCAATACGCCCTCCCACAGTTCCCGCTGGCAGCGCACGTATCCGCACCAGCCTTATGGCAACGCATAGCCGCGATGATCTGCTCTATGCACTTGACGCATTTGAACGTGTGGGAAGACGTCTGGGTGTGATCTGATCAGGAAAGGGAGAATTCTCATCGAACAGGCAGATAAACGCTATCTTTGGCACCCTTTTACGCAGCAACAGGATTGGGAAGCGGAGCCACAAGTTGTTATAGAACGTGCCGAGGGCAGCTATTTAATTGACATAACAGGTAAGCGCTACCTGGATGGCGTTGCATCATTATGGGTGAATGTTCACGGACACCGACGACAGGAGATCAACCGTGCTATCAAAGATCAGCTTGAGCGTGTTGCACACACCACCCTGCTGGGCTTGACCCATCCATCCGCCATTGAGCTTGCCAGACGTCTGATTGAAATAGCTCCTGGCGAGCTTAGCAGAGTCTTCTACTCGGACACAGGTGCAGCGGCAATGGAGATTGCTTTAAAAATGGCATTGCAGTATTGGCAGCAGTGCAATCCACCCAGGCCGCGCAAAACGAAATTTTTCTCGTTATGCAATGCCTATCATGGCGATACAGTAGGTGCAATGAGTGTGGGTGGCATAGACCTTTTCCAGAGGGCGTATCATCAACTGCTCTTCCCTATTTTGCAGGCTAGAGGTGCCTATTGCTATCGTTGTCATCTGCATGCATCATATCCAGCGTGTCGTTTCGCTTGCTTGGACGAGGTTGAGCAAATGATCGCCGAACACGCCGATGAGCTTGCCGCTGTAGTTATGGAGCCAATGGTGCAAGGGGCGGCTGGCATGCTCGTCTATCCTGCTGGCTATACACGTGCGGTATGGGAGATTGCCAAACGCCATCAAGTTTTATTTATAGTGGATGAAGTGGCAACAGGTTTTGGCAAAACAGGCACGATGTTTGCCTGTGAGCACGAGGGTATAGAACCGGATGTGATGGCGCTGGGAAAAGGTATCACAGGTGGCTATTTGCCGCTGGCGGCAACGCTTACGACTGAGCAGATCTACCGCGCCTTTCTTGGAACAGTGGAGCAACAACGAACCTTCTACCACGGCCACACCTATACGGGGAATCCTCTGGCCTGTGCCGCTGCACTGGCAAGCCTTGATCTTTTTGAGCAGGACCAGACGCTACAGCAACTTCAGCCGAAGATAGCACTACTCTCAAAAGAATTAGAGCGCTTCAAGCAGTTGTCATTGGTAGGTGATATCAGGCAATGTGGTTTCATGGTGGGTATCGAGTTGGTGCAGGACAAACAGACGCGTTTACTTTTCCCTGGACGGGAGAGAGTTGCTGTGCGCGTGACCAAAGAAGCGCGCCGCAGGGGAGTAATCATCCGTCCTCTCTCCGACATCTTGGTAGTCATGCCACCGCTCTCCATAAGCGAAGAAGAGCTAGGCATGCTACTGAATGTTACCTATGACTCGATAGTTTCAATCCTCGGCAGTTCCCTACGAACTGCCGCAAAACCGTAGTAGTAGCATGGCGACCGCGAGGGTCGCCACTACTATACTACGGACGGAGCGTGTATAGTAGTGGTGACCCTCGCGGTCACCATGCTTATGTAATGGTCACCATGTTTATGTAATGGTCACCATGCTTATGTAATGGTCACCATGCTCGCCATTGCTAAGGATGTGAGATGAGTAAAGCATGTTTCATTACTGGAACAGATACAGGTGTAGGCAAAACTATCGTGACGGCTGCATTAGCCACTGCCCTACGTAAGCGTGGCTTGCGGGTAGGGGTGATGAAGCCGGTAGAAACTGGTTGCTTCATGGAAGGTGATCGTCTGCAAGCACAGGATGCATGCTTTCTGCGTAAAGCCTCTGGATGCACAGCAGCACCGCCACTGGTGACGCCATACACGTTTGCTGAGCCATTAACACCAGCTCTTGCTGCTGAGCGAGCTGGTGTCACTATCGACATAAAGCACATTCGCAGGTGCTATGAGAAGCTCCTCGCTGAGCATGACATCGTTCTCGTTGAGGGAGCCGGAGGACTGCTTGCACCGCTCACTGAGTGTCTCACTATGCATGATATGGCAGTCGAACTGGGTTTACCCATATTAGTAGTCGCACGCAACGTCTTAGGCATAATCAATCATACAGCGCTTACCGTGACTGTTGCCCGCGAGCGTAGCTTTGTACTGGGAGTTGTGCTAAATTGCACTCAACCGCCTGACGATTTGGCTATGCTGACGAATGCCGACGCACTTCGTCGCTGGGGAAAAGCGCCCTTACTCTGCCAATTAGCCTACACAGCAACGCTTACCCCCGAGCTATTGCATGCTTATGGGGAGCAGCTCGTGAGCATGGGTTTGTTAGCAAAGATAGACGCACATTGATTGTGGGGGTAGAGAGATGCCTGATCTTTTAGTGCTCTACAGAAAAAGAAGGAAGGAAGAAGCATAGTATATGAATTTTTATGCATTAGCAGACAAGGCTATTGCAGAGCAGGTGCTCTCTCATGAAGAATGTCTGAGCGTACTACATTGTCCAGATCAACATATTTTAGCATTGCTGGACGCTGCTTATCAGGTCAGATACCATTTTTGCGGCAGAAAAGTCCATCTCCATATGCTCATCAATGCAAAAAGCGGTCTCTGTCCAGAAGACTGTCACTATTGCTCACAGTCGAAAATATCGACTGCCGATATTGAAAAATACCCTCTTGTGAGTCAGCAGAAGTTGTTAGAAGGAGCAAAGCGAGCTAAAGCAACACGCAGTCTGCGCTATTGCATAGCTATTAGTACACGTGGCGCAACTGACCGAGAGATCGATTATATAGCAAGTGCGGTACGTCGCATCAAGCAAGAAGTTGACATTCGCATATGTTGCACTGTTGGCATTATTTCGCAAGAGAAAGCGCGCCGCTTATACGAAGCTGGGGTAGAGCAACTTAACCATAATCTTAACACGAGTGAGCGCTACTATCCAGAAATTTGTACAACGCATACCTATCAGGACCGTGTGAACACCTTATTGGCAGCCCGGCGTGCAGGACTTAAGCTCTGTACGGGTGCCATCTTTGGACAAGGTGAGACGGAATCCGATATCATCGATGTTGCACTGGCATTGCGTGAACTGCATCCACAGTCTATCCCGGTCAATTTTTTGCTGGCAATACCAGGCACACCACTTGAGCACACGAACGCGTTGACACCTTATGCTTGTCTGAGAATACTGTGTCTGATGCGTTTGTTAAATCCAAGTCAAGAGATACGTGTTTCTGCGGGGCGAGAAGTGCATCTACGCTCACTACAACCCCTAGCTCTCTACCCGGCCAATTCGGTATTTGTTTCGGGGTATCTGACGACCCCGGGGCAGGACTATAGGGAGACTTGGCAGATGGTAGAGGATTTGGGGTTTGAGCTTGAGGAATGCGCAGAAGCGCTGTAACCTGAAACAGAAGACTATTTCAACTTTCCTCTACTCCTCTGGATGTCTTCTATGGTCATTCTGCCCTGATCGTGTAGGTAAACAAAAAGGAAGCGGATGCCCGTGGCATCCGAGAGCGCTTTGAGTCTGCGGTAGCGCTGCTCAAGCGTTTCTTGTGGAGGGTGGGTAACGTGTGTCACTGGAAGTGGTTGTGTCTGCTGATCGTGTATCTCATGGTCCTCTGCATATCTGCTCCACGGCTCAAAGAGCGGTTGCTGCTTCTTTCTGCTCACTGTTCACCCTCACCTTCTCTTGACTGTCGTTTGCCTCGTTGAGTTGGTAGACGCTCAACCAGTTCACCCAGAGCAACACCGAGCACATCGGCCAGGCGTTCGACGGTGCTCAAGCGCGTTCTGCCGCTGACGATATCGCGACAGAGCGCCTTGATCGTACGTAGGGAGAGGCCACTTGCCGTGGCCACTTGCTCGCTCGTCATCCCTTTTTGCCCCATGAGCTCTTTCAAGCGCAGTCTAAACATAGCTGGTCTTTCCTCCCTCTTTCATGAGAGATGATGGAGTCTCCGGCTCAGATGGCAAGGAGGCAACGTTCTTGCGTAGCGCATCGAGCGCAGCGTCCAGTTCTTTGAATGCCTCTTGGTCTCCAACTTGCTCTCGGCGCTGCTGGATGTCAAAAACGAGGTGTTCCATGCGGTAGTTGATAAAGTCGTGTCTTGAGATTCCGTAGGCCAAACCTGACATGCCTCGTTGGGCGGCTTCGTGTTCAGCATCAATTTGTTGCCTGATGCGGGCTATCTCACTGATGGGTTGTTGCATAGGTGAACTCCTTGGGTGTTGTGATGTTTGGCTTGTTCCTTCTTGAGTATGCCCCATCTTGTAGCAAAACTGAACAGCTTTCGTACTGCTCGGTCCACTGCACTCCCACGGTATCCACACGCTAGACGTGGTCTACTGGTATGATAGGACATCTAGGCCGTAGCGTTGGGAACCCAGTCAGAGAGCTGCTCTGTGTGCTATACTGGCTCACGCCCAAAGAGACTTTGACCTCCCGATGCGGAGGTTGGCGATGGGATACTTTGGACATGCAATGCTCCTGGACCCTGGGGACATGAGCCTTCGTGGGACAGTACAGAACCTGCATTCGCTCTCTCCTTCTTTTCTTCTGCTCTATTCTCTTACTTTTCACACAGCCTCTCGGCTTCCTATGGGCAAGTGGGGTGGGCGCATTGGGAAGCTGCTGGCCCAAGATATGCTGGCAGGATGGCCCAGTATGAGACCGCTGGCCCATGGGTTGCTGGGCGTTACTCCTGAAACATTTAACGAGGTGATGGGGAAGCTTGAAGGGGAATGGAATAGCTATCACACGAGCTATGAGGTGTATTTTGTGTGTGGGCAGGTCTGAGGGATGAACTCTACGTGAATTAAGAAGAGGGAGACAGAGCAAGAGGAGTGGAAGTTTTGGTGCGGTGCAAAAGCAGCTTTGACAGCGAATGCTTGCTCTTGTATAATAATTCTACCTAGGTAGAATTAATGCAAATAAGCGTGAACTGTTTGATTTCTAACTCACGGGGGAGGCTCCTGGGCATGGCGGAGTCTATTGACGCATCACTGGTACGAATCTATATAGGAAGCAGTAGAGATGTGGCGGGTGCTGGCTTTTTCGTTGGAGGACATCACATTCTCACCTGTGCCCACGTTATTGCGCTAGCACTTGGCTTGCCTGAGGATGTGGTTGACCAGCCATCATCGACGATAGAGCTCGATTTTTTGCTGCTACCTTCGCCTACGCGGCTCACCGCCAAGGTGGCCTGCTGGTGTCCCATGCAAGCTGATGGTCGGGGGGGCGATATGGCGGGCTTGGAACTGCTTGATGATCCACCAGCCGGTGCCGGGCCTGTCCGCTTTGCTTGGACAGACCAGGTCTGGGGACATGACTGCCGCGCTTTTGGTTTTCCCGCTGGGTTCGATGATGGGGCCTGGGCCACTGCGGGTCTCTTAGGGCGACGAGGGAACAACTGGATTCAGCTCGAAAAGCTCAAAGAGAAGGGTTTCGACGTCATGCCCGGTTTCAGCGGGGGACCAGTGTGGGATGAGCAATTACAAAGAGTCGTGGGGATGATCGTTACCTCCTGCCGCCCAGCCAACATTGGGGCGGCGTTTGCCATCCCGTATGATGTGCTGCTAGCAGCGTGGCCGGACCTTGCTTCACGCAACCCCTATAAAGGACTCGAAGCCTTCGCCGAACACGATAGCCGTGATTTTTTTGGGCGAGACGACCTTGTTGAGCAATTGATCGAAAAAATGAAAACCACTCTGGCTTGCGAACAGCAAGGAGGTCAGCGCCAGCCTGCACGCCTGCTGGCTGTGCTTGGAATCAGTGGCTCGGGGAAATCAAGTGTCGTGATGGCGGGACTGCTTCCGTGTCTGCGGAGAGATAGGATTCCCAATAGTAAAGAGTGGGTGTACCTCGACCCAATAGTTCCCGGACCACATCCCCTTGAAGCCCTCGCTGGACCCCTCGCAAAGCGGTTCCCTGCCAAGACGACTGCCTCCCTCCGTGACGAACTTAAATCTGGCTCTACACGAGGACTGCACTTGCTCGCGAGCGATCTCGTGAAAGCCTCACAGCAAAGAGTGCTCTTGGTAGTGGACCAGTTTGAGGAAGTGTTTACCCTCACAACTGATAAAGAAGAACGGCAAAAGTTCTTTGAGTTGCTGGTCACGGCGGTGATTGAGCCGCGTGGGCCCCTATTTGTCATACTCACACTGCGAGCAGATTTTTATGAGCGGCTCATGAGAGACTATCCTGAGCTGTATCGACTGATCGATGCCGCTCGCGTTTCTGTGTTGCCCATGGAGAGAGATGATCTGCGCAAGGTGATCGAACAGCCAGCGAAGTTGCTAGACGTTCAACTGACCTTCTCGCCAGGACTGGTTGATGAGTTACTCTCCGCAATGCTGGGGCAAAGCGGGGCCTTACCGTTATTAGAGTTTACGCTGGATCAACTGGTTCAGCGACGCAACGGACGCCAGTTGACTCTGCAAGCCTACAACGAGATGGGCGGCGTCAAAGGTGCATTATCTAAGCATGCCGAGGAAACCTATCAAAAACTGCCTTCTGACGAGCATCACCAAATGGCCCGTGACGTGTTTTTGCGCTTAATCGAGCCTGGCACAACCGAGCAAGAGACCACACGTCGTCGTGCGAGACGTTCCGAGTTCGAGCAGGCCTATTCCATGCAGACACAGTCTATGTACGAGAGGCTGAAGGCCTTCAGCAAAGCACTTCTGCTGAGAATAAGCAAGCGGGGGACCACGCATCCTCGTGCAACATCCTCCAAGTTCGAGCAGACCAATACTATGCAGGCGCAGCAGATGGAGGAGACATTAGAGGCATTCATCAAAGCGCGTCTGCTAACTACCAAGCAGATCAATGACGAAACCACCATTGAAGTGACTCACGAGGCGCTGATTCGGGAATGGAGACGCCTAGCGGAATGGCTGCGTGAGGCCCGTGACGACGTCCTTTTTCAGCAGTCCCTGAGCGAGGATGTCGTGCAGTGGGAGCAGCGGAAACGACCCGGGGCTCGGCTGTATCGTGGCGTCCAACTCAAAGAAGCCCAGGCATGGGCCAGTCGCAACAGGCCAAGCCAGCAGGAGGGGGCCTTTCTGCAGGCCAGTGAGAGACAGCGAAAGCTGAATCTTGTCGGTCTTATCGCCGTGGTTCTCTTGCTGTTCTCTTTGGCTGCGGCCGCAGGGTGGTTTGTGATTACACGACCACCCAGTCCCACCCTCGTTACGACGCTTCAGGATAATGTGAATGGATCATTGCGCTATTGTATTAACAATGCTCCCTCGGGAAGCACGATTACATTTGCTCAAGGCCTGCACGGGCGCATTGAACTGACAGGATCGCTGGTATTTGTCAGTGGTAGGCAACTTACCTTGCGCGGTCCAGGGGCAGATCAGATTACGATCAGCGGCGGTGATACAGATTCTAGCATACGCGTGTCTCAAGGTGCTAAGGTCGACATCTCTGGCCTGAGCTTCAAAGACAGTGAGACAGTTATTGATGCCTTCCTTTTCAACGAAGGTGCCCTCACTGTGACCAACAGCATCATCTCTGGTAATAAGACAATCGCTGGGCCAGTCAGCTTCGGTGGTGGCATTGGAAATACAGGCACTCTTACCGTGACTAAGAGTATCGTCTCAAACAATTCATCAAACGGTGACGGTGCTGGACAAGGTGGTGGTATCTACAATGAAGGCACCCTTATGGTGACCAGTAGCAGCTTCTCGAACAATTCGGCTGGCAGCTCTAACGACGGCAATGGCTACGGTGGTGGTATCTACAATGAAGGCACCCTTATGGTGACCAGTAGCACCTTCTCGAACAATAAGGCGAGCGGCAGTAGCAGCTTCGGAGGCGGCATCTACAACAGCAGTACGGGCAGTGTCATGGTGACCAGCAGCACCTTCTCAAACAACTCGGCAAATGGCAAACAAGACGGCCAAGGTGGGGGAATCGACAATGAGGGCAAGCTCACTGTGGTTACTAGTATCCTCTGGCACAATATGGCAAGCAGCAGTAGCAGCTTCGGAGGCGGCATCTACAACTACAGTACAGGCAGCGTCATGGTGACCAGCAGCACCTTCTCAGACAACTCGGCAAGCGGCAAGCAAAATGGCCAAGGAGGTGGAATCGACAATGACGGCAAGCTCACTGTACTCACCAGTACCCTTTCGAACAATGTGGCAAGCGGCGACAGCAGCTTAGGCGGTGGTATCTTCTCCTTCCGCCCCAAAGGCTCCTCTTCTGTTGCCACCATTCGTTTTTGTACGATTTATAGTAATACCTCGGGAAGTGGAGGTGGTGGTGTCTGGGTTGATCCAACCGCCAGCGGTCATATGACGGTAAGTAGCAGTATCGTTGCTGCCAATAGTGCCAAGGGTGGCCCAGACGTTGCGGGTACGCTGAACTCAGATGGCTATAATCTGATTGGGAACTTTGACGGAGCACAAGGGCTAAATGCCAATACCGATAAGCAAGTGAAGTTAGCTGACCTTAAGATAGATACGACACTACGCAACGATGGGGGACCGACCCAGACTCTTGCCTTGCTGCAAGGGAGTTTGGCTATTGATGCTGTTCCTGCACAGGTATGTAGCATCGCCGTCACTGATGTCGTCTCTGGTAAGAGTGTGACGATCAGCACGGACCAGCGTGGCATGCCCCGACCAGACGCGTCGGAGAATGCGTGTGATGCCGGGGCATATGAATCCTCGTATTAGTCGATGGAGAGCATGGCGAGCGCAAGATGAGACAATATGTGAGGTTGCATGGAGGAGGAAGCATGGCAACCGCAAGGGATCGCCACTACTATATACGCAGAAGCAGCATAACGCGTATCGTAGGGGCAATCCCTTGTGGTTGCCCTGAGGCCCTTGTGATCACCATGTCTGTTGCAACCACCATGCTCAGGGTACCCATTGGTTCATTATTATTCCCTGGCAACAGCCCTCATAATTAGCGATGAGGTGTTGCTTCTTCCTTCTTTCCGTTCCAGCGCACCGTCACACTGAAGTTAGCCTCTGCGCTAGTCGAGGCAATCATCGCTCCGGCGACGGTGCTCAGGCTCACGCCGAATGTCACTTCAATCTCATCGGGTTTGTCACCAAGGCTGCGCAGCTTCTCGATAGCATGCCTGGTAGCAGGTAAGACTTTGTTGAGCGCCTGCTCAAGCGTCTCCTTTGCTTTTGTGATGGTGTCCCCACGCGCTGCGGGCATTATGCCTGGGCTCTCAGGTTCATCAACTTCGACGACAATGCTGTCGCCCTCTTCTAGGTCGAATCTGACTAGGTGCTTCATGTATCCCCTCCCTGCACTGTTTTTACGGACCAATTATAGCATTAATTTGGAACATTCAGTTTGTTGACAGTATGCACAGTAGTGCTGTAAATAGGCAAAATATCATTTGTCAGTTAAAAATGTTCTTACACACATTTAGTGATAAAAGTCCATCAGCATGGCGCATTGAAACCCCCTCTCTTACTGAGCACAGAGCGGCTATCATTCTTACGGATCTGGCTGAAGCGTATGTCCAACAAGCAGGGATAGAGGAGGCAGGCGTGTAAACACGCAAGACAAGCCTCAGAGATAGCGTTACAAGCTAAATCATTGCACAGTTTGGCAGCGAATCGAAACCCTTCGTTCGCAGTTAGAGCCGTGGGCATCCGCGTCGTACGTTCAAGGCTTGGACGATGTGCTCATCGTGACGCGTCTGTGTATGGCATAAAGTCTCACCCCAAGAGGGTTATTGACCTACGTGCAAATAGTACCTGTGACCTCTATCTTGAGCTCACAAACAAGGCGCTTTCTCCTGGCACTCGATGCGACATTCTTTTACTCCTATGAGCAATCCACTGATATGGCAGGACCTCTAGCTCGTACCATTGAGGATCTAGTCAGAAATCGCTCTAGGTGGTATACTGGCTCAAACCCAAGTAGATAATTGCATCACAGCAAGTTTTCTTGAGCAGTGAGGTGACTATGAGCAAGAAACAAAACAAACAGCCCAATGAGCACTTGAGGCACGAACGTGCAGTGCGCTGCTGGCGCTTGCAAGATGTGGCCGACCGCCTGTATGCTTTGTGTGTGCAGGATGATGCCGACTGTGCCCTGATCGCCCCCGACACGGTTGGCCGCTGGGAACGGGGCTACAATATCCCCAGTGCCTATTATCAACAGAAACTGTGCCTGCTTTTTGCCAAGAACGCGACAGAACTAGGTTTCCTCAGCACGCCACAGGATGAGGAACCGCCTGCTAGCCGGCAAGAAGCCGCAACCGAGGACCGATCCAAGCTCTCTCTCCTTGAGACTCTCGTCAAAGAGAATAAAGAGGCGTCTGTCATTGTTATCATTCGGAGGGGCAAAGTATCCACGATACATATACCCGCCATGCAAGAGGAAGTGGCGAGAGCTTCAACGGGTCAAGCAGAGGAGAATGAGGAGATGAACAACATACCAACTAGGCGTGAACTGTTGGGAGTCGGTGCTGAACTGGGCGCGACAGCACTGCTGCCTCACGTTCTGACTGCCGATGAGGCAGAGCGGCTCTCGTGGCTCTTTGTGGATGCCAAGGCTCTAGATGCGACGGCGCTCAGCAGCCTTGAGCGGATCACGGACAACTACTGGCACCTGCTCCATTCAGGCGTCCCGAAAGGTGGATTGCTGCAAGGGGTGCTTGGACACCTAGGGACTGTCGAGCATTTTTTGCACACCGCGCAGCCCACTGCGTTTGAGCAACGGCTGTCCGCTCTAGTCAGTCAGCAGGCGCAGATGGCGGGCAGCATCTACTTTGATATGCACGACTATGCCCAAGCGGAGCAGTATTTTAAGCTGGGTATTGAAGTGGCTCGGCACACTGCCAATCCCCCATTATATGCCGTTGCCGTCGCACGCACCAGTTTTGTGTATAGGTACAGTCAACAGTTCCAAGAAGCTCTTTCCTTGCTGCATATTGCGCGTCGTTGTGCGGGGCAAAGTCCCACAATATACTACTGGGTAGCAGCAGTGGAAGCCGAGGTTCACGCACGACTGTATGCACTGCAACCAGAGTCGAGCATATCTTATGCGTGTCTGAAAGCATTGGAAGAGGCTGAACAGAGGATCGAGCAGTCAGATGAAGCCCCTTCTTATGGCAGGAAGTTTGGCCTTGGTGATTTGCTTGGATATAAAGGGGTGTGTTTTAGGTACCTGCGCAGAGCAAACGATGCGCAAGCGGTGTTGCTTGAAGCTCTCACTACGCTAAACAGTTATCCTATTGGTCAAGCTATGGCGCTGGTTGATCTTGGGAGTGTGTATGCGCAACAAGGGGAAATTGAGGAGGCGTGTACACGGGCGACCCAGGCTCTCGTGATAATCAGTCAAACGAGATCAGCGAACACATTACAACGGGTCTCTAACTTCCGACGTGAGTTAGAGCCGTGGGCTTCTAGTGCCGAGGTGCAGACGTTAGATGAGCAGATCATGTTGGTAAGGTTGGGCCTCACTTCACTGGCGAAAAAGTAGGCAGGACTTTAGTGACCTTCTTGAAAGAAAAAAGACTTGGGCCTACCTCTGCATCAGGGAACGCTGCGCCTCCTGCACATGATGTGCCATCATCGCGTGATAGTCCTCCCCACCGTGGCAAGCTGGATCGGTATGGATAATCACATCGGAGACACCTTCGATATCGTGGAAGAGGAGATGCCTCACCTCCTCTGCGATGTCATGTGCTCTGACTAAGGTGAGTTCGGGATCGACCTCAATGTTCATGGTGATGTGCAGTGTATGCCCAACCCAGCGCGCACGCACCTCACGCACCCTCTCCACGCCGGAGACGCTACTAGAGGATGTGATGATGCGTGGAACAATGCGGGTATCGATGGCATCGAGCAAGCGCTCGAGCACGCTGTGCGTTGTTGAATATACCACCGTCACGATCACAATCGTAATAACGATGCCAGCAATAGGGTCTGCAATGGGTAGGCCAAAGGCTGCAAACACGAGGCCAATAAAGGCCGCTAGTGAGGTAAGTCCATCAATGCGCGAGTGTTGCCCATCGGCAATGAGGGGTATACTGTTGATACGCTTGCCGACGGAAATCTTGTATTGTGCCAGCAGTTCGTTACCTGCAACCCCAACTAGGGCTGCAGCCATACTGAGAACTAAATGTGTAGGGGCAGCTCCACTTGCTAGCTTTTGAATCGACTCAACAGCGCTAGCAACGGCACTGGCAATAATGACCAGCACAATGAAGATTCCTGCTAGATCCTCGCCGCGATGATAGCCATAGGTGTAGCGCTGGTTGGCAGCACGATTGGAGACGATAAAGGCAATCCAGAGTGCAACAGTAGTCAGTACATCTCCTAAGTTGTGCAAAGCATCAGCGAAGAGACCGGCACTTCCGCCAATTCCGGCAATGCCAAACTGGATGAGCGCGACGAGCAGCATGCCAGCGGTAGAGATCTGCACAGCTCGTAAGCCTGCTTTGTTGCCGTATAAGTCGGCGTTGACCGTGCCATGCACATGCCCGTGTCCATGCTTGTCCTCTGCATCATGGGTATGTTCGTTGTGATTGTGGTCATGGGTGTGAGCAGTATGACCGTGCTCATCATGGTCGTGGTGATCGTGCATGGCCCTCTCCTAGCGATATAGCATTGTCTTGCCGCTTTCTTGTTATTCTACGATATTTTTGCCGATACTTCACCACTTGGAACGATCATTTAGCGTCATCTATACTTCTCCTTACTCGGTCAGCTTCCGTCACTACCTTCTCACTGATTTTGCTATCTAAGACGCAGTACAACTTTTTTCTACGTTTTTCTCCATTTTTCAACGGTAATCTCGACAAACAGAAGCCCCTCATGCTATGCTGTATGTGGACAGCGAATATCAGTGAAATGACTCAAGTGCCAATCAAGAGGAAGGACACACCTGATGAAGCGGATGAAGTTAGTAGCGGCGCGGACCGAGAAATGTTGGACCTTGGAATACGAAGACATGGCTCTGGTGAGTTTTGGTGGCTATGGTCGCCTCATGAAGCATACGGGACAGACCCATTGTCATCAGGGCGAGTACAAAGAGGCACTGGATGCTTTCGCTAAGGTCATCGACCCCAATGACCTGTCTGCCAAGGTGGCAATGCCCATACGGATGCACGTTGGACTGCTGAATGTTCAAACGTTAGCAGCATTGAAAAGTCCAACGCGAGATATGGAGCAGGTGATTACTTTTTGGAAGGCAGGACTACAAGGGGCCATTACCTTACAGAGTCAGTTATGGTTTGAGGAGGCATGCACTGTCTATGAGGTGATGCAAGGGGCGTGGCCTAGCGAGCCGCGTATCAGGGAGTTGCGTGGTCTGGTTGTTCACTGGTAGATAAGAGCAAATTGCGGTGCAAAAGTAATTAGGAAACAAGGGAGGTCAAAGGGGGCACGACCCTTTTGACCTCCCTTGCGAAAGCTGTATTTTAGGAATGTGACGCTCGTAGCAGCTCGGCGTCGTACTCGCTGGTGTCTACGAAGTCGCAGGCAGAGGTAGTTGAGTTTCTGGGGTGGACGCGCCAGAAGGCATGGCGCGCATGCTCCCATTCATTGAGAATGCGCATGGCGTGTTTGCTATGGGTTCTTTTCACATGCCAACTGATGATGATGCGCAAGGCTTCGCTTTCGCTCGCATCATCGAGGCGTTGTAGCTCGACTAGTTCCGTGTTGCAGCGCACAGGAAAGACCTCATCAGGATCGAAGACGTAGGCAATACCAGCCGACATGCCCGCGCCAAAGTTCTGACCCGTTTCGCCCAGGACGACGACCATGCCGTTGGTCATGTACTCACAGCCATGATCGCCAACTCCCTCAACGACAGCCAGTGCTCCACTATTGCGTACGGCAAAACGTTCGCCAGCACGTCCAGCCGCAAACAGTTGCCCACCGGTGGCACCATAAAGGACTGTATTACCTATGATAATATTGTCCTGCGACGCGAACAATGCATCGGGTGGCGGAGCGATAACGATCTGTCCGCCAGTCATGCTCTTGCCTACGTAGTCGTTGGCATCGCCAGTGAGGATCAGGCGCATGCCCGGCAGGCAGTAGGCACCGAAGCTCTGGCCCGCTGCCCCCTGGAAGGTACAGGTAATGCTGACACCCGGCAAGCCAACGTTGCCGTAGCGTCGCCCTATCTCGCCAGCAAGACTGGCACCCACGGAGCGATCATCATTGTGGATGGTATGCTGTGTTAGGACGCTGCGCTCACCATTGAGGGCCTGCTCCGCCTCACTCAGCAGTTGCTCAGCAACCTGAGATTGTGGCAGGGTGACATGCGCACCAGGAACCGAGGCACCAGGCATAGCCACGAGCAGAGCTCCCAGTTCTATACCGACATCGCTGTTATACCGCAGCAGATCAGCACGTCCGACTAGGTCGTCGAGACAGGCAAAGCCAAGCTGGGCCATGTACTCGCGTACCTCTTCGGCAATGAAGGTAAGGTAATTAATGAGGTATTGTGCCCTACCAGTGAACTTGGCGCGCAGGTCCTCACGCTGCGTCGCAATGCCTGTCGGACAGGTGTTGAGATGACATTGACGCGCCATGTCGCAACCAAGAGCGACGAGGGAGGCTGTGCCAAAACCGAACTCCTCTGCGCCAAGTAGTGCTCCGATGATGACATCGCGCCCAGTCTTGAGGCCGCCATCCACACGCACCTTAACGCGCTTGCGCAGTCCGTTGCGCAAGAGAGTTTGTTGCGTCTCCGCCAGGCCACGTTCCCACGGGATACCAGCGTGTTTGATAGATTGCAGCGGTGAGGCACCCGTACCGCCGTCATGGCCGCTAATGAGTACATAATCAGCATGGCCCTTGGCAACGCCAGCAGCAATGGTGCCTACACCAATACTCGATACGAGCTTGACGCCGACACGTGCCCTAGAATTGACCTGATGTAGATCGTAAATCAGTTGTGCGATATCCTCAATGCTATAGATATCGTGGTGCGGTGGCGGCGAGATAAGCGGAATGCCAGGCATGGTGTGACGGAGCCTAGCAATAAACGGCGTCACTTTATTGGGTGGCAATTGCCCACCCTCACCAGGCTTAGAACCCTGCGCTATCTTGATCTCTATCTCTTCGGCTCGGACGAGATACTCCGTTGTGACACCGAAACGTGCGGAGGCGACTTGCTTGATCTTGCTGCTCAAGGGAATGCCCTCGAAAGTTTCGTGATACCAATCAGCATCCTCGCCGCCTTCACCTGTGTTGTTGCGGCCACCAATACTATTCATGGCCGCCGCAATCGTGCGGTGAGTCTCCGGGCTAAGGGCACCAAGGGACATAGCGGAGATGACGAAGCGCGCACGGATTGATTCCATCGGTTCAACTTGCTCCAGTGGAATGGGCGACATGGGCGCAAAGGAGAACAGATCGCGCAGAGCAGTGGGTGGGCGGTTATAGACGAGAGAGGTAAATTGGCGGTAGTCTTCTATGTTACCGCTCTGTGCTGCTTTTTGTAGAGCACGCACGATAAACGGATTGAAGGCATGATACTCAGCGTCACGGCGGAAGCGGATACGCCCAAGATCAATTAACTTGCGTCTGCGTGCGCTGGTATCAGTTGCCGTCTGTTCTCCCGCAGCTAGCAGGGTCTGGCAATGATCGACTACCTGTTGGGCAGCAAGCTGAAGTGTGAGCTTACCAGGGTGAGCAGCGGAACCTGCAAAGCAGCGCTCGACGAATGCGGGGTCGAGGCCCACTGCCTCGAATTGTCCAGCGCCGATGATATTGCATATGGTAGAGATACCCATGCGCGCCATCACTTTACACAGACCATCTTCAACCACATGGAGGTAGCGCTTAACGGCTTGCTCTTTGTTGAGATGCTCAAGGTGACGCTCGCCAGCCAGGGAGCGAATAGTCTCAAGAGCCAGGAAGGGTACAACCGCCTGGGCACCGTAACCAAGTAGCAGAGCAATCTGATGTACATCCCATGCTGACCCTGTCTCACAGACCAGAGATGTGCAGGTGCGCAAACCTTTGCGAATTAATGCACGATGGATGGCTCCAACGGCAATAAGCATAGGTATAGGTGCGCGAGCAGGACTTGCATCGCGATCACTGAGCACCAGCAGTGTCGTGCCCTGCTCGACGGCAGATAGCGCATCTTGCTCCAGACGGTCTAGAGCCTGCTCGAAACCTGCCAAGCCCAGTGTCGTGTCGAAAGTTACGCCGAGCGTCTGTACACTGAATTGTGTGGTAGGGTTCAGGTGACGCAACATCTCTAACTGGCTCTCCGTCAAAAGCGGACTTTCAAGATGGATGAGCTGAGCATGCAAGGGTGTTTCAGTAAGCAAGCTTTGGCTGCGTCCAAGGTACGAACTGAGCGACACGACACAGCGCTCACGCAACGGATCAATCGGGGGATTGGTCACCTGGGCAAAACGCTGGTGGAAGTAGTCGGCAAGCAAGCGCGACCGTACAGAGAGCGCGGCCAAGGGAGCATCGTCTCCCATGCTCCACACAGGGTCTTTGTTCTCGGAGAGTATAGGACGTAGCACGAACTCGACATCCTCGTGGGTATAGCCAAAGAGCTGCTGCCAGGAGAAGAGTGTAGTAGCCTCTAGAGGCTTGCTTGGCTCCGCAGCTACACTCCGCAGAGGCGCGAAACGGATAAGATGCTCTTCAAGCCACTGTTGATAGGGTTGGC
>JAFAXQ010000295.1 GCA_019240835.1 Ktedonobacteraceae bacterium
TTCCCACTGGTTTGCGCTAGTCGCACCGCTTCCCTCTTAAACTCCGGCGTATAGGTCTTCTGAGTTTTCTGCATGCTCTCTTTCCTCCCTATAAGAATAGTAGATCCGAAGATTTCACTACTCTACAAAAGTGGTGAAAGCTCAGAACTCGAAGAGGAATGGGTACGAGAGCAAAAAGCATTCTGGACAAACCTTGAGAAAGTATACGGCACTGAGTTTGACGAAGACGGCAATCCCAAACCGATAGGATATCGCATATCAGCACATGGGCTAACCTACTTTCTTGCAAATCGTGTCTATTGTGGAGACTGGCTCTATGACGGTGATTGGATTGAAAACAACCATAAGCTAATTGTTCCCAAAGACCTCTTTGATTTCGCCCAAGGCGTGTTAGAAAAAAATAGACGAGGACTAGCAGAGCAAGCCACGTACCACACGACCACCAACTCAGTTATCTATGATATTCTCTACCCTGGTCCAATTGGTATCAAGAAGCGGTTTATTCAACGACATAAACAAGCAAAGGATGCGCATGAGCAGTACAGAATTAAAGACCAGAAAGGCATGAAGCACGTAACACTCGCGACAATAGATACCCAAGACATTGAACAGGTATTCCTCGAAAAATTTACCGAGCGGTTATGGGACACAAAACGCTTTGAGGACTACGAGCAAAAGCTTGTTCAAGACGAAGAAAACAAGAAAATTGAGGGACGTAGGAAGAATTTACAAGATACTCTTCACCAATTGACAGAACGTATTGATGGATTATTCCTCACGCTCCAATCTCCACGACTCGATAAGGATGAGCGCGAAGAGTTTATAGCAGAACGTCAGAAACTCATACGACGCAGGGAAGCAGTACGCCAGGAGTTAACCATACAATCGCCAGTACAAGTATATCTGAAATATAAAGACCTAATCGACAAAATGGGCAAGTATTGGGAACGCTACCCCTTTGCCGACCGACAGGCACTTGTCGCCCTTCTTGTACAACGTGTGTATCTTGAGCCGCTTTCACACCATTTCATCAAAATGACTATTGCATGGAAAGACTTTCCCGCTGATGTAGGGATTATCTGGAGGCCACATGGGGACGCCATACATTGGAAACCAGAGGAAGATAAAATACTCTATGAGATGTACCCAACAGAACCGCTAGAGGCAATCCAACAGGCATTGCCCCAACGAACAGGCGGAAGTATCTTGACCAGAGCGAGTCGCTTACACATCCGCAGACTAAAAAAGCCAGGAGGCCAAATGTGCGAACAGATGAGTATTGAGGATGCAGACATAGCGAAAAGTTATGGTATCCCTCTGGAAAACTTAGCAGAGGCACTTTTCACACAATGGATATGATTATCGACGGCAAGACCGCTTTCATCATGACCTCGAACTTTACACGCTCAGCCCTTGGCGGTAGTACTGGTAAGAGTGGTGTCATCAATCGTGAGTATGACATCATTGACAGCAATCGACAGGATGTTCAGGCGGTTATTACTATCTTCAATGCGGACTGGAATCACACAGATGCTCAATTCAACGACACCAATCTCGTTGTCAGTCCTGTCAACTCACGCAGCTCTTTCACCTCACTCATTGATAGCGCTCATAAAACGCTACTGATCGAGGCAGAGGAGATGAAGGATAGTGGCATCGAACAAGCTATCGCCAGTGCGGCCCAGCGAGGTGTGCGTGTGCAGGTGATTTTGCCCGCCCCTAGTGGCTCCTTGGCAGACAGCAACAGTCAGGGTATAGGGGTCATCAAGCAGGGTAGCGTGCAAGTGAAAGAAGATAGCCGCCTCTACATGCATGCCAAAATCATCGTAGTAGATGGTCAACGTGCCTTTGTAGGTTCAGAAAATATCTCGACGCAATCACTCGACAAGAACCGCGAACTGGGCATTATCGTCTCGGACAGTAATGTGCTGACCACACTTGAGCAAACTTTCCAGCACGATTGGTCGGATTCTCAAAACGCGTAAACAAATTTTGTTGTGGGGACGTGTAAGCACTGCCCACCGCCCCCACAACAAAATTTGTACTATTCTTGATTAGAAGTTCCCTTGTGTCCACTCCTGATTAGCGAAGTGTTGGTTGATCAGGTTGACGTAAGAGATAGCGTTGCCGTCGTACCAGTTTCCGCTGAACCACACGCCCATGCAGCCCAACATATCACCTGCATGATACGTTGGATATCCATTAGTAGGACTATATGCATACAGGTAATCAGTCCAGCCCTCGTAGCAGGCACGCATTAGAGCGCCAGCGTAGTCAACACTGAAGGCAGTATCATCGCGGCTCATAGGCCAGGCACTCTGGTTGTAACGGTATTTAACCTGCAGGAGGCCATAGCTCTGGTAACAGACTCCGTCTCCCTGAGCACCTCCGGGTGGGCAGAGGCCGTAGTCCCCCGTTGGATCGCCCAAATGATTCTGATGCCAACTGGACTCTTGGACAGCCTGGGCGCGCAGTAGGTTTGTATCAATACCCCACTTGCAGGAGACCCACTGAATGATTTGATCTGTAGTACCCGTATAGTTACCCGTAATTCGTTGGCGCAAGGCATCTGCCCTTGCGTCCATACCGCCGCTTGGTCCCCAGGGAGCTAGCCCCGCAATCTGCTGAGGAGTAGGGACACTGTGATTGGCTGTGTTGTTGTCGGGTCGTTGTTCCCCGGAAGAAGAAACCCTGGACGCACAGTCAGCATCACCCGGCAATGTGGCACCCGGTGGTAGTGTCGAAAATTGGTTCTGTAGTGACATTGCAGACTGGCTCTGTGATGGCATCGAAAACTGGTTCTGTGATGATGTCGGAAATTGATTCTGCAGTGACATCGAAGACTGGTCCTGCGGTGATATCGAAGACCGGCTTTGTACTGACGTTGAAAACTGGCCCTGTGGTGACATCGAGACCTGCTGATTCATCGACGATGACGAAATGCCCATTTGTTTTTCTAGTTGAGCAAGCACTTGTACACCCCTGTCTGGGTTATTCTCACCAAGATCCGCTAAGGCATGCTGCATCAGGGGTGTAGTAATAGTACTGAGAATGACTAAAAGAAAGATTGGCAGAACAAGGAACGCGCTCCTCTTCTTGTTACTGCGCGAAAAAAACGTTAACAGATGAGACTGGCTTTTCATGACTCTCTCCGTACGTTCCAACGAACAACTGTGCATGTCTCTTGACTATGCTCTATGTACTCTAATAGTCTAGTACGAAGAAAGCTGATAGAAGTATGCAGGATTATCCGAAATTACTATTTCACATAAATAAGTGGGGATTAAAAGGGCACGTGCCCTTTTAATCCCCACTTATTTAACTGCCGCTGTAGCCGATGATGTCGCTGCCACCTTCCACCATGAAGGAGGAGAGCCTCGTCGTGTTGAAGTACTCGGGGCGCTCGACCACAAAGCTGCCCCCATTGTTGAGCGTCTGTACCGTCATCGACACCTCATTGGCAGCTATAGCATTCTGCCCATTGCCCGCTTTGCCTACTGTATGCATCAGATCGGTGAGATCCACTGTCGTCCGGCTTATGGAGGCCACCACGTAGCTCTGTATGACAGCTTCTCCCAGGCCATTGACTAACGTTACGTAGATTGTCTCCGTTGTGTTCGTCGGATTCTGGATCGTGAGCCACGTGTTGTAGCCCAGGTTAGTATAGCCCTCGGCAAAGCTATAAGAACTCTTCAAGTTGACCATTGGCAGACCCATAACGTCGCTGGTAGAGTTGGCCTGCAACGTACTCTGTGGCAAGGTGTGCTGGTAGTGGAAGTACATCTCACGCTGCACCACGATGTTGGCTCCTGTAGAAGTCACCTGCGCCGATACTTCGGGAGAGAAACCAGCAAAGGTATTGTTGCTGTTGACGTTCCAGATCAACTGGCTATGTGCTCTCACCGTGACAGGGAAGGACTGGCCGATACCGGTCTTGGACTCCAGCCTAATAGTCACGGCTGCATTAGTTGCGTCTAGGTTGCCGATGGTCAAAGTTTCCAGACTATTGGCAGTGGTATACCCCTCCGCGAAAAGCCAACTGTTGCCCGGCGTAGTACCAAGCACATCAGCCGTTCCCGAGACGCCGTTGACGTTGATCAGATAGGAGGGACGCTCCACCATGATGGGTTGGTCAGAGGTAATCAGAGCGGCAACGTGAGCGGGCAGCCTG
>JAFAXQ010000182.1 GCA_019240835.1 Ktedonobacteraceae bacterium
CCTAACATGTAGGGCATCGGTTCCATAGTACCACCAAACAGCGCATTGTAGCCATGTACTATGCACAGCAGTAGCGCAGCGAGATTGCGCAGCTCTTCGTCACCCATCGCGGCTAGATCTGCCACGTGCCGTCTTGGGTAGAGATGAGTCTCATAGGGATAACGAGCGTAAGGTGGTAGAAAAGCTTGCCATGTCTTGTTGGCCGCAACCTGATACTCTGCCTCTATCTCTAGGCGCATACGACAGAAGGGACAGCCGCGCCCAATGGTATACTCTTGCACGACTGTGTCTAACTCACGTTCTAGTGTTGGAGGAACGAGCGAGACGCCATATACCTGACCGTGAGGATGATCCTGCGTCTGCCCGATAGCTTCTCCACTGTTCTCAAAGATCATTACAGCGGGATAGCGCCTAGATAGCTCGCAATAGAGGCCACGCCACAGCTTTGTTACCAAGGTAACTTCATCGACTGTGAGTTGGCTAAACGTCCGTTCATGATCGCGACTGTACACAACTATATAGGCTTCACCCATAGGCGCTACTAGAGGAGGAAAGTCATTAGGATGCAGCCACACCTGCGCATCGGTAGCCACCCGCCCCTCGCTCATGTCGGCACAAAAAGGACAGATAGAACTTCCCTCGCCACGACTCATGCGATGGGGCGCATTGACAAGATACTGCCGCAGGATCGGATTCCAGACCCAGGCGGTTACCTGGGCATCCTCTCTCACTGCTCGCTCATGACACGTTTTACCTCAACCATATCATTATGCACACGGACATCATAGTGGGGTGCTTTGGCCGTTGCTGGACCTGTGAGCACATAACCATCACACATACGGAAGCGCGAGCCATGCCACGGACACTGCACAACATCACCCGCCTGCAGCTCCCCCTCATCCAGCGGGCCTCCCGCGTGGGGACAGGTCGCTGAAAGGGCACAGAACTGCAACCCATGACGCAACAAGACTACTGGTACACCGGCAGCAGTTACACGATAGAGCTTATTCTCTTCGACTTGCTCCACGGGCATGACAGCCTCGTAGTCATCGCTAGCAGGTTCCCAGGCAGTGTGGTTGACTCCGGTACCTTGCGTGAAGACCAGAGCCCCGCCCAGATAGGCCCCAACTACAACGACAGCTAGCCCAATGAAACCAATGATGGCAGCAAGGACACTATCACCAGCAGCTTGTTGCAACCGCAGCACAAAGGAAATGATATAGATGATCGTTGCCGCAATGTTCAAAGAACCATGATAGAAACCAGTTGTCCGCTCGGACCCATAAGTATCACTCCAGTCGGTAAGGCCAGTCACGATAGCAACGAGTGCGCCTATAATACCTATCAGGACAAGCAACACTGCACCACGGGCCGCCCAGGCAAAGGTGGTGTGTGAGATGAGCCAGAGGATATCGAAGATTGCAGCAATTAACCACCCACCAACTGGCACATCGGTTATGACCGGGTGCAACGGGTGACCAAGCAACGTTCCATTGAGCAGGGTCTTGAGGGTGCGAGGAGGCTTCTGGTTTGAACCAACCGCCACCTGAATCACACGCTGCGCTCCATCACTTAACCGCTCTACCAAAGGTTGTGGTGGCAGCGGAGGTACGGGAGGCGTCTGAGGTACTGTAGGAGACGTCATATTTTCTTCTGCCTTTCTGCTTTCTTTAAAAGGTTGCTTACTTCTATTGTAGCTGGCCAACCTGAGAACAGTGTTAACAAAGAGTGAGAAGTAGCTTAAATCATTAGATGGCATAATTTATATGGAGATGAGATGTCAAGTATCGCCGAAGCTTTTCGCTAGGGGCTTGAACTATGTATGTACGGATGCTACCAACGGCCTTCTTTTCCTCCCCATGCATATATACAGGGGTTTTCAAGAAAGGATTTCGGATGAACGACACAGTATGGTATCAGAAATTTTTTGGGGAAGATTATTTGCGTATCTATACGCCATTTTTCTCCGAAGAGAAAACGTTGCGCGAAGTAGACGGCATTAGCAAGCTGCTTAACCTACCAGTGGGAAGTTCCATTCTCGACCTTTGCTGTGGATACGGGCGGCACGCTATCCCCTTGGCACAACGAGGTTACCAGATGACAGGTCTGGATCTCAGCGAACCTTTCCTACAGCGTGCTCGCGCAGATGCCCTTGCTCAGGGGGTCCAGGTGGAATGGGTTCACAGCGATATGAGACACATTCCTTTTGAAAACACGTTCGATGCCGCTATCAGCATCTTCACCTCCTTTGGCTACCTGGAAAATGAGGAAGAGAACCTACACGTGCTGCAACAGGTTCACAATGCGCTTAAACCAGGGGGACTCTTTCTATTGGAAAGCGTCTATCAGAACAAAGTCGTACGTTCTTTCTCTCCTCACGGTATCTTCCGCTACAACGATGGACTGCTTGTGCTAGAGGAGAGAAGCTTAGACCTGCTCAGCAGCCGCTACAATATACACATCACTATGCTCACGCCCACTGGCCAGCGCATAGAACACGAGCAGTCAGTGCGCCTCTACACGCTTAGTGAGGTAGTGCGTATGTTTACAACCGTCGGGTTACGCCCGCAAGCTTATTACGGTGGACTTGATGGCAGTGCTCTAAGCATGGATAGCCGTCTGGTGGTCATTGGCCGCAAGTCGCCCCACCGCTTGGGCACGATAAATTGGGCCCCTACTAGTGAAAAGCCAGGGATTGCGCTATAATAGTCACATACAAGGCGAACTATTTAACAGCAAGGAAGGTACATACCTGTGCCGTGGTGCAGATTTTTTGTTCCTAAGATGGCTTCACCCGATGTCAAAGCGGGCGAGCCTGACCTCAACGATCATGTGATGTACGCAAAGTGCGTTAAGGGACACGTTCTCAAAGACGCCAATGATTGGATTCTGTGCGAAAATCTTCCGGCCCCCGACGCTAAGTGCTGGCAAGAGGGCGGAGACACGGTATTTTCGCTGATGGCGCGTCAACGCAATCAAGGCAAAGAGGCAAAGCAGCAACCAGCCGATGCCAGCAGACAAAATAGGGCACTATCTCAGACAAGCAAATCCTGAGAGGCCATATGAGTACACAGTCTCTCTCTTCGCCCTTCTCTGTCCAGCCTGACCATCTGGCACGAGTCCACCGTTCATTGCTGCAATGGTATGCTACAGAGCAGCGCCAACTTCCCTGGCGTGTCACGAGCGATCCTTATGCTATTCTTGTTTCAGAAATCATGCTGCAACAGACTCAGGTAGAGCGCGTATTGCCGAAGTACGAGCAATTTCTGGCAGCATTCCCTACCCTCTCGGCCCTAGCTGCCGCTTCCACAGCAGAGGTAATTTCAGCCTGGGTGCCACTAGGGTACAATATGCGCGCTGTGCGCTTACAGTCAATCGCACGACAGGTCATCTCCGAATATGGTGGTCGCATTCCTGACAACGTTGAAGAGCTGCTCAAACTGAAGGGTGTCGGACGCTACACGGCTGGGGCTATTGCCTGCTTTGCCTATCATCAACACGTTGCTACCGTTGACACCAATATTCGGCGCGTTCTGCATCGTATATTTCTTGGTATAGAAAGTCCTGAGACGCAACCCAACGATACAGAGATGCTTAAACTGGCCGAACAGGTATTACCGAATGGTGCTGCATACAGTTGGAATCAGGCTCTCATGGACCTAGGCGCAACCGTTTGCACGAGCAATAACCCACAATGTACACGCTGCCCATTACAGCAGACGTGTCAGGCTTATACGGATATGCAAGCACATAGCCTCTTTCCATCGGGGGTTGTCCTACGCCACTTGCGCAAGGTAGCCGAGAAGAAACCGCCATACCAGGCACAGCCCTTTACCAGCAGCAATCGCTACTTCCGAGGGCGCATTGTTGATAGACTGCGTTCAGTACCTACTTCCCAACGTCTCTGTCTCAGCGAGTTGGGACCAGAAATCAAAGCCGATTTTCACGACGACGACATTGCCTGGCTGCGAACTATCGTAGCAGGTCTGGCAAAGGATGGTCTGGTTGATTACACAGAAGAGGGCGTGCGGCTCCCTTAAGGGAAGCAACCGGATTTGATATGACACCGAAACGTGGAGGAACAAACTTTTGCAACTCACATCATTTGACGACATTACTACAAAATATCGACATATCTTTCTCTCGCCACACTTTGATGACGCGGTCTTCTCCTGCGGAGGGACACTAGGCATGCAGGTTAGTTGCGGATTACGACCACTCGTAATAACTGTTTTTGGCGGCATGCCATCCAGCGACATGCGACTCAGCCCCTTCGCCCAACAAGTACACAGCACAATGGGGGGCGACGCGGCACAGAATCCCGAGGCGCTGGTGCAGAGGCGACGCAAAGAGGACGCGACGGCTCTCGATTACCTGCAAGTCGACTACCTCTGGCTTAACTACCTCGACGCTATATACCGTGGCAATCCAGCATACTACACCACCTACAGCCAACTCTTCGGTGGTGAGATCAACCCCAATGACTTCCCTATAGACAAACAATTTGCCCAAGACCTGCTAGCCTTGCAAGAACGTTTGCCAGATACAGCTTGGTACGCTCCACTTGGCGTCGGCGGACATGTAGATCATCAACTCGTCACCTCTGCAGCCGACCGTCTCGTACAGGCAGGAGCGAAAGTCTACTTCTACGAAGAACTTCCATATGCACTGCAAGAGGGTGCAGTGCAAGCACGTCTCAACGAGCTTGGCGGAGCTTTCGAGCCGAGACTTGTAGAGATGTCTGAGATGCTCCCCTTGCGCCTCGAAGCAACAAAACTGTATGTATCACAGATAGCGCCACAATTTGAAGACATAGAGAAGATGCGGCGTGCCATAGCAACATATACACACACTATTCGCCCTGTAGAGACGGTACACCTCGAACGCTACTGGGTGGCACAGTGACAAACCCAAACAAAAACCATCCAGCAAAATGCCTGAACGTTTCGGGGAGGTGTTATTGTCCAACCGTTGCCAGTCGAAAACGTAGCCATGCTACACCTGTGCTTTTGCCATACGGGCTGGCTTCCAGTTCCTCAAACTCTTCAGCCACCCAGTGGAACATCTCTTACGCTTTTTACGCAAAGAGATGTTCCATTCATACCCTCTTCTGTGACTATTCCTCCTCTAGCACTAACGAGCGGCGACGCTTCCTGCCAACCAATCTTGCGCGTAACTGCGCTAACTCGACGTCGTCAGCATAAGTGGGATGTTGACTCAGGGAATGTACCACCTGTTCAACGCGAAATATCCCAAGCTGAGATTTCAACTGCTCGAAGATATCCAGGGCAAATCCTACGAGCTCTGTGGCGTAGGGGTAGTGTCCTTGCATTTCCTCTGCCATCGCTCGGTAGAGATGATTGTAGGCAAGAGACCGTGAGCCTGGAAGAAATGCTTGGTAGTTCTTATTCAGAGCGCTTAATGCTTCAACTGAATCCTTCGCCCGAAGAAACCCAAGACCTCGCATGTTCTGAACCCATTCTTCGTTAACAGGGCCAAGGCGATACAATGTTCCTTCTAGCTCTCCTGTTCCTAGAAGCTTAGCAGAGCGATCAAGCAGGCGTAGTGCTTCTGCTTTGTCCGTCTTATCCTGTGCTTTCAGGATAAATACTGTCCCTGCTCGCCCAGAAACGGCTGCAAGCAGTGGTGCCTGTGAACGTTGACCATACACCAATGCTGCCTGGAAGTCTGCTACGGACGCTTCCACATCGCCTGGGTCTCCTCGTTCAACATAGGCCGATCCACGTTCCATATAAGCAGCGGCTACCAGTTCAGGGTATCTGATCTCGGGGACATTGAGGCTGAGGGCCAGTTCGATGGCACTATCAGCATTACGGAAGGCCGCTGGATAATTGCGTCCATGACGGGCAACATCCACAGCCAGCAGGTAGTAGCCTAGCAGGACACACTGTCCTTCCAGCCGTTCTTGCCCACTGAACAAAGAGAGAACTTCACGCTGACTGCTAATATCTTGCTCAATCTCGGGAAGTACACGTTGCTCTGAGTTGGTTTCAAGCTGTTTCCACCTGTTTGCCAAACCTTCCTTGAGTGCATCCAAGGAGGCGACAACTGCTAGCTGCGTGGTGGTGTGTACTGCTGTGCCTGCCACGTGTGGCGCTACAAGTGCAGGCATGCCGCGAAAGGCAGTGATCCCTAACAAAAATGGAGGGATACGAAGAGCCGCAGCAAGCGCACGGCGGCGTGAAAGCGAATCAAAGAAGAGATGTTCATTTTCCATGCGTTCAACGGTTCTTTTTGTCACTCCCAGCACTCTTGCAAGTGCCTTGGTATTCATCTTACGTACTTCGCGAAAGTATTTGAGCACCTGTCCTGGTTTAGGCAAGCCATCTTCGCCTTGCTCAAAGAGATGTCCATAAACGACTTTCCAGTCTTGAGTTGGTTGTACTGTTTCTCCCATACATGCTTCTTTCTCTCATGGTACTGATAATTCAGCACTATTCTCAACTAGTGTCAGTATAGGAGTAAGGTCAACCTTCGTCAATCCCCAAAAACTGAAAGCGACGTTGCACGTCGCTTTTGAAGCGCACATCTAAGCCATGTGTTCGCTCAGAAGACGAGCACAACAGCTTTTTAGCACAACACATCTGCTATGCTTGCGTGAAGTGAGGAACAGGTGTCACTGAGATGCCTCTCCTCCCTCCCTAGTGTGTCATTACACAGCGTATAGTGTCAATGAAGAAAAAGGAACTTCTTTATGAACGGTAATAAGAGTGAGATCGCACGCTTCAGAGAGCAGCAAGCGTTAGAGGAAGAGGCAGCAAGGCTCGGCTTGTACGGGCTTGCTTGTGGCATAGCGCGCCACGATTTCATTATCAAACGTATGGAGCAAGGAGCAGAGCGCATTCTGCAACTCATTGAAGCAGGCAAGCACCAAGAAGCACAAGTGCTCGTGGAGAGTGGTGCATGGTGTGATGTACAGGAGACACCTCATGAGTAAGCGCATCTTGGTCATTGAGCCATCACGCACCATACGAGCCATCTTCGCGCTCAAGGTGCAACAGGTCGGTCACCAGGTTACGATCTTCAAGAACTATGAGGTAGCACTAGCCGCCTTGCCACGTCTGTGCCAGCAGCCGCCCGAGATCGCTTTTGTCGCCCTGCATGCTGATCGGCCTGAGAGTGCGCAAGCGCTCATGCGGCTCAGAGTCCTGTGCCCACAGACGACACTCATCATGATGATTAGCCAGGACGAGAGCAAGAAACTAGTGGTGCAGCGTATCGCAGGTGCGGTCCTGGCTGTGCCCCTCTTGAAGCCCTTTCGTATACAGGATGTACTGACCCTAGTGGCAACGCCGATGCAGGCATGGACTAGGACACAAGGGCAAGAAGGTAAATGAGAGAAAAGATATCAAGACAGGTCGTGGAATGGCTTTGCTTTTATCTGGAATAAGGATGAACAGCGGTTCATGCTTGATATATCATAAGAGCAACCATATGATGTAGAATGCTTGATGGAGGAATAGAATCTTTTGCAAGTAACATCCTACACAGTCTACCTCTCACTAGGTTCTAATCTAGGAGATCGGCGCGGCAATCTTACTGCCGCGCTACAACGTCTACGCGAGGTCATGGAACTTCACAGTATCTCCTCTGTCTATGAAACAGAGCCGGTGGGATATCTCGATCAACCATACTTTCTCAACTTGGTGTGTTGCGGTAAGACGTGGCTTTCTGCCGAAGAACTTCTACAGTATATTAAATCAATAGAAGGGGCGCTTGGGCGAAAGTCATCATTCCGTAATGCTCCACGTCCTATTGATATAGATATTCTTCTCTACGAGGATCTTCGCCTGCAACAAGAACATTTGGCTATTCCTCATCCTCGTATGGCCGAACGTGCATTTGTGCTGATTCCCCTCGTGGAAATCTCACCGCATGTCGTTGATCCTGTAAGTGGACGCACAGCCGAAGAACTACTGAGCACCATCTCACAGGAAGGCGTCAAAAAGATTGTTTAATACACTTAACAAAACTTACGTTATCATGTTATAATGCGCGCATACAGATTTTGTTTTTCCGGCTATGAGCAGCACTTGCCCATAGCCACCTTGTCAATAGGGAGGGCTTGTGGAAGGAGTACTGCTGGACTCAACGCAGTTAGCAAGGACTGCTGTAGATATTGCGTCAGATAAAAAAGCCTCGGATATCTTGCTACTTGATGTCCGTGATGTCACTACTATCGGTGATTACTTCGTTATTTGTAGTGGTAGCAACCCGCGACAGATACAGGCCATTGCCGATGCAATCGACAAAGCATTAGCGAAACACGGAGCCAAGGTGTTTCACCGCGAAGGTATCGCCGAGACTGGCTGGGTTTTGCTCGATTTCAGCGATGTCATCGTACATATCTTCGCGCCAAAGGAACGGGAATACTATCGACTCGAACGTTTGTGGAATGAAGCTAAAGCGGTAGTATATGAACAATAACGCAGAGAAAAAAGGTGACAATGATGACTTTTTTCCGTAATCGTATGTTTCTTGAAGGTATTGCGCTAGGTGGCATCTGTGGAATCATTATTGGTTCTATCATCGCCATTATATTTGGGGAGAGTAGCATAGAAGCGATACGGCGGATAGTAAATGAGAGATTTCCACGTACTCATGCGGTGCCATTCAAATATCTATCCCAATAGGATTTCCAGTAGAGAAAAAACGACCTTCGGTCATTATTTAGGGGTGCGATAAATCATGCCCAAAGGGTGAGAGAGAGAGGATCACGTTGCCTCACAACTCCACTGCCCCCAGGACATGATAAACCGTGCCCCCACACAACCCCAAAAAGTAGCAGAGAGGTGGTCACGTGCGGTTTTTGGTAAGTATATGTATGGTTTTTCTTGTTTCTAGCGTAACCACCCTCGAAACATCAGTAAGCGCCAAACACAACTGCGCACCGTCCCAACCGCCTGCGGTAGCTGGCCCACTTATACAACCAGCAGCTTTACGCAGCCAGCTCTTCATCAACGAGGTTCTCCTTCATCCCATTTCAATATGGAACTGCACACAAACTACGGTGTCTTCACCAACGACAGACATGTGGGTCGAGATTTACAACCCTCAGAATGCACCATTCGACCTCTACGGGGTCCATAGCAGTCTTGATAGTGGACCCTCAACCAATCCTTTCTTCTTGCCATTTGGTAGCGCTATTGCTCCACATAATTTTCTGGTTGTTTTCCCATACACTTTGCCCCCGCACTTCTCATCCAAGATGGTTGAAGTGCGACTGCTTATCGGTGGCATAGTGATCGATGAGGTAGCTGTGCCAACGCTGTCTGGAGACGAGTCATATGCTCGCGTCCCCGACGGTTCCCCTAACTGGCAAATTACGAATAGTCCGACCATCGACGCGAGCAATAATAATACTCAGCTTCCAGTACAGGCAACATCTACAACTAGCGTGCATCAGGACAGAGGAAGTAGCAGTAGCAGCAATGGAAGCGTAGACAGCACAAGGCACACGCAAGATGGAGTTCAACCAGCGTGGAATACGCTGCAATTTCCCACGGCTCCCTCCCCTGCGCCAAACACGACGCAGCAAAAGCAGACTTCTGGAGGATCAGCACAAACGGATAACAGCCTAGGGCTTCTCCACAAGGCACTGCTCACTGCAATAGCAATTGCTTTGTCATTGACATTGCTAGCGATTCTTAGACGATCGTGGTGACACATGCAGGGACAGAGCACACGCCGTATATCACACGCACGGATCCTGACCCTGTTTCACAGCAGCTTAAACGTCTGACCCGTTGTATACACCGTCGTCTTACCGGCGTGATAAAGTGTCACTGCTCCTTGTCCGTAGACACGCCAGCCTATCTTTTTGCCACCTTCAGCATCATCAAGCATACCCGTGTGTTCGTCGATGCCGAGCAAGACAACATGCGCGTAGGGAGCGGATTTATTATGCCCAAGCCATTGCGCCCAGTCTTTGCCGAAGGTGTTGTGATGGGGCAGGACGCAGGTGTTGGGGACGAGTCCCAGGCCCTCTGCTATTTTTCGCTTGCTTGGATCATAGTAGTATTGACACAGCACCATCGCCCCAGCGCTACTGCCAGCGATGACTGCACCTGATTCGTAGGCAGCGAGCATCTCTTGCCAGCTTGTGCTGTCCTGCAGCGCCTCACCGAGATAGCCAGTAAAGCCGCCCAGAAGGTAGATGAGATGTGACCAGCGTAGCTTACGCGCAATTGCACTATCATTGGCCGTAGCTTTGTCGATGAGAGGAAGCGCCTCAACATTGCGCGCTCCTAGCCTCTGGAACCAGCGAACGCCACTGTTTCCAGCGCGCTTAGCATTGTTATCAGGAGCCGCGGCTGTGGGAATGATGCTAACGAAGGCATCAGCTCCGCCAGCAAGTTCTAGAGCACGGCGGTCCGCACGTGCCATCTCGCCCTCGAATTCCGCACCACCTTCAAGAAGGATATATCCTGCCATCTTTGCCTTCGTATTTCTTCATGGTACAATTTGTCTACAAGTTAGCTCTACGTGCCACTTAGTATTAAACAGTTTACCATACTTTTTTAGTAGTAAGGGGCAGGGACCGCAAGAGACACTCCTACGTTACCCGTTGTGCCGTTCCTGCGTGTATAGTAGTGGCGATTCCTTGCGGTCACCCTACAAAATTGGGAGGATTGTGAGTACACAAACCTTTATCATTACGTCAAACCCTGAATTTTCGCAGGCAGCACTGACAGAATTGAGACAGATCGACAAACGGCTTACCCCTATTGAGCATCTAGCACCCGGCATTACCCTTTGCGATGCGTCCGACTTCTCCTCGCTAGCTCATCAAGCGGCTACAACGCATCCCACATTTGTACGTCACCTCGCGCCAGTACAAACCATAGTACATATTACTAACAAGGAGCAAGACGTAGGACGCATAGCTCTAAGTGCCGCAGCATTGCCGACATTCGCACAACTGGAGCGAGGTATACAGTTTGCAGTGCAGTCACGTTTCGTGTCCACAGACGGTAATCAAGTAGAGAGAGCGTATAGTAGTGGACAGTTGAACCGACTTCTTGCAGAGGCTTTCGCAACCGAAACCGATGCTGTAGAAGCTGTCAAGAAACCTCGCGTCATTGTTTCGCTACTCTGCACAGCGCACACATGCTATCTCGGCATCTCCAGTGCCGAGGAAAATCTTAGCAGTTGGCCTGGTGGTGCAAGGCGTTTCGCAAACACACCCGAGCAGATCAGCCGTGCCGAGTTCAAACTTCTAGAGGCTCTGGAAGTATTTGATCTCTTCCTTCCCTGCAAGGGAATCGCGCTTGATCTAGGTGCCGCACCCGGTGGTTGGACGCGCCTTTTCTTAGAGGCAGGGATGGATGTCGTAGCTGTGGATCCCGCTCGTCTCGATGCACGGCTGGAGGGGAACAAACACCTTGAGCATTACCGCGGTTACGCTGAGAGTTATCTTGAGAAAGCTGTCAGGAGGTATAAGCAGTTTGACGTAATTGCTAACGATATGCGTATGGACGCTCGTGACGCAGCTCATCTTCTAGTCCTTGCATCTCATTGTTTACATAACAACGGCGTTGTTATTAGCACACTTAAGTTGCCACATGCCACACGTGAAATCAATCCACTGACGACACTCAGAGATGCTATAGCCATACTCAACACAGGCTATGGCATTGTAAAAGCTCGTCAACTCTTTCATAATCGTCAGGAAGTTACCGTCGTCGCTGCCAGATGCAAAAAATAAGAATGAGCAAAGAAAAGCAGTTGTGAGTATCACAACTGCTTTTCTTTACTCAAAGCGATTACCTCAATTTTGCCGACCCGCCTGGCCACTTGCCCGAGGCCCTCGTCGGCTGCCCGCGCTCCACCCTACTGCTCACAAGTCGATGGATCATTAGGCGTGCTTAGCTGCACCTGTTACCAGGCTTGCACTCACACTCTACCTACCAGGTCGTCTCCCTGGGATCTTCTGCAAGGCTCCCCTTGCGGCAAGAGTCATCTCGGGGTCGGCTTCGCGCT
>JAFAXQ010000099.1 GCA_019240835.1 Ktedonobacteraceae bacterium
TCTCAAAGATGATGTCTGTGTAGTCGCGGACTTTTTCCCATGCTATAGACATAAAATAGTTACCCCTTTGCTAAACAAAAGTTTATTACTAGTTGGTCAAATTGCTCTGGTTGTTCGAGATGAACGGTGTGGCCAGCATTTGGCACAATCTGCAATTGCACATACGGCAACGTTTGTGCCATGCGCCGTGCGATGGTACAGAACTTTGTGTCGAGTTCACCTGCAATAAGCAAGGTAGGAATGCGCAGCTCGGGGAGTTCGCCCCAAAGCGATGGTTGCATGCCTGTGCCTGCACCGCGCAAACTTTGTGCTAGCCCGACAGCACGACTACGCAGACGCTGGACGTGTAATGCCTGCTGCTGCTGCGGGGGCAGTCTCTGCTGGCTGGCGAACAGAGGCAGATGCTCCCAGTATTCGACAAATGCTGCCACGCCGCCGCGCTCTATACGAGCAGCTAGGGCCTCGTCGCTAAGACGGCGCTGGGTACGCTCGGCGACATTTTCTATGCCAGGGGAGGCACTCTCTAGGATGAGTGCGCGAAAAAATCCAGCAAAGGCTGTATAAAGTGCGATGCGCCCACCCATCGAATAGCCGAGCAAAATTGCCTCGCCTTGGCGTACTCCCAACTCGTGCAGCACAGCCAGAATATCTTGTTGATAATGTGCTAGTGAGTAGCGCTCTGGACACTCTGGCGCGTCGGACGCTCCGTGACCGAGCATATCAAGTGCGATAACGCGCAGACCTTGAGCAGCCAGCCTATCAAGATGATAGCCCCAACTGGCCGCGCTTGCAGTGAAACCGTGCAGTAGGACGAGAGGTATCGCTCGCCGGCGTACCATGTGAGGGTTATCTGCACCAACCCCAGCTTCGCGCAGTTCAACACCGAGCCGAATTCCATTGACATCTATCTGCTTGCTGATCGGCATGTTACCTTCACGCTCTACTTACCACCAATCGTCGCTTGTTGTGCTGATACCTGTCCATCAATTGCCTTGCTCACGGCCTGCCAGAGTTGACGGTGCAATGCTACGTTACTGTCTCGTTGTGTGGGCACCTCGACGACATGAAGTCCCTCGTAGCTCAATCCCTTGCTCACGACCTTGCGAAACTGCTCCCAACTCGTGATACGCTGAAACTGACCACCATACATCTGCACGGCAGAATGAAAGTCCAGCCCTGTCGGTGTGCCGAAAAGCTGTTCAAAGTGCTCAGGATAGTCGGCCTGCGGCAGGAACGAGAAAATACCACCGCCGTCATTGTTGACCAGCACAATGGTGAGGTTCAGGCCATGCATTTTGGCTGCCAGAAGGCCATTGAGGTCGTGGTAGAACGACAGGTCGCCAACAACGAGCACTGTAGCATCTCCAGCCGCTGCACTCGCGCCGAGCGCACTAGAGACGACGCCGTCAATGCCATTTGCGCCGCGATTGCCTAGCACACGTATATGGCGGGTTGTGTTCCAGAAGAAGGTATCCAGGTCGCGCACTGGCATGCTGTTACCTACATAGAGTGTGGCACCATCAGGCAGTAGCTCGGCAAGTTCAGTAAAGATGCGCCCCTCAAAGAGTTCAGCATAATCCTGCATGCTATGCAGGATCGCTTGTCGTGTTACCCTGTCGGCTTGTTGCCAGGTAGTGAGCCATGCACTTAACGCTGCATCATCTGATGGCTGAATTTGACCTATAACATCGCGACACAGTGCAACGGGGTCAGCGTGAATAAGGTCTGCTGCCAGTTGAGTTGGCTCCTCCCAGCCACCGTGCTTATCAAGGACTACTAAGGGGCAGGACGAATAGCGTTTCAAGTAGAGTAGCACAGGTTTTGAGGTAGGCATAGCGCCAAAACGAAGTATGAAGTCTGGGACTATTCGTTCCACAAATGATTCAATACGCAGAAATGCATCGTAACTTGAGAGCACGTGTGTCTGACCGTGATCGCCGCAACGCAGTTGTGAGAGCGGGTCGGCTAGGATGGGGTAACCGAGGTGACGTGCCAGTTGCGTGAGTGGCTCAATGAGCGCTGTATCGTCCTGTGGGCCGACGATAATCAGCCCGTGTCGCCTAGCACGCATACTGGCAGCTAACTGGGCAAGCGTTGCAGGTGACGGTCCTGCTAGTGAGGAGTCATGTACGGTGACGTATGGCGTATGGTCAGATCTACCATACCATGCGGTACTATCGCGTTGTGCTGGCGATGGTAGCGGTAGGTCGGCGCTTGGTCCAGGAGTGAGCGGTTCTCGAAAGGGAAAGTTGAGATGCACGGAACCAGCAGGGACAGCCTGAGCCAGCGCTACAGCTCGATTAGCCAGTGTGCGAACATAACGAAGCGCCGTGTTCGTTGCCTCGGGCAGCGCCACGTCCACAAACCACTTGACATACGTCCCGTAGAGTCGGTCCTGATCGATACTCTGTGGCGCACCACAATCACGCAGTTCGTGAGGCCGATCTGCCGTGAGCACCAGCAAGGGAATGTGCGTGAGCTTCGCCTCAATAATAGCTGGGAAGAAGTTTGCTGCAGCGGTTCCCGACGTGCAGAGCAATGCAACGGTCTCTCCAAGGCGCTTAGCCATGCCCAATGCAAAGAAGGCTGCCGAGCGCTCATCCACGTGCATCCACATGCGCATGCTGTGTTGTTCAGCAAGCGCCATTGCCAGCGGCGTTGAGCGAGAGCCGGGACAAATCACCACGTGGCGCACTCCCGAGCGAGACAGCTCATCTATAAACGTTCTCACGTACGCATAGGTTGGATTAGCTAACGACTCGCCAACTGACATGTTTCCTCCCGATCCTTACGGCCCAAACCACGCAGCATCACCTCTAGCTTCAAACACGACTCGGCATACTCCGCCTGTGGGTCTGAGTCGGCAACAATACCACAACCCGCGAACAGAGTTGCCTGATCGCGTTGAACTAGCCCAGAGCGAAGGGCCACTGCAAATTCCCCATGACCCCTAGCGCCAATCCATCCTACGGGGCCAGCGTACCAGCCTCTATCCAACTGCTCGTTTTCGCGTATAGCTAAGAGCGCTGCTTCTCTTGGAACACCACCAACTGCAGGCGTAGGATGAAGTTCAGCCATGATATCAAGGATGCAGCAACCTGGTAAAAGTGTGCCACTAATCGGTGTTTTCAGATGCTGCACATCTTTGAGCTTGAGTAGTTGAGGCTGATCAGAGACCTTCACGTCGCTACAAAAGTGCAGGAGCGCCTCGCGTACTGTTGCAGCCACGATGGCATGTTCAATATTATTCTTCTCACTACTCAGCAGTTCCGTACCCAACTGCTCATCCTCCTGCTCCGATGTGCCGCGTGGAGCCGTACCAGCCAGGGCCATTGTGTAGAGCTGGCCGTCCTGCGCTTGCACAAGCCGTTCAGGTGTAGCCCCCACAAAGAAGCGCTCCCCTCGCTGTATAGCGAACGTATAGGCATCTGGATAACTCCTGCGCAGTCGGTGCAGCGTCGCGCTCACATTGAAAGGCTCTTTTGCACGATCAACTACGCGAGCAGAGCGGGCCAGTACTACCTTCTCATACACTCGCTGACGAATAAGCCGCACTGTGTCACTTACTCGCTCCATCCACTCGGCAGCAGGCTGGATATCCTGCACCACCAGTTGATCCTCGTCTCGCTGTTCAGACACCACCTGCTCTGCTTTTGCTACCGCCGTAAAAAGCCGTACAATGTCTTTTTCGATCCTCCTCGTGCTCTGCTCAACATCATCCTGCGACTGAAGCACTGCGTTGACGGTGAGTGTCGCTCGTCCTGAGCTAGAGCTGAACAGAATACGCGGTAGCAGCAATAACCCATCAGGGAACATGTCCCACAGTGGGGTACGAACACTCAGGGGATCAAAGGCGAAGCCGCCGAAAAGCGTCGGACCACTGCCGTAGATAGGCTCCATACCAGGCGCGTACGTCACGACCATGTCTTGCAGAAGTTCACGCCATAGCGCAGCCGCCTCAGTAAAATGTCGACTTCCGTACGTCTCAATGCTCGTCGCCGCACCGACACCCACCAGAGCATGCTGCACAGCAGGATGCTCCCAGAAAAAGCACTTGCCTAATCCTGCAGCGCAGGCAGCAGTGAAAATACTGAGAGGATCACATAGCTCGATAGGCCACGTTATGCTGGCAACGATGCCGCGTTGTGCTTGAGTTGCTTGGCGCGCAGCTTTCTGAAGGGTTGAGATAATCAGGTCATGGTTCCTGGATTCCTGCCAGGGTGCATTGCGTACTTCAAGATCATTAACAATCATTAAATTTGTCATTACCCATCTCTACAAACTGAGCGATAGGTTGGGATGGGCAACTCTTCGTCAGTTCTCCTTAATTCGTTTCTCTTTACCATATTGTAGGACCGATGAGAAGATTGATGCTACGAGCTACTTGACAAAGCTCATCATCTGATATACACTCTTACCAGTGTCAGGTGGGGAAATTATGTGGAAAGTGAGACATTACCATGCACTCTACATCTCATCTTCGTGCGCTTGCGCTCCGTCGCTGGCTGTGCATCGTCGCATTTGGTGTTACCCTCTGCAGTGCAGGAACATTCGTTGCAAGCCAGCTCATACCCCCCGTTTATCAAGCTACTGCCACGCTGCTCATACACTTTGAGACTACTGGCTCTTCCTACGAAAATACCAGTGCTAGTCTGGAGGCAGTACCAACATATGCCCAACTTGTGGTAAGCCCTAGCGTTCTCAGGCCGGTAGTAACCAGTCATGCTCACTTCACCTTAGCCGAGTTGAGCGCTATGGTCTCGGCAGATACAGTGCCCAACACTCAGCTTATCAAAGTCACTGTTGAGAGCAACGATCCGCTGTTGGCCACCCAGCTCGCGAATGAAATTTGCCAGAGCTTCGAGCAATTTGCTACAGGACAACTTCCTGTCTCGATTCACATTCTTCCCGCTGATCAACCACATAACCCGGTGAGGCCGAAGCCGCTCCCAGACACGCTAATCGGAGCTTTTGTCGGTATCTAAAACTAGTGTTTGAAAATATAGCGTTTTATTGATTTTTATAGCGTTTTATGACAGGGTTTCACCCCCAAAACGACCACCTGAGAAAGTAGCGTGTTGGGGGTGAAAAGAAGATGCTAGGATGGCTGTTTTGCTTTTATTGCTTTCGTTACCGCTTGTATACCGTACTGGTGAAAAAGGAACTGGATAAGACGCATTCGAGAAGTTGGGTGCCACAATGTCCGGCTAAAGAGTCGATCAACCACCTCGGAGAGATCAGTTGAGATGCTGTTGACCCTGGACGCTTCATCTCTATGTTTGGCACTGATCATCCACCCTTGTTTGATTTCGTCAATGGTAAGGTCAAGCCTGATAAGCATAAACACGTCAGCAGAGAGAGTAAGATATTCGACATTGAGCGAAAGGGCTTTAATGTCCTTGACCGCATCTTCTGATATGGCAAACTCTTCATCTAGCCCTCGTAGAGCACTGGCAAAGAAGTCGGCATCGCCTTTTTGTACCTGCTGATCTTTTACAAGTCCAGGCGCATTCATCGTCTCTTCAAACGAAGCTGACCAGTGGTTTGGGTAAAACGCTACTGAGAGAGAGCGCTGGACAAGCAGGATGCGCTGATCTTCCGTGATAACAACACATTGAATGCTAATAGGTGCAGGGATGAGTGACGTTCCTTTGTCCGTTGAACTGTAGGTCAAGGCTGTGTTCCCGTACTTCTCTCGAATGGAGATCTTTGAGCCATCAAGCGTGGTCAGAAGTGGCTCATCGAAGTAAGGGTTGAGGCTAAAGTAATCGAAGAAGCCAAGAGGGGCGAGGACTATCTTGAGATGATCCAGTTCGCTAAATGCCGGGGTAGCAGAGACAAGACGATAGTGAGGCGCATTAAAATAATGCTTCTCAATCGTAGCGATTTTTTCTCGCTGGATATCGGCAAGATCATCTGGAATGGGGAGAGGATTGGTCAGCACACTGGTTCTGACTTCCTGTGGCTCCCATCCTTTGAAGTTTTCGCTATTGGCGAGAATGATGCAATCATCGACGGCAAATCGCTCGACACCGACAAGTTGCATCAACCAACGCGCTCTATCTGAAGCAAGTGCATAGAGGCTGTGTGCATCTGAAGCACTTGTATATCCATCATATTCATTCCCGATCACAATTCTATCTCCTACTGTTTCTACATAATAAGCTGGCATGGCTTCTGGTGTAGGAAGATCAAGAGGATCGCTCCTATCGTAGAATCGATCAAGCCGCTTTTGAATTTCCTGCAAGATATTTCTGTATCGCTGTGCTTTTGACTTGAGAGTAGGGGGCGCATCCTCCACCCCTAATTCTTGTTCCCACACTTCCAGCTTACTGAGTAGTTGCTGATAAATCTTTTCCAGCCGCTCAAGATCCTGCTTCTCTTCCTGTGATCCCTTGAGAATGTGAGGAGTAAAACCTAGCTGGATCTCTTCAATCTCGGTAAGCAGAGATCGATCAATGCCAGCGAGAGTAAGATAACGCTCTGTCTCTTTCGTTGAAGAACATAAGATATGTGCAAGCTGGATAATCAGGCTACGTGTTCCACCTCGGAACGGTCGGGGAATGTCTCCATTCTCTAAACGGGATAACGTGCTCTTACTACTGGTAACGATTTTTGCTAGGACCTCTAAAGAAAGTCCTGCACTGGTTCGTAGGCTAGAAAGAAATACGCCATAGCCGTTCATCAGTTTCGCCTTTCCCGCCATGTTTCAGAATTCCCGCAGTTTCCTGCATTCTAGGGACTTACCGCTCTCACAGGTGTTGCAAAATATTTCAGGAAAGCTCTTGTGTTCCCACTGTTCCCAAGTAGACTGCTATTAGAACAAGGGGATATTCCCCTAGCTTTGATGGTCAGCATCGTTTGTATGTGTCTCAGAAGGAGGTTTACGAGGTCCTCTCGGTCCAGATTTGCGAGGTGCAGCAAGAAACGCTTCTAGAGAATCGGTGTACACAAACCAGTCTCGCCCATGTCGAAACCCTTCGAGGGTGCCGCGCCTGAGCAAGAGTGCAAGGTACGTTCTGGTTAAGCCTGAGCGCTCTGCTGCTTCTGGTGTGGTGAGATGGTCACGGTTCGTATCAATGTTCTTGAGCATGTGCGCCTTATCTCACGATGGACTGATGATAACTTACGAAAAACCTCGATTGATTCACGGCTGACTCAGGAACAGTGTATCATAAATTTTTGCCCTTGACAAAATGATTTTTCTTAGGTATCATTTTTCTTAGAGAAAATGATTTTTCCAAAGGAAAATATCTCTAATCTTTGAGCAGAGGGGGCGGGCGGTAAGGGACGTGTCATTGCCTGGCAGCATCAACCACGTCCCTACCTAACCATAGATCGGTGATGATCTTCTGGCTATATCCATTGTACCACTAGCTAGGAGGTTCACGATGAAAGCACTCTGCATCTTTACTCAAGCACATTTACAACTGAATAATCGCTTGCAGGTGACAGATGCAGGCATTTTGCAGTCAAGCCAAACCACCGGCTAGGGGAGAGACCGCACAATAGCTGATAGGCTATCCAACCAGGATGAGAAGAGAAGAAGCGTAAATCTATCGCTAGAAGGCACTTTCCAGAGTGAAAAAGCTCAAGTGGGACGCAAGGCGTTCGTAGCCACGACGAAACTGCACAAGTCTAGGCGGAATGGAAGCGGACAGAACACCCCTCACAAGAGGAGGCCCGCGCCACAGTGACATTTCGCATATGGCATTGAAGAGGGAGCATACGCAGTCAAGCGAGCATGATATAGCCCTGCTTTGTGGAGGTCCTCACGTTGACGTGTCCGTGAGCCACAGGTTCCGGCGGGAGGAAGGGAACTATCGGCGACTGTGCCTCGTTGACAATCTCATCTCTTCTTCCCTTCTATTTTCAATTCCGATCTTGCTGAGAAATCTTTCTTATTTCAGTGCGTCCCCCGTTTCGAGGAACTGTTTGCCTGGGGAGAGCACATGAAACTACGAACATTTGCCGAGCGCATAGGTGTGCGCTACGAAACAGCATGGCGCTGGTACAAAGCTGGCAAGATCAAAGGGCGTCAATTGGATACCGGAACCATTATTATCACGGAAGACATCGATCAACCTGCACAATCTGATGTGGTTGTGGTAGTTTATGCGCGTGTCTCTGCCAATGAGAACCGGCCTAATCTGGACACCCAGGCAGAACGGCTATCAGGCTACTGTGCGGCAAAAGGTTGGAAGGTTCACAAAGTGGTCAAAGAGGTTGGTTCAGGCATCAACGATGGGCGCAAGAAA
>JAFAXQ010000288.1 GCA_019240835.1 Ktedonobacteraceae bacterium
TGCGAGATCAGTGAAGATGCGATAAGCCAACTCCTGGACCATCTCATCCAGGCTGCCAGGAGACGATGACGATGCTTGTTCAGATGATAGCAGACGATCTACGCGCCACTTGCACGAGCTACCTTCGTTCGTGCATTGTGCAGTCAGGATAAGCATATTGTTGTCTTGGTGTAGGCTGCCAATAATACGTGGGCCTTGCACTAAGCCTGCAATCAAAGACAGAAGCGTGCCCACTGGAATACTCAATGGGCCTAAACTCAACGTGGACTGAGAACTCACGGCATCTTTGAGAATAGCTCCTGTATCTTCCACGTCGATAGCTGCATCTATGGCCTCGCTTTGCAATGCAGAAGTCGGAAACGCTCGCTGCTCATCTACAATACGGTACAGGTCATGGATCTGACCGAGCTTTACTACGAGAAGTATCGCCAATCCCTTCACACTCGCGTTGAGTTGATCACTTGCATAATTCTTAAACTCTTCTACTACTAACTGCTGCTGGGCGCGCCACATCCGTACGAGAAGCCAGATGAGTGTGTATGCGGCTAGGATTGTCCATGGGTTGAACCAAGCTTGAGGGAGATGAAACAACGCTTCCATCATAGGACTAAAAAGGTACCATACGCCAAGGAACGTTGCGACAAGTCCAGCTAGTGGCAGTACCCATCCGACCCGCACAAGGCGGCCAATCCATCCTAAAAGACGAGCGAGCCTCCAAAGTAAAGGACCTAGTCCCCAGCACCAGGCGGCTAAAGTCAATGTGAGAATGCCTGCTACAAGACAGATAAGTCCCCAAGTCAAAGGCGCTGGCACAGCAAGAGGCAGTCCCCAGAGCCAGAAAGCTAGTTGCGGTAGTGTGTCATACGGCCCACTCATAACAGGTTCTCCTCTCACAAAGAGTATTTAGAGGATAACGAGACTATTTCTTTATATATAGACGCTGAGAACTGAATAATTTAGGCTAATGAAGTTTGCTAAGACACAGTGATAAACTCTGCATTATTTGTGTCTCTTTCGGAGGGTGAGCGTCACTTTTTTGCGCACAGGCTCGGTAGGGGCACAATTCTATTGTGCCCCTACCAACGTGGATTCCCTCTAAGAGCCACGTCAGGTACCATACATCACAGGCCCTCGCTGCAAGAAATTGACGGACACCCTTTTTCGGACATCCTCTATGACGAAACTACTACTTGTGCTAAAATTGAGATGATAGGGAGAATGATAGAGTATAGCGGAGACGGTGTGGGTAAGTTGAGTGAGAGGCATCTCAAGTGAGGCGATATGGACACATTTACTGTTTTGTTAGAACTCATAGCAGATCAGCCAGAAGAGAGCGATCCTGCATTCATACGTGCGATTGGACGAGATACGGTTGAGGCTCTAGAACACGATGACTTCACTGTACAACCTGTGTATACGGGACAGCAAGGAGGAGATTTTCTTGTTCAACTTGCTACTGCTGCATGGGATCACAGGACAATAATAGAAGAAGTGCTCAATGATAGCAGTGCGTTGCTAACGCTCTCTGGCTTCATCTTTACCATCATTACTCATGTGAAACACGCCTACGAACGGCGTGTCGGTCACGCTGAAGCCGTGGCCAGTCCTCTTAAAATCACTATACAGCATAATGGAGCCTCTATCACTATCGAGTCAACCAACGTTGCCCAAGTTCAGGAAACCCTAACCAAGCTAGTACAACAGTTGCAAAATACCCATATAGGCACTCAAGTCTCCTCTGCCAACCCGCTCAAAATTCAGCCGAGGATTCCGAAAAAAAGACCACGTGGGAAAAAATAAGGAGTTTCCTTGCACCATGCCCACACAGAAACAACCTTCGCAGGAGGCATCGTCTACAGGCAAACGCCTCGCCTTGGTAGTTGGCAACAATGGCAAGCCAGAGCCAGGGAGAGATGCACTGAAATACGCGACGCAGAGTGCTAGAGCTATAGCAGAGGTATTACAAGATCGCTGCAGCTTTGAGCTTCTGCCCCCCTTGCTCGACGAGCCTACACACACTATGAGGGACGCTATTTGCGACCTCGTGGAAAATCGCAGTGCTGCTGATTTCCTGCTCTTCTACTTTTGTGGACATGGTGAACCCCTGTTTATCGAAACAGAACAACGTGACGTGTATCTGGTCAGCCAGGACTTTAATCCTCAGCGGGTGAATACCGATAAAGGTGCTCACCTCTCCTTTAGTTGGCTCAGCGGAGTTCTTTATGAAAAAACTGATGCTGGCACTGTATTAATTATGCTCGATTGCTGCTATGCTGGCAATGCTGGCTATCAGCAGGAAGAGCAACCACTTGAGGCCCTCAAGCAAAGTATTCAGAAGTGCTTCGATTCCTATTTGGGCAAAGCAGAGAACAGTAGAGGCGTACGCATCACCATTGCAGCGACAAGCTACAATGGTACTACATTTGAACAAGATGGATACAGTGTCCTAGCCTGCCACCTTCTGCGTGTATTAGGTGCAGAGGAGTGTGCTGAGGTAGTCAATGATAAAGGCGAAATCACCTTTGAAAGACTCGTCGATTACCTACGTGCTCGCTTGCCGCACCAACCTAGCATCTCAAATAAACCCATTAGCGCACCCGTCATTCTTGCCACTTTTCCCGATCAAACCGTGCAGGCTCGAAGAGCGCGCCAACAGGCAGAGCAGCAGGCCGCACAAGAGCAAAAATTGCTCGCACTCTCCAACCATGAGTTCAGCCGTTTCTTGCTCCGAGACCGCTTAGAGAGCTTTGCAGGCAGGGTCACAGAGTTGGACGAGATTCGTCAATATATCACGGAGATGCGTAAGGCGGGTGGCTATGTGGCTATCACAGGAGATGCTGGACAAGGCAAAAGCAGTATCATTGCCAAACTGGTCGATCTGCATAGAATCGAGCAAGACGAGCAGCGGGAAGAACTGGTTATCTATCATTTCATCCCATTTGATGCAGGCACGGATTATCAAGTGGTATTGCTAAAACACCTCATGGCTCGCTTGATTCTCAAATACCATCTGCCCACTTTCTACGTTGAAGGCGATCACCTGCCAACCTTACGCAGCCTCTTTCCTTCCCTATTGAAAGAGGTTGTAGCGAAAGGAGGGCAAGAGATCATCTTTATCGATGGCCTGGATCAACTCGAGGAGGATGCTACACCAGTGCCAGATAGCAACTTCCTGCCATCCACTGCTCCGCCAGAAGGCATCGTGTTTGTCATAGGAACACGTCCAAATGCTTTACGCCAACTCAAACGCCATACACCTTTTGCAGAATACCCTCTTCGGCCGCTCAGCCAAGACGATTTTAAACTGATCTTACAACATCGCGGTGTGCTTTTGGAGTCGCACCACATAGCTATACTGTACAGCAAGTTAGAAGCAAACGCGCTCTTCCTTGACTTAGCAGCGAAAGAACTCGCTGAGCATCATACCCTCACAGTAGATGAGATCATCCAGCGTATTTCAGATAATCCTGAGAACCTGTTTTCACTCACATTAGAGCGTCTTGGGCGCAATCAGCCCACACTCGACACATTGTGGAAAAGGGTGATTAAACCCGTGCTCGCTGTGTTACTAGTAGCACATGAGCCAATAGAGCGAACACATCTCAAACAGATCATTAACCTGAAACATAGGCAAGATGCTCACAGTAGTGTAGACAGTGAGGAACTTGAGAGAGGTTTAGAGCGACTTAGAGGTCTAATAATCAAGGATCTCAAAGATGGGTTGCAGTGTTACTCCTTATTCCACCTGAAATTTCGTGACTACTTGCGCCGAGATGAAGACAAACCAGACAAGGATTATATCTTTGCTGCTGACGACGAGCAAGACTGGCACAGCATCCTGGAGACATGGTGTGAGCAACCCCAACTCGATTGCATCTGGCAGGACACCCCACACGATGCTAGTGAGCAGAGGAGACGCCTCTACGCTCGCCAGTACTATATTACGCACCTCTATTATGCGGGTGCTTGGCAACGCCTCTTCCAAGTGTTAGATGAGGGTACCTATGGCAAAGCAAAGGTGCAATTTGATGTGAGTGGGCATGCCTACGCGCTTGACTTGGAACTAGGGCAAAAAGCCACTATGTCAGACAAGTGGAGCAGAGAAGAGGCTATAGAGCAGCTCTCTCGTCTCTGGCGATATACCCTATTATTATGCGGTTTAGCAAGCAAAGCAGATAAGTATCCAAGAGAAGCATTCGAGCTTATGCTGCTGCTGGGTCAGGAGACAAAAGCACTTGGTCTAGCCGAGTTGCTTACCAAGCCCATGTACAAGGCAGAGATTTTTCTTCTTATCGCTACGCATTTGACGACCCTGCCCGACAGAGAAATACAGTATCAACAACTCTTCAGACGAATGCAGCAAGTAGCACTTACTATTCCAGACAGCGGTGAGCAAACTAAGGCATTGAGCGGGTTGGGACAGGCGCTGGCGCAAGCACAACGCTGGGAGGAAGCCGAGCGGGTCATTGGCAGCATTCGGGACAGAGGTGAGCAAGCGGTGGCCTTGAGCGAGTCAGGACGGGAGCTTGCACAAGCACAACGCTGGGAGGAAGCCGAGCAAGTCTGGGAGGAAGCCGAGCGGGTCATTGGTAGCATTCAGGATAGCCATGAGCGAGCGGAGGCGTTGAGCGAGTTAGGACGGGAGCTTGCACAAGCGCAATGGTGGGAGGAAGCCGAGCGGGTCTGGGGGGAAGCCGAGCAGCTTATTGGCAGCATTCAGAACAGTTATCGGCAAGCGGTGGCCTTGAGCGGGTTGGGACAGGCGCTGGCGCAAGCTGGATGGTGGGAGGAAGCCGAGCGGGTCATTGGCAGCATTCGGGACAAAGGTGAGCAAGCTAGGGCATTGAGAGAGTTAGGGCAGGCACTGGTGCAAGCACGACGCTGGGAGGAAGCCGAGCGGGTGATTGGCAGCGTTCAGAACAGAAGTGAGCAGACTGTGGCATTGAGCGAGTTGGGAGATGCGTTGGCTCGTAGTAATGGGTACGAGAGATTATTGCGGCTGGTACGCTACTGGTGGCAACGCGTAAGAACGCGAGATGAGGCTATAGATCTGCTCCCTATTGCTTATGGCTTTCTCTCGTGTCACCCTGAAATGGGCGTAGCCTTTTGTGATGCATTTGCATGGGTAGACGAGTTTTTACGGGGATAAGTTCGACAAAATCTCTACAGAGGGAAACTTTCAGAGGTCATAGCTGTTTATAAGAGGCAGCAAAGTGTAGCAACACCTAGGTACTTGGACAGGAATAATTTCCGCCTCATGCAATGCGGCGTAGGGCGGTAGGTCATGCATCGTGGAGAGCAGCTTCTTTCTGCCGGGCATAGTGCCAGATTTCGCGAGGATCGCTCATTCCTTTGCTGTGTGCTTCCTGTACCCACTCGTTCATTTCATGCTTATTCTGATAGAGTCGATTACCGCAAAAGACATTCCGCCGAGCAAAAGGAGTAGGGGTAGTTTTGATGCGATGCTGGAGTACGATTGTGTCGGCAAGATGTACGATGTTGTCCCCGTACCATGGGGTGGAGAGCGTATAGTGTGGTTCGTATACCCATTGTGGGCAAGGGACACCATAGCGGTCACAAAGGAACTCGACGGAGGCTGCGCAAAAGGCTCCCCAATGGCGAGTATGCTCTGTGTCAGGTT
>JAFAXQ010000004.1 GCA_019240835.1 Ktedonobacteraceae bacterium
ACGACGATGCCACGCGTTTTCAGGGCCATACAGATCGTCTCAATGGTGTGGCGCAGCCGTGTATTCTCGCGCTCCAGATCATCCATGCGGGCGCGTATGGCGTCGATCTCGCTCTGCAGCGCATTGATAACGCGCTCTTGCACCTGATTGGCGGTATGCACGAAGCCACTACGAAACGCGAAGATACCACCGAACAAGGTGGCCAGCGCCAGCACGATGCTCACAATGCTGGCAATGTTATACAATGTCGTGCCCACGACTTTCCTTTCTTTATCCTCGGCGCTACTGGTCGTGATCTCTACCTCTATAGCCCGTTCTACCTGACTGCTATAGCTCCCCTTGACATGCGCTACATGCTGTTTTATCATTATCTTGAACGCAATAGGAATCCTGCTATACCTCGTAGAGGTGTGCGCAGACCATCAATGTGTTCATGGTTTCCCTTTCTTTTCACAGGGGCATGAGGGATCATGCCCCTATAGTCTGTTATACCTGACCGCTATGTCTCCCCAATGCGCTCTACTGCTGGACGCGTAGTCACGATCTCGTTTGATCTCAGTCAAGCGCTTCTCAAACTGCTCCATCCTGTTCTTGCTTGCCTGCAACCACGCCGCTGGAATCTTGGTATCATCCACGCGGTCACGCAGTCCACCATCCTGAAAGTCGAAGTTATCATTGGTGGGCACCTGGTAGGCTTGCATGCAGTAAGCGCACGCGCCCAGCACAATCACATCGCGATGCACCTCGGGAATGGTGCTGCCATTGGCATCCAATTGGTGCTTGGTGGCATAGAACACGCGCATCAGCAGCGTCGTATCCTTGGGCAACTGTGCGGGCGAGAGCTGCAGAGTGAAGCTAGGCGTGGTCGTGCCCACCTGGGTACCGCCACGCCCGACATTGCCCATCGCGCCCATATTGCCCCCAGCAGCCAGCGCATTCGTGCTATCGTACAGATTGCTGTACTCACTGAAGGCCACCTCGATAGGCGGCCACGTCATCACCCCAGAGGTATTGAGCGTGGGCGGCTGCGGCTGCCCAGACAGCGTGCTATCGGAGGCCGTGTCGCTGTACGTGGCAGTGGTGTTATCAGCAATGGTGGTCAGCAAGTACAGCGTACTGCCGCCAACAAGCGTCCTGTAGATATTGCGCCCAATGACGGTGTTGGTGGCAATGCCAGGATTGGCAGGGGCACTCGGTGCAATGGGCAACGCCGAAAGAGTGACCTTCTGATTGCCGCTGCTCGTGGTCACACTGCCCACGGGTGAGGCTGGCGTCTCACCGCCCTGGGTCACGAACGTGACGGCGTACTGATACACGCCAATGGAAAGTCCTGCCCCTGAGACGGCGCTACATGTTGGCGCTGCACTCGGCGCAGTAAAGTACGACCCATAGACCTGCAGCGGATACAGCACGCGCTCTAACCACAACACCGGATAGGCCGCATTCCAACTCGTCGGATACGGATACGTCCGCTGATAAGGCTGCATCTGCATGTCGGTCCAGGCGATATTGGGATAGTACATGGTGTAGACCTCTACGGCTTTGTCAATTCCTCGGTCCAGGTCGGACGTGGCCCAGCGCGGCGTGCCACCGCTGGGGTCAAACAGGTCTTGCCGAACATAGCCCTCAATGTCTGAAAGGATCATGTAATACTCCCCTGGGTGATCGTCTCTTTGGTGCGCCCAGATTTGGGGCCCAATTCATTGTGCCCTGCATTGGCCTGCAGCGCGCACCCACCTCGGTAGGGGCCCAATTCATTGTGCCCACGCCCAGGGCACGATGAAGCGGGCCCCTACCGATCTTGCCATTGAATATCAGGAGACAGAGCTGGCTTTCTACACGATGGAATGGGCAGAGGATAACAGACACATCAAAGAGGTGAAAACAGGGACATCCACATCTGATAATTTGGGTCAAACGTGGATTGCTCCTACAAACTGGAAATTCTTTCCTAGAGTATCGTCAACTCTCCACCATGCCAGTCGGATGGCCTGGGCGGGTAGGGAAGCCAGCGCGGAACGGTACGGTGATAACGCTGGTAACAAAGCGATCTCAGAACAACCATAGACATTCCCTCCCTGCTTGAAGCAAGCCCACCTTCCAACGTCTAGTCCAAGTATACCAGATGTGGGGCGGATTTCCCAGGCGATGAATCGTCAAGCGTCACATTTTCGCATGGAGCGTGGATGGGCGAGCATGGCGACCGCAAGGGATCGCCACTACGATACAAGCATCAACGGCACCTCGTGTATCGTAGTGGCGGGCCTTGCGCCCGCCATACCCGCTACTCAGCGATCACCTGATAGAGAGCAGGGTGTGCGGTGAAAGACACGGCCGCTAAGAGCTTCTGGACTGCCTCTGAGCTTATAGCTGCCTGCAATTGTTGTGGGGACTCCCACTGGGCGACATTGATGAAACGAAACTTCGCCTGTGGGTCTAAGCTCTTGTGGAGTCGCGTCGAGAGAAAGCCAGGCGCACGTCGCATGTGCCCGGCTACTTCATGCCACGCCTTGAGGAAGCGCTCTTCCTCGCCTGCTGGGACCTCGAAGGGATTGATGAGAACGACAGGTTGCATAGCTTATGTCCTTTTCTTTTACTCTTGAATACAAACGTTATGTCGTGATATATCATATTAGTAAATAAGCTGACAAGTAAGCAGGTTTTAAGGTGAAAAGTGAGCAGCACAACCATCGACAGTCTGAAAAGCCGCTCCAGAAGGAGATTGTTGTGTACGGAAGGTGTAAATTCGAGGGCGTTTGCTGCGTTCGTCAGCGAGAGGCCCGCATGCAGGATCGATTGGGGATGTCACTCCTGGCGGCGGTTTAACCCCCAACGCTTTGGCGGCGGATAGACATACCGGGCAATCGTTGTCGACACCCAGCCAATACAAAAGCCGAAAAAGACCAATAGGACGCTCCGCACACGCTGTCTGTCCCCGACCGCCAGTGCGCGGAGGAGACCAACTCCCCAGACGATGGCGAGGCCAGCGCTGTAGCCCCAATAGTTTTTGGATTGAAACATCTTATGCTCCTGTTCCTTGCGAAGGACACAATTTACAACTTCTAGAAGAAATATAGCAGATGGGGAGCGTTTTTCCCAGGCAACGAAGCATCAGTTGCATGCCGATTGCTCACTCTTCGCGCTTATTACCAATATTGTATACGAGTGGAAAGGTTGGTGTGTTGCAGGAGACAGGCATATGTTGTGTTTTGTTTGGTTATCAGGAGATAGCCGATGAACTAGCTCTTTCCACACTTCCAGAGGATCAGAAGCGTCTCATCTTGCGCTCTACGCTGACTGCCTTTCATCTCAGGCTTGCGGAGGCGGCGCAGCAGGCAGGAGTCATTAATCCTCAAGACTTCGCTACCTTCTACGACCATGGGTATATGGGACTCTATGGAGGTCTCAGAGAAAATGATATTCATGTTCGTAAGGGCCTCACCGAAGATCACCAGAAGATCTCGGACTATATGGGTAGCGAGGAGTTGGGTGCCAACATCTTCCGCGCTACCCAAACCGATGCTAAATTACGGCGCGATCAGGTGAGCATGGCAGCCCTCGCTCTTTGATGAGTCATCAAGTAGCAACGACTAGTCCCTATGCATGCTCCGCCCCCCGCGCCAGCGGGTTCACCGCGGCATGCGTCGCGTCCTTACCCGCATTCATCTCACGCACCATCGCCTCAATAGCCGCACTCAGCAGCGTAGGATAGTTCCCTGGCAGCTTCAACTCCGCCAGCATCGAGGCTGCCATTTGCATAGCCATGTCTTTTTTGTTGGCACTGCCCGCGTCAGCATAGAGCTGCTCCACATAGCAACTGGCCAAGTAGGCGATATGGTCAATCGTCGCACGCTGCTTCTCTGGCAGACGCGACGTGATGTCATGATAGGCCCAGACGCAGGCCGCGATGATCAGCGGCGCGAACAGGGGTACTAATGGCAGAAAGATGCTCTCGAACGTGGTGATGAGTTGGGCGTGATCACTCATACGTGCTCCCTCCATTTGAATTGGCGTGCTGGTGCCGCAATCTGCACGGCTTGCGTTTCGACCGTGGGCAACTGCGACACCTGCGTGCCCTCTCGTTCCATTCTGTGCTCCATACGTGTCAGACGCGTGTCGATGTCGTGCAGGCCAAAGAGCATGACCACGATGGCCACCACGGTCACTGCCGCGAACACGACGTTGATGAGATCCATGATTGTCCTTTCTGGGCGTGGGCGCGGTGAACCGGGCCCCTACGGGGTTGGTGTCTCGGTAGGGGCCCGATTTATCGTGCCCTGGTTCATCGTGCCCCGATTTATCGTGCCCACGCTTTGATCGAGGCGGCGCTCCAACTCCATCATCTCGACACCCGTCCACTGCTCACACAAGCCAGCGCGAGGGGTCCATTCCAGCGTCGTCTTGCGGAAACGTTGGATGGAGCCGCCGCCCAAGGCCGCGTTGCTGCGCTCCAGTTGCTCGCGGTGATGCTCATTCTCCAGGGGCCAGTTGTCCGCCGCCCACGGGTGCGACAACACGTAGCTGCGAAAGCCCTGGATGACCACATAGCCATTGGGAGCGTGCAACACCCCCTTGGCCGTGTCGTCTCGCCAGCCAGCGGGCACCAGACTGTTGTGCTGCAGGTAGGCGAACAACTCTTCCCAGGGGTAGGGCCCGGGACACCTCGCACGCGTCACCGGGTCCAGGCTGGCATGGCTGGCAATGCCCCCATGCTCATCTGCGGCACGCATCGGGATACCGTGCCGACGGCACACGTGCTCAATCAGTTGGAACGAGGCAGACTTCTGTGCCTCGCTGAGCTGATCGGCGTTGTCGAAGCTGGCCTTGACGTGCTCGATGCTGATCGTGACATTGTTCGGATTGACAGAGCCGAGATGCTGCCAATAGGCTGCATGCCCAGCCGAGAGCACCCCATTGCCCCAAGCCCCATCCGCCTCGGAGACACACTGCACCACCAGCCCTTGCTGATCGACAATGTAGTGACTCGACACCGGGTTCTCACTTCCTTGCGTCGATTGGAAGTAGGTGGCAATCTGCGCCGCGCTGATCCCACCAGCCGTGCCGTGCAGCACCACGTAGCGGGGCGTGTGGCCCTCGCGTCCCGCAAAAAAGTTGCTGTTCGGCAGCCAAGTGGCTCCCGCTTCTTCAGGCATCTGCATTGCTCCTTTCACGCGTCATTGCTGGCACTACCTGGAGTAGCGATCACATCGGGGCTGCCCTGAGCATGGAAACTGCCACTGGTGTAGCTCGTGTTGAGCACCCCGTTGATAGTCGTGGCGATGTTGGCAAAGGTCTGTGATCCCGATGCATCCACACGCACAAAGGTCCCATCTTGCGGCAGCGCCCCATCGGAGGTTTGCTGAAAAATGGCGTTAGTGCGCAAGTTCCAATACGACCCAACTGGGGCCGTCTGGCCGCCATTGTAGCGGCCCCATGTCAGTTCTGCCAGATCAAGCATCGTCGTCATATCCTTTCAGATCGTGTACTATAGGCAGCAGCGGTGCGCGAGCTATGCCGTTCTTGTATCCCCACCACCTTTCCGAGCTTGCGCACGGCACGGCTCCTTCAGGGCACTATGAATTGGGGGCACGATCAATCGTGCTCCTACGAATATTCCGCGTAGGTAAACGTGACCACCCAGTACCCCGCTGCTGGGATGCTGGGAAACAGCGCTACCCCATTGGCAAACCCCGCTGGTAGCAAGATCACCTTGAAGTTGGTCAGCATCTCACGAAAATCTGCCGTTGGAGCCTGGAAGAAGTCGAACACATTGCCGCTCTGTGTCGCAGCTCCGTTGACGTACGAGAGCGTACTGGCAATGGCAGAGGTCACTCCGCCCGCCTTCATGTTGTAGACATTCATGGCGGTGCCCAGCGCCGGGTCCGTCGCGGTGAGCGTGGCGTGCCCCGCAATCAAGTTGTTATTGAGGCCCATCTTGATACTGTAAATCAAGATGTTCTTGCCTGAATTGGCTGGGTTGAACAGCGAGACGCCGGTGGTCAGCGCACCCGAGGCCAGCACACGCGTGGTGGTAGCACTGAACACTTGCCCATTGCGTGCCATCGTCTGCGTGTTCATCTCAACCAGGGCGCTGCCATCGGGATTCATAAAGCCTGACATGTTCTGTCCTCCCGTGGGGCACGATCAATCGGGCCCCTACGCCGCACGGTACCATAATGAGGTGCCGCTGTCCCACACGAACTTACGCGCTTGTAGTCCTGAGATCGCTGGTTCGGTCGCACTATCGGCCACATTGGCGGTTGCCGGCGTGGTGTTGAAGGTCACGGAATTTCCCGCCGCCGCTTCGTTAATGACCCAGACCTCTTGGCCTGGCAACGTTCCTGCCTGCAAGATAATCCCCGTGACCGCTGCCCCAGGTGCCACACGCGCAACCCCGACGCCACTGGTCGTAATGGTAGCCCCATTGGTGAGGACGGTAGCCGTCGCACTCTGCACCGTGGCGATGGTGCCATTGACCGTTTGCGGTGTGGCGTACCAGAGGAAATTGACGCTGTTCCACACGTACAAGCGTGCGCAGAGGCCCGGGATCACATCATTGATGCCATCGGCCACGGCGGACGTCCCACTCGCGGCAAACGTCACCGTATTACTGACCGCCGCCTCATTGGAGACCCACACCTGCTGTCCATTGACGGTGCCCGCTTGCAGAATAATGCCTGTGACGGCGCTGGCAGGGGCGACGCGAGCAATGCCCACGCCGCTGGTCGTAATCGTCGCCCCGTTGGTAATGGCCGTTGCGCTGGTGCTGGCTAATGGCGCAATCGTGCCATTCTTGAGCTGCAACGCCAGCGTGGTGTAGGCATCGCTAAACATGGCCAGCGCTGCCCCATTGGGCAGCTCCACGCGTGCGTTGACGGTGTTGACATTCATCACGTCAGTGAGGCCATCCGTGAACGTGGCTTGCTTAGCATTTTGGATCTGTGCCATGGTCGCTGTGTCCTTTCCTGCTCAAATGCCGCGATAGAGGCCACGGTAATCAACACACGCTCCGCCGTACTCGTGTCTACACTTATAGCTTATTGCATCTTGAGTGAAATTGAGCCCGAACAAAGGCTGATCCTGCACGAACAGTGCAGGGTTGACTTGCCCACCCACAAAGCCCACCTCAATCGTATCAATCTCGCGTGGATCGCCAATCAAAAACCACTGCGTCGTACTGGTAAGTTGCGGCGAGACAATCGGAGTCACATAGCCCAGCATCGGGTTAATATCGTTGTTGTTGGAGCCAGGCACCCCCGCACTCTTGGTGACCACCATCGCCGTCCATTCCAGTTCTGGCGGCACGACCAGGAAGCGCGGACGCAAGCCCATGCGCTTAGAGGCATAGTTGGTTTGCTCACGCATCGCGGTGATGCCCGTCTGCATCGCAGCCGTGGAGAGTGCCGAGGACCCCAGGTTACTATGGGGCGCGCCACTGGTGAACAACGCATTGCCGTCGTAGATGTTGGGGTTGGTGGACAGAAAGCCGTAGACGAACTCGGCCAGGGTGTAGGCCGCGGCTACCGCCAGCTTCGTCGGAATCTGCTTAATGGCTTGCAGATCGTCATTCAAGATCGTCTCACGCGACACGGTGACCAGGTTCCCACGCTTCTGTGGCACGTAGGTGGCCGCCGAGTCAGTCAGCGTCACTGCTGTATAGGCCGTGTCTTCGGGGACGATGGCAAGACTGCCAAAGGCACCCAGGCGCACGCGACTTTGCTGCTTGAAGTCCCGAATGGGCACGATGGTACAAAATTTTTGCCATTCAGCGGGCCACGCCTGATAGTCCTTGAGCAAGCGCTTATTCATCGACGTGCCCAGCAAGTACGAGAACGACGCGGTCGTGGTGTCCGCTTCAGTGATGCGCGCCAGCGGCGCACTCTCACTCACGCGGATGTTGCCCAGGTTGGAGCGCTCGGAGAAGGCCACAACGGAGCTATCGCCCGTGACGCGTGCATAGGCGTCACGAATAGAGCTAAACGCTCGCACATTGCCCAGCTTCGTGGTATCGATGTCCAGGCCAAACATGGCATCAAAGGCTGCTTGTACCTTCTCAGCTTCGGTAATCTGCCCGCTGATAGCGGGCTTTTCGTAGCTGTGGCCGCGCACAATGCCGTCGCGGGTAAGATTGGCCATCATGGTCAGCGCGGCAGTCATGTCGGCATCAAGTTCTGTCTCCTCAAAGACGCGCCCAGTAAAGCGCCCCTTGATCTGCTCTTTGACAGCCCCAGGTAAGATGCTCTCTTGCAGACGACGCTCCAAGAGCAGCCCTGCCCGTTCCAGGCGAGCAGTGGCCATCAATTGCTCCACTTGGAGACGTTGTTGCTCTAAGAGGTGTTGCTGCTCAAGAATGTGGCTTGGCGTTGGTGACGCGGTCGGTGGTGGCGGAGCCTGCGGTGTTGCAGGAGCCTGGGTGTCCTGGCTCTCTGGCACCGTTTCTGTGCCTTGGGACATCGGGATGTTCTCTCCTTGTTCTTCAGAATGTAATATGCGCCGCAATGCTCCCCCAGCGCTGGGACGAGTCACAATATCGCACGAGTTGAGCGAAGCAATACTGTTGACTTCTTTGGCACGCGTGGTCTCGTTGAGCTGCCAGTTGCCAAAGATGTCGATGGACAGCCCGATCAGCTCAAGCCGACCCAGGGTGCAGGCTTCCGCAATCAGCGACCACAACCAGTCAGCCGCCTCAAAGATGTGCAGCGTGGCATCGACGCGCCCGACACCATCACTTGGGGCAATGACCTGTGCATCATGGTAGAAGCCCACCACGTCACGCACACTGCGCGTCGCTGCGTCAGCGCTGGTACGTGCATGGTCAGCATAGGCATGTGCCCCCTCAATCAGGTGTGCGATGCTCTGCAAGGCCGCCTCATTGTAGGCGTAGCCATTCTTGGAGGTGCCGCCCTGGATGACGGTCACGCGCACCTCATGGCCCGCCTGGTCAAGCGTTTGCCCTTCGATGATCTGGCCGACGATGCTGATGTGTTCGTGTTGCTCCACGCTGCTCATCGCCGCTCCTCAGCGTGCAGCCCGTCCATCAGCAAGGTCATACGGCGAGATCGTGTGTTATTCATACCGGACTGGTCCATCATGACAGCGGGGTAATCCTTGTCTGCCACCAAGGCATGGCCTGGTGTGCCATCCATCACGTCGAGTGCTGAGCGGTCGAGATCCCCTGGTCGGCTTGTCATATGCACCTGCTGTGTCAAATCAGGGTTCTGCAGATCGGGCACCAGCGGGTCTGGCAGCAGCGGGGAATGATTGACGGCCAGCCCGCTGGGCGTATCGTAGGACAAGAGATCTGCCGTTTGTGGATCCACGGTGAGCACATCGTTGCCTTGGATATCCAGGCCGTAAGGACGATGGTACTCCGACAGATCAGGGTTCACCGGATCCGCGCTCCATTCGGGCATGTAGGTGAGACCCGGTCCGGTGAGATCAAAGCCCTTGAGGGCAGGCACACGCATATCGGGCACCCCAAAGTCTGGGCCATGCACCGCGAGGTCTCCCATACCGCGAGCTACCACCTCCGGTGGAGGCACCCCCTCGACGCCTGCTAAGTTCAGGCTGGGGATGATGTTGTCAGGGTCCACACCGCCCATCTCCGGGCTGCCATGCAAGCTGTACTCCATCGGCAGCGGCTTGGCGACCTCTGGCATCGGCTGCACAATGCTGCTGCCACTGGCAACGTTCCAGCCGCTCTCGCCTGCTAGGTTCAGATCCGGTACCCGCCCACCAGGTGGCATGGGATACTCTGGGCCATCCTGCCTCCTTGCCATTTCATCCATTAACGCATCCTTCTGAGCAATGCTCGTATGTGTGTTCCCCCAGGCACAAGACCCACGGGGAGCGCCTCAATCACTTCGTATTTCTGTGCTGCCGATACTGCCCCACTCGTTGCTGTCGGCGTATCGGCGATAAACACCACACCTGTAAACGAGGTGCCCAGCGGCGCAATGAGCACCTGGTCAAACGCTGGCACAGGGCGTCCCCCGGAGGCCGAGAGGATTTGTGGGTCCACCACCTGCTGGGGGCGCAGAATCACCGAGGTCGCCGTGTAGCTGTACGTCCCTGCGGCAAGCGTCACGAACACCACCGTCTTTTGCCGACTGGCGAACGTCTTGAGCGTCACCGCTTGGATCTGCGCTGCTTTGCTGCTATTTAAGGGCATCTCTACGCTCCCTCAAGATGCAACTGCATCTCATACACCGCCCGCTGGGCTTCATAGTGCGCACTGCTGCCAATGATGCGTACCGTGCCCGCTTGCCCCGATCCCGTGGGCGCAGCGCTGTCGGTGAGCGTGACACTATCGAGCAGTTGCAGCGCTGGATTAGCGGGCACGGTCACCGTATGCGCCACCTGGTCACGCTGCTCTTGCGCCAGCAGAAACGACGCCTTGCTCTGGCACTGCCCCGTCGTGGTCAGCTTCTGATCCGTATGGTGCAGCACGCGCTCCACCCCCACTAGGGTGACGTGCGCATCATCGTAGGCTTCCGCCGTCGTCAGCGCACCCAGTGTGCCACCGACGGGCGGTTTGCCGCTCACAATGATGTGATTGCCGCGCACATCCTCGGTGCCAAACGAGACCAGTTCCATCTCGGGCTGATACGTCCACACCGAGGAGGCACCCGACGACCGTTCCATCACCTGCAGCGTCTCATCTTGATCCAGGTAGTAGGCTAGCGCATAGGTGCTGCACAGTTCATCCAGACAGGCCCGATAGCTTTGCCCCGCGTGCAGCACGAAGACGGGGATCGTCTGACTCATCTGTGAGGTCGTCGGCAACAGGAGCGAGAACAGCCCCGCTCGCGCCGTGATCTCGCTGATCAGCCAGGTGAGCGTCTGGTTGCTATACGTCATTTGGTAGCGCGAGACCAGGTCCAGGTTGCGCGACAGGTCGTAGGCCACAATGCGCAGGTGGTTCTCGTCGGGCGTGCGCTCAAAAAGCACACTGGCGATGTGGTAGGTGCCCACTTTGACCACTTCAACTGTCGTGGGCGGCGTGCCCGTCTTATAGCCCTCCGAGAGTACCAGGCTCGTATTGGGTCCCAGTGGCTGCGTCGTCGTGCCTCCCGTATTGACCAGGCTGTTGTAGACGCCCTTGTTGTTGTCAAGCGTCACCTCCAGACGGCCGGGTTTGCTCTCGCGCTCAGTGCGTGTGTAGGAGAGCACGGCAGCGCTCACATCCACGTACTGCGCGGTGTTACTCTGACTATAGGCCGCCGCGCTGTAAATACTAGGCATGCTGCTGACATAGTAGCGTGTGCCGCTTGACCCACTTTGCGGGGCAGCCAAGCGGAAGGCATTGGCCCCGTAGAACACGTTGATACCATGCACAATCAGCCCATTGGACCAGTGCCGCAGATCACTACTCTGCCGCAGGCGGGGGTAGCTGTACACCGACCCCGTCATCAGGCCACTGTCCGACTCGATGCAGCACAGCGTGTACAGTTGCGTGCTGCTGTCGTAGGACAGACGAGGGCTCACCCGCCCAATGGCGCTACTGGTCGACGGGGCGATGGGTGGCAACTGCGTCCACCCCGTCCCCGGCACGTAGGTCGCCGAGAGCAAACTGTAGCCGTCGCTGTAGACCAGCGTGTAGGTGGTGGTGACCACGTTCCACACCACGGCCACGCCCAGCCCTTGGGTGATGGTGGACAGCGTCCACGCCGAGAGCGCCGACCAGCTCGTGCCGTTGTAGGACGACAAGCCCATCGCTTCGCCGCCCGTCACGTCGTAGAGGAAGAACACATCGTTGTTGCCCGCGCTGCCGATGCCCTTGGTGAGCGCCCCCCCAGGCGGCGAGAGCACGGCCACCGGACCGGTCCAGGTGGCCCCATTGTCGGTGCTCGTCCAGGCCCAGACGGCATTGCCCCCCGTGCCCTGCTGGGCAAAGGCCCGCAACGTCCCGTTCGTGTTCGAGATCGCGCAGCCGCCATCCTGAAAGCAGGTGTTGATGCCCCCTGGCAAGGTGGACCAACTGGCCCACTGCGTGCCCACGCTGGCATCAGTGACCCGCTGCACATAGGCTGTTTGCGTAAACTGCCCGCCGCTGCGGGTGACCGTGACGCGCACGATGCTGCCATCAGTGGCAACGCAGGCGTCCTGCCACGCGTCGGGGCTGCCAGGCGACTGAAGAGGCGCATAGTGCAGCAGATGATCCTGTGCCGTCAGTGTGAGTGCAGGCGTACGCGACGTGGCAGTGATGGCTGCACGCAAGGTGCTGCTCAGCGAACGAACCATTGGGTGTGTCCTTTCGGAAGGGGTGCGCCTCAAGTTTTTGCATGGCGGGCGCAAGGCCCACCACTACGATACACGAGGTGCCGTTGATGCCTGTATCGTAGTGGCGATCCCTTGCGGTCGCCATGCTCGCTATTTCTCAGCGATTACAGTCGCTGGACCCTCAATCTCCCCGCGCATCTGGCGCATAATCGCCGTCATCAGCACCGAGGTGCCGCCCTGCGGCGTCTCGGCTTCACACTGCTGTCGAAGGTGCAGCATGCGCCCCTGCTGTCCCATCAACTTCACCGCCAGATCCAGCCGCTCTTTGCTACTCATCTCGTCCAGTTCCACACCACCCATCAAGTCCTCGATGGTTTGCTCAATGCGTCCCAATTGCCGATTGACACGGGTGATGGTATCATTCATGCGTTCGTCCATATCTGCACCTCGCTTTAGATGATGTAGCCATAGGTAAACAGGTTCAGCGTGCAATTGGCCCCGTTGGCCTTGATATCAATGCGCCCCTGACTATCCAGCGGCAGCATCCCCATGCCGTTGAGTGTGCCATTGGCCGTCTGCAGATCGCCAACGCTGCACGTCTGCGACAGGTTGCCGCCGTGTGCCGCCAAGTCGATGTGTGCAGGCACGGTGGCCGCTGTGAAGTACGCTTTGAACAGCACCCCCAGCGCACCAGAGGGCAGCCCTGAGAGCGTAAACGTCTGCGTTGTCCCAGCGTTGATCGTCGTATTGCTGATCTGCTGCGTTGGCGTAACAAAGGTCACCCGGCCTGGCGGTGGCGTAGGGACCCCGCTGGTGCCATTGGCGTACAGCGCAAGCACCACGGCGTCGTTGGGGTTCTGCTCATCGAAGAACAGCACCGCACACAATGCCCCCACCTGCGCACTCGTGCCATCCATGTGCGTGGCAATGGGCACACCCGTCAGTTGCGTGGAAGTCGCCTCCATAATCAGCACCGAAGCCGTGTAGGTCGAGGCATTGAAGCTCGTCAGAATGCCACGTCGTATGACTTGTGCCATAGTGACCTCCTCCTAGAACGGTTGATGTTCGCCCGTCACACGCAGCGTGCTATCACGATGCGCCGCGTGCTTGGGTGCGCGATGGTGTGTCGTATGATGGCCGTGATGGTGCGCAGCATGGTGACCAGCGTGGCGCTGTGACAGGTGCGTTCTGCCAACCGCAAGAACAGAGGCAACTGCGGCATCTGTCTGGCTAAACCCTGCAAGCGATGTCACACCAGCACTTGCATCGAAGACCAACGTGCCACCTTGGCTGGGTGGCACATGAAGATGGTTCCCACTGCTCATGAATCATCTCCCAAAGGCAAGGCACGCTGAACCGGGCCCCTACCAATGTCAAAAAGGCGAGGGCAGCGTACACCGACTCAACGCCTGGGTTGCCCTGTATCTTGTGCCGCAATGCGTGCGCGCTCCTCGTGGACATCCACCTCCTCGCCCGCAAACTGAAAGAGCAAACGCATTGCCGTCTCATCCGAAATCCAGCCTTGCCCTTTGGCAGCAGCGAGCGCGCTGACCATCGTATTGGTGCCAACTGCCAACGTCTGCCCTTCGCCGCTATCAATCTCAGGCATCAGCACCTCATAGCTCGTGTCCAGACGTGGCCCAAGCTTGCCCACGCGCTGCGCCTCAGCGATCACACGGTCGAGCATCGAGCGCAGCAGGTACTTCATCGTGTGCTGGCGACGCTGGAAGCGCAGCAGCGTCGGCAGGCTCATCTCAGACGCCGTGGCCCGGTTCCCATTGTCCCCATCGCTCATGTAATGCTCTGGCAGCATGGCCCCTGTACTGTTTCCCACTTGTGACAGTATGGTTCACCTACTGCGATACCTACCTCCTGCATAAACGCTATGTCTTCCATGCTTAACGTGTCAGGAATATCGCATGAGCTAAGTACCTGGCGGGTTACACCGACCTTTCGCGCCTGGACGATGATAGCCGCCCACGTGCGGCGCGGCATTTTTGCAAGTATCTCCTCTCGCGGGGCAGTGGGATAAAGCTCCCCTATAATCTTATTCTCAGCATCCGTCCATGTCTTATGTCCCCCTTTAGGACGGAAAATATAGGTTCGCTCAACTCCCCACTGCGGGTCAAGCCAGTCAATTTCAAGCCGTAGCCAGTGGGCGGTCATTTCATCAAGGTACACGCCTTTCACCAGGACATCGGCAAGGGATTGCTGGTGTTCAAAAGGTATCCGCTCCCACTCGCTTCCCAACCTGTCAGCCAACAGGTAGTACTCCATGAGCTTTTTGGTTTTCTGGTCGGATGAAAGGGCAACTAATTTTGCTTCCAACTCCTCTTTTTGGGAAGAAAGCATGTCGTATTTGGCGGCCAGTTTCTCACGAAGGGGCTTTTTTAACTTATCAGGCGGTAGGGAAAGTGAAACGAGTGTGCCTTCCATCTGGCGGTCAATTTCCGCTAACTGCTGTTTGATTGACCCTGTGATTTGGTCGCGCTCTTGTTGAAGCTGTGTTGCGTACTCGCGGTAGTGTTCATAACGTTTGGTTTCTCTCATGCGCTCTACCAAGCGGGAAGAAAACAGGTCATCAACCTCACGGCATGGGGTAGCAGCGTGGTATTTGAGAACCAACCGCTGATCTTTCTGCTCAATAATGTAAATCGGCTTGTCTGTTAGCCCTGATGTGGACACATACACCCGCCCGCCGTTTCGAGAGCCGATCACATTTTTCAAAAGCGCGGGGATAGGCTCTTTTCTGCTGTAGCGGATATAGCCGTGTTTCTCCTCGTTTCGCTCGCCGTTTATGAGGTAGGGAGAGAGACGGTTAAAGGCATACCAGAACAGGTCTTGCTCTACAATGGCGTCGTGGTTATCCTTACTCACAACCTCACCCATATGTATCCAGTAGCCAAGATACGCAACATTGGTTAAAAGCCCAATGAGTCCTGGGCGGGAAATGTGGTAGCCGCCTGGCACTTGTTTGAGGTGGTACTGCGTAAGGCATTTTGCTACGTCAACATCCGCTTCAAACTCAGGAAACACAAACGGGAGGTTTTGTAGCTCGCGGCATAGTGTCCGTAGTTTCCCGTTTAACTCCCAATAACGCCTGAAAAGCCACCGAACGATTTTTGCATGTGGCTCGTACACGATGAACTTGCGGTAAGTGGGGTTAGGGATAATCTTCCCCTCAACAACGATAGTTTCCTCGCGGTCAACGATAAAGCCAACAGGAATAGCGCGTCCCGCGTACTTGCCACTTTCAGACAGGCGGTTTTTGGCTCCGTGTAAGCGTTGCACGACATAGTCTCTGAGGTAATCTGCCGCCTCTTCGCATCGCCAGCGAAACTGCTTGACATGGAAGGGGTTGGTAAAGTCGTAGGTCATGTGCGGGGTGACTACTTTGACGCCGTGACGCTTGCACACGTCAATAAAGACATTGTACTGGATGCCTGTTTCGTCTCGAAACAGGCGGTCTTCTAAAAAGACAAGGACTGTTTTAATAACACCCTTCTCAATGTATTCAATAAGCGTTAGTAGCCCCTCGCGCTGGTCAATGCGAAGCTTTCCTGATTTTGCTAAGTCCTGGGTGAACAGAATGATATGGTCTTCATCCCAACCTAAGCGTTTGGCAAAGGCAACCAAATCATCTGTTTGCATTTCCGTTGACTGGCGGTAGGCTTTCACCTGGTAAAGCGTACTTTGTCTGGCATAGATACCAAGTCCTGCGTCAATGTCTAACTCGGCTGGTATCCATCCCATTGCTGGCCGCTCATTGCTGTTGTCTTTTTTCCTGGGTTGGAAGTTCCTCATGGTCTGTCTCCTCTAGGTACTCTGCAATACTGATAAGCACACGGCATACCCGTTCGATGTCAAGGCGTGAAAAGTCTGGGGTCGCTATCCGAATGGAGACAGCATGAGATACGGGTGGTTCTGAGGAAGAAGTGATAGGCACGGAAGGCTCACTTTCTGTAACGTGAACCTACCTAAGCCTACAAACCATTTCGAGCTTGCCCAAAATGGTATAATGAGGCTAATCGCTTCTGTGGTAGGCTTGGAAGGCTCACAGAACGGGAGGACTGCTCTGTGCTGGTAACACAGGCAGTCCGCTTTATTTTCTTTCCTCATAGTATACCCACAAGATGATAACCTTGACAATATCAAACATTTGACCTACTTAAACTGGATAATACGGGGTCGGGCTACAAAGACAACATCTACAAGTAGGGTCTTCCCCACAAGCGTGATAGCGGTTACTTTCATGTATGGGGGAATGGTGTAGGTGACATACTGGCACGTCCAGAAAAGCTGTACAACAGTGTTGTTGACCTGAGATGACTCATAACATGGTTTTGCCAGCATCTCGTGTCTGCGGGCTTCCTGCATTGCCAGAGATGATCTTGCCGTGTCCGTTGCGGTCTGTGTATCTTGTGGAGTCACTACCTTTACAGAGTAGGCATTGTGGCCGCCATGAAACGATGTAAGGTTGCGGATATACAAAGATGCTCCGTAGACCTGATTAATGGCGTAGGCTGAAATATTCCCTTGCGTTCCCGCCACAATTGCATGGGCTTGCAGAATGGCAGTTCCGTATGCGGGCGGGTTGCCAGAAGGTACAACCGCCGATGAGTCAATGACAATCTCTATACCTTCCTGTGTGGTGAAAATCATGCCTGCGGGGATATTTTGCTGCAAAATAGAGCCGTTATATATGGTGAGTTGTCCGCGAGCCTTCGTAGCTGGATAGGTTTTGATGCCTGTTGGGATAATCATTTCTGTTGTTATGAATGTTTGCAATGGCAAGAAGTGAGCAGGAAGCGTTAAGCGTTCGTGTTCATAGTAGGGATGATAGGCTGAGTAGACCGTTACAGCCACTAGCCCGACTAGACACAGAAACCCACCGAGTAAGGGAAGAACAGCGTATGGCTTCTTTGGTTCTTCCCGAACTACATACAGGTGAATAGTTTCGATGTTCTCATCTACCGCTTGCATACGAACCCTCCTACTGTTGCGGCTTAAATTGTGTTCCGTCGCTCACGTAAATAATCTCCTGGTCGCCGATGTGGACGATCATTTCTTCCTTACCGTTGATCATTTTGAACTCACCCGTTACTGGCACTAAATCGGCGTTGTCCATGACAAGCGTCGGGCCTTTGTAAATCCTGGCGTGTGCTGAGTCGCCATGAGGAAGTTCAATGATCTGAACTGTTCCGTTGAGGTTTAAAAATATGTAGTGAGACGGATGATCGGCTGAGTCGCCTTGATAGACAACTGCATCCGTCTGATAGGTTCTAGGGAAGCCATAGGTTGCATCCAATTGGTGATTGCTCCACCACTGGCTAAGTGCATTAAACGCAAAGACCAGAAGGATGGCAACGATCATCCCGATACCAACAAAGGTGAGCCAGGGTATGTGTCGTTTCGGTTTTCCCTGGTGAATGATGATGCGTTGGTTGCCTCGCTCTATGACCTGCTCGCCTTGTGGGATTGTGTAGCGGCGTACACTGGTAGGAAGGCGGGTATCGTAAATTCGGTCGTCTTCTTCAACCTCTACTTCGGGTGGTGCGGTTGCGCGTCGTTTGATGGGTTCGTAGGGATATCCGACTTGCTCTCTCATAGCGCTTGCCTCTTTCAATTGACAGGCAAGGCCATTGACTATATACTTTGCATAGACCTTTAGCCTGTCCTGGCAGCACAAAGCAGCGTGAAGCTATACTCTGTGCTGCACCTGTTTCACAACAGTAAAATGGATGGGTTTTTGTAGTGTTGGTACTGCTGATACTTGGAAGGTGGAGCAGTACTCAACAGATGTAGAAGAGGTCTCTTGAAGCGTTCAGATGCCAGTCTGGACGCTTCTTGCGTGCATAGGCATGTCTCCTTTCTGGCTATGCAACGGTGTCTAAAACAGAAGAAGTACTACGGGTTATGAGTAGATCGTGAGGTTTTCGATATCCTCTACTTTTAACTCCTGACCTAATGCCTGTCCCAACGCTTCGACAATTGCGATTGCTTTCAACTCTTGCACTGGTAAGCCGTTTTCTGCTCTGCTGACTGTTTTTCCATCCACGTTTGCCGCTCTCCCTAGTGCCTCTGCTGAAAGCCGTGCTTTAATACGCAACTCTTTAAGCGTTGCCATTAAACTAAAACTCCGTTCCGAGGTTTCCGCGATATCCGAGATAGCACGGATAAGAATAAGTATACGGATGGAAGAATATGAAGTCAATCGAAAATGGGGTCACTTTTGCTTTTGTTGAGGTTATCTTTCAATTTTCTAATGTAGCGCAGATAGTTTTGTTTACGTCGAGCTTCTACCTCTGCAAGCAGTTTTTGCCGCGCTGCTTTTTTCTCCGTTAAAGTGGCAGGAGATAAAGGTATTCTATTGCTGTGAACGAAGCCATATTCACTCATAAGCTGAGCACGATTGTAGCACCTGAAAAATGGGAAGTAAACAAGGGAACGCCTGCATCAAGTAGCATGGCATATTCACGCAGTTGAGCAGGCGCAATATGTTCGTGCAGAAATCAAGCAGACTATATTCACTTCCACTACCCTGCGGGTAAAAAGGTAGGTTCTGACTATCCTTACTTGCTGCAAAAAGGTAAAAAGAAACCGCGCTAGATTTCCATGTACCCGCATCTAAGGTAACTTCCCTATCCGTCTCCTCATACCAGTTGAGGACTACCATAATAAAGACGGGTCTACTTTTCAAGCAAGTTAGTCAAGCGGTTCAAACCTCTCCCACGTACTCTTTTCTGCACCAAGTTTGAGCAGGTGGGTTAATGCCTCTATCGCATCGTGAGACAAACTAATAGCTCGCGTCGCCTGCTCAGGCTCTATAGTCTCTCCATGAAGTGCTGCGTTTGCAATGGTAATGATCTCTTGCAATGTGGTAGCTAAGGAAATATCAAGTATCCCTTGTTTTCGTAGGCTCTGAACCATTGGGCTAAGGCCAATCGGGGCTTTCTTCGCTTTTTGAGGAGCGGATTGTGCATAGAGCGCCTTTATCAGCTTTTCAATATCCATTCTAATTTTAGCAAGTGCCAGTGAGGGGTTAGATACGGCAAGCTCTTCTACGTTGTCGCTTTGCTTCGTGACTTCCTGCTCGTCGCTCTCAATACTCCCTAGCTCTGCTTCAACTTCTTCGCGCGATCTGCAATATCTGTCCCTTGTTTGGCTTTGAATTGTTGCTATGCGATAGTCTAGCTCATAAGATGCGACACCTGGATTAAGGGGAAGAGTTTTCATCTGGTATGTTGTTTGACCGATAGAGGCCAGGGCATGACGTTTCTCTAAATGGATTAAATAATCTTCGATGGCTGCTTTGTTTGTCTCTTTCCGCTCTCCAATAGGTTCTTTTATCAGTGCTTCTACTGCCTCGCTTAGATCAGCGATAAATTCCAATGCTTCGATAGGGCTGTACCAGTTGACAATAAGCTCTTGCAAGGATTGGAGGGTATCATCGTCAATATCCTTTGTGAGCATAGCATGATAGAAAAGGTCTTCAACAAGGCTTAATGCTGCTCTGACTTGGTGGGGGCGGTAGGAAACAACTCGGAAGCCTAAATCCCAGGTAGGCCATTCAATCCACTCCTCACCGTCTTCTCTTCGTCGTCTCCCCTCTTTATTATCCGCTTCTTGCCAGCGTCTCACGTATTTTGCCCAAAAATCACTGACAGCTTTGTTTCTATGCTTCCGCAAGTCTTTTAGATCAAGGCGGGGAATGTGCTGTAGGCCTGGGTACAGGTCAATATGTGAAAAGAGCGGCGATACCTCGCGGCTATCTGCTGGTACGACCTTAAATGCTATGACGCTATGTGCTGTGAGGGTGGCCGTTTCAACTTCTGGCAATCGAAGCTGTACCCGCGTTTGGTGTGCAAGAGTCTGACGGATTTTATATTTCCTCGCTCCCGTAAACAGCCTGGCTGTGTCGCGGGTTGCAAAATATTGGAATTCGTCAATATATAAGCTAAAGCCTGGCCGCGCTGCTTCTGGAACATCCTGAAAGCTAAAGGTTGCTGCATATATTTGGGAAAGTATCATTGTGCCAATAATCGGAGCGGCGTGTTCATACCCTGGCTGCTCAACTGGTAGCTTGATTAAAATAATTTCTTGGTTCTCGATGGCTTCTCTAAAATCTATGGTTGCCTCTCTCTGGCAGATAATATTGGTTATCACTTGATCGGATAACCAATCATTAAGGCGAGTTCGCAAAGGAGCAGTTTCGCGCCTCTGCACGCTTGCGGAATTCGTATCGTATTCGAGCTGCCAAAACTCTTTTAGCCGCTTGTTTCGTAGTGTCGCGACTTTGGCGGCGCGGTAGTTTGCATCAAGAAGTAAGGCAGGAATATCTGCCATTGTCATTGAGTCAGCATGTTCAATAAGAGTTTCAGTGACTGCTTGTAAAAGCATGGGAAGCAGTAACCCGCGATTTTCTGACGGCCAGATTTTATCAAAAATACTCGCGACTCGGTTACGGGTGGTGGTTCGCTCGCGGCTGTCTGTGATGTCGCGGCAAGCAAATATATTAAAGCCAAATGGATATGCTTCGTCCGTGAGGTCAAGTAAATAAACTTGCCATAGGTGGCTCTCTTCCATCCGCGAGATAATATTATCAATGAGTTGGCCGTGTGGGTCGAGAACAATAACAGCATGATTTCTTGCGATGTCCTGGTAGATCATGCCCTCTAAAAGTGAGCTTTTGCCGACTCCTTGTGTGCCGATAATATAACAGCCTGAACACCGCGAAACATCGTCAACGGTGATTTGCTGGCCTGTAAATCTGTCCGTTCCCAAGTCGATATAAGATTTGCTCTCTTGTAAGTTGTCTTCATCAGTAGGAGAATATTTTGAGACTGTCTTGACTGGCAAGGAAAAATGGATACCAATTCCCGTTTGGGTGATCTTGCCTGCTTCAAGCAGAACCTGTCCTGAGTTCTTTCCCCAAGCCATACTATAGTGCCCTGGTTGTAGAGTGGTAAAGGTAGCAGCGAAGACTTTTTCCCTGCCTGTCATCCATTCAAGTACTGGCTTTTGCTGTTTCGCCCCATTCGTACTTTCTAAAGTGATAGTCGTACCTCGAAGCTCTCTTGTTGTGTAAACAATAAGAGCAGCATCACGCGCTCCTACTTCAATAGTGATACTGCCTATTTGTGCTTGCTGAACGGCTTGTTCTGGCATTCAAATCCTGCATTTCTCACGGCTAACGATATATCCATCCAACTACATGAAGTACTTTAAGAGCAGCTTGTGAAAGTAATGATACTCCTATCCTATCTGCCTATTTTAACCCCATACCGCTTTAGTAAATCCGCCATCGCTTG
>JAFAXQ010000023.1 GCA_019240835.1 Ktedonobacteraceae bacterium
GGTCTGCGCCCCGATAGCGCTTAGCGATACTGACCACCAGGCGCAAATTGGCGTGGAGAAAGCGAGCACGTGCCTGCTCATCGCCTGCCTGTGCGAGGGTGGCAAGGGTGCGTTCTTCCTCTGCGGACAGCAGCGGCACTGTCCCAATGTCGGCGAGGTAGCGGTTCAGGGTGTCCTGGGAGCCAGGGATGCTCTCAGGCATGGGGCACCTCCACGGGGAACTGCTGCCAGCGTTCTCCATCGAGCAGGGGTAAGGGCACTTTGCGGCCACGGCAGGCGTTTTGCTTGTAGAAGAAAGCACAGCCAGCGGCCGTCGCCTGGTCGCGCAAGCTGCGTACCCACTGCTCGTCCATCGGGCGGGCACCATGCCCACTTTCGGCCCCCGCAATCAGCCACGCCATACCAGCCAGATCGAACTGGATGGGACCAAGCAGGGGTTCCGCACTGATGAACTTGACGGGAGCAGGCGTGGCCCGCAGCTTGTCCACCCGCCAGGTATAGTCCTGGTTTTCCACTGAGACGCCGAGCCAGATGTGGGCAGGCCAAGGACCGAGAGCCTGGGTGATCTGTGTCAACAGTGACGTATGGACCAGGCGAGAGGGGCGCTTGGTGAGCACTTGGTAGGTGTGCTGGGGCGCACGGCGTGCCATCGTGCAGAAGACCTGGACAATGAAGTCGTCAGGAACCTGCTTGTGGAACAGGTCACTCATGGAGTTGACAAAGATCAGGCGTGGGCGCTTCCACCGGGTGGGTGCGTCCAGGCGCTCGGGCCAGAGGGTCAGATCAAAGCCTTGCGCGTAGGGGTGACCACTCACGCCACGGAAGCGCTCGGCAAAGGTGCGGGCATAGCAGTGGTCACAGCCTGCACTGACTTCGGTACAACCCGTGACGGGGTTCCAGGTGGCATGGGTCCACTCGATGCTGCTGTGCGCACTCATGAGGCAGCCTCCATCTTGGGGGTGTGGGTGCGCTGGTACTGCTGGGAGATGGCGTAGTTTAGTTTGGTCAAGTGCTCAGGGGTCAACTGCTCGTCAGGAACAGAGTGCCCCAGCACGCCCGTGGTGAAGGTCTGCCATCTGCTCTCGCACTCGGTGGCCTTGATCTTGTAGGTCTTGGCATAGAAGACTTTGACACTCTCAGCGGTGCGTGCCACGGGCAGGACACGGTGACGCTGTTCAGCCAGACGCTGCTGCTGCCCAACGAGCGTGCCATGCAGGCGAGCAAGCTGCTCAGCAGAGAGCGCGTCATCGGCACTGGCTTCCCCCAGCACGTTGGCACCGAGCACCTTGAGCTTGAAGGCGGACCACTGCTCAGAGAAGCGCTCGGCTGGGACGGCGTGTGTGGAAGCAAAGAGGGCTTGCACCCCTTGCAGGGGAGTGGTGTGACCATTGCTGGACTGCTCAAGAGATCGAGCGCTCGTACTGTCAGCAAGAGGTGCGGTATGCTCGTCATCAGCAGCATCTTCCATGTCGAGAGCAAGCTCGGTGGAGATGCCCAGATCACGAGCACAACGAGCTTTGGCAGCCGTCTCGACCTTATCGAGAGTAGAGAGAGTGCCTTGCTTCATGGCTTCGGTTTGGCGCTCGGCCATATCCAGATCGCCTCGACCCAGGTAGAGGGTACATTTGACGATGACAAAGTTGTGTTCAGGGTCGAGGTGGACAAGCTCACTGCGAAAGTTGGCATTGGGGTAGCGCATATTCAGTTCGTAGAGTCGCCAGGCGGCAGGGTAATAGTCGACTTCGCCCGTACGGGTTTTCAGTTTGACCAGATGGTCGCGGGGGTTATACGCTTTGGTCGGTTGGTCACTCATGGATGGTCATCCTTTCATGGGTGTGTCATTGCTGGCAGCAGCATTATTGCATAGTCCTGCTGCCAGCAATGACGGAACGTTCGTCGTTGCTGGTCTGCTACCAAGCAGTGAGAAGGACTACTTGGTAGCGTTACATGGTGGCGCACTACAAAGAAACTGCTACGACAAGCTTTGCCCGTGTGCAAAGCTCAGAGGGAGTGACGCTCGACAGCCTCAGCCCCTCTGAGCCGACGCGCAAAAGGAAAGTGAAACCACCAGGAAGAAAAACCGGAGTCTATCTAAAAAGCGAAGTAGATCCTTTCGCCGAGCAATGGGAAGCATTCCTCATGGCAAGGCCAACACTTCCTAGCACCATGTCACACAGCTCATACCCGCCTCTCATACATCTGCCGCCCTTCCGAAACGTGTACAAGCTAGGCGTCCCGACGCCCTTGCTTCATCTGCGGCTTTTGCAGTCTCTCGCCTGCCCATCGGAGCCCTACCAGTATCAGGTCTGGACGTAGACGTAGCTCCGCCGGTAGATTTGCCCCTAGCCTACTCATCCGGCGCGGTTGTCGGGTATTCCTTTGTTCAGGTGCAGTAAACCAAAAGTTATCAAAGTTATTACAATCTACTAAGTTTTAGCTCTAAGAAGATTATACATAACCATATAAGCACTGTCAAGAGATAAGCAAAATTTGCCAAGAGAGATAACTTTAGCGTATAATGGTAACAACTAAAGCAAGTTACCTAAGCAACCACTCAAGAAAGGATGGCTTTATAATGCCCCAAAGTCCACCACCCAAAGCCTACATGACAGCATCAGAGGTCAAGGAAATGTTAGGAATAACTGATGGCAAACTCTACAACTACGTAGACAACGGAGCATTAGAACGCATCTTCCCACCAGGAAGAAAGCAGGGCGTTTATCGACGCAGCCAAGTAGAACAACTAGCAAGAGACTTACAAGCGTTCATTTCTACTAGAGACGAAGGCAACACAACCTTTAGAAAGGCTACCAAGGAAGATATACCAATATGCCTGGAAATATGGCTAAGTTCACATCCACGTGCTCAACGGCAGGAGACCACAGCTACATTAGAAACACGCCTTGCCTGGCTGGACAAAAATCCAGACCTATATTATGTTGTTGAGCATAACAACAACATAGTCGGCTTTACAGGAGTCCTACCACTGAAACCAGAAAGAGTACAAGAAGTATTGGACGAAGAAAGATTAGTAAAAGATATAAAGCCAGAAGAAATTCAGGAGTTCAAACCAGGCAATCCGCTCCATATCTACATCATTACAATGAGAACAAGACCAAATATCAGCAGAAGCGAAAAGCGCGCATACGGTGCTAGACTCATGGGCGGCTTAATCACAATCTTTATAGAGCTCATCGACAAAGGTATCACCATTGATACCCTATATGCCAACAGTGAGTCAGTTGACGGTATTCGACTACTAAAACACATGCACTTCACTGAAGTACCATCTACTACAAGCAGCAAAAACTACATCCTTAAAATGAACAGTCCAGAAGCGCAAGAAATATTACAAAAGTACAAGTATGCATTCATAACGAGGAAACAAACCAAAAGGAAGCTTCAAACGAGGTAGCGGGTACACAGATATCACTCTGTGTACCCGTTTCTCTTTGGAAAGAGCTAAAACGCTGCCCACAAATAGCAAAGCCGTAAATCCTGAACTGGACTATCATGTAAGACATAACAATAAACTAGTCGCTTTTTTACGCCTTCTACCTCTAAAACATGAGACCATTGAGGCATTTATGGAAGGGAAGATCAGAGGCAAGGACATACCCGCTGAAGCCACAGAAACATGCGAGCCTGGTAAACATATCGAATGTCTCATAATAGGAATATCGGGAGACCCAGAGGCTGGCGAGGATATCCGCAGTCACTAGAGACTAACCCTAATACGCGGCACCGCAAGAAAACGAGCAGAACGAGGAGAACGAGGTAGTATCATCACAAAACGCTATGCAACAAGCGAAAGTCCTACAGGTATAGCATTAGCTCTACATGCAGGAATGCAACAAGTATCGGGAACACGAGGCAAAAGAATAAGGTTTGTCTTAGACATAGAGAAATCAGGTTCATTTCTCGTTATGGGATACAAACAGGGACTAGACAAATGGAAAAAAACACAAAAATAGATTAAAGTAGAAGAATGAGGTGCCTGTATGGGAATTTATCGTACACGAGTCCATGAGTTTGGGAGAGAGGAAGTTGAGAAAGTTTTCTCTCCCTATTGAAGAAGTTTTCAATCTCAGGACCTCAAGAAGACCATCCGAGAAGGAAAAGCTACAAGGATGGTTTTTCATGCTTAAACTTTGCTCTATTTTAGAGCATGAGTTCAAAATGCACATGTTTGTATACGTTTTTGAAATCAGTCACAGGGCTCCTTTCGTTTTCCAGAAGGTCCACTCATCCTAGTGATTCTGCTGGTGGCACTTGGCTGGGGAGCAGGGCCAAGTATTGTTGCAACGCTGGTTGGGGCATGCTCACTGATGTTCTTTGTATTCCCCCCCAGCTTCTCGTTCGCCCTAGAGCAGGCAGGAGCAGGTGCAGACGTGCTGCTCTACTTGGTAGTCGGTCTTACTATCGCTATTGTAACGAGCCAGACGCAGCGAGCCCGTCTGGCAGCGCAGGCTCTCTCCCAACGCCTGGAAACAATCATTGAGGTTCTACCAGATCGCCTCGTGATTTATGATAGGCAAGGAAGACCTACACACTTCAACCGTCTTGCGCGCGAAATCGTCCCTCTTGAGCAACAGCATCTCTCCTTGTCCCAGGTACTTGATCACCTGGACGTACGAGGCGCGAATAGCGAGCACCTTCCGCTAAACGAGATGCCGCTCGCTCGTGCATTGCGAGGTGAGCAGGTCAGCGGGGTTGAGCTACGCTATTTTCCTGGAGGAGGAGAGGCTGAACGGGTCGTCTCAGTAAGTGCAGTGCCTTTACGCTCGGCAGGGCACGGAGCCGTTGAGGGAGCCATCACCATCACCCACGACCTCACAGCTTTACGCATGGCTGAACGGGACGCGACCGAACGCGCCATTGAGCTGGAAGCCATCTTTGAAGCGCTACCCGAAGCTCTTTATGTCTATGACCAGATGGGGCATACTGTCCGCATGAACACGACAGGTCGTCTGCTGCTGCGACGCACAAGCCGTCCCGGTATCTCACAGCCTCTTGAGCAAGTGCGTTCGGCTGATGCACAACGTCAGCAACTCTCTGACGATCAGCTTCCGACGGCGCGTATTCTCAGCGGCGAGGTGCTGGCAGCAGCCAATGCGGCTAAAGTGACGTTTCCCTCTTTGGAGGGAGAAGACATCCTCACTAGTGTGACTGGCGCTCCCTTACGAGACCGTGATGGGCAAATTACAGGTGCAGTGGCAATCTATCGCGATATGACCGAGTATTGGCGTGTCGAAGAAGCTCAAAGCCTCCTCGCGGAGGTCAGCAAAGTTCTCTCCTCCACGCTCGACTACCAGGAGACACTTGCTAATATCTCTCGCTTGATCGTTCCACGGCTCGCCGACTGGTTTTCGGTTGATCTGGTGGATACAAAGGGCCATTTTGAGCTCATTGAAGTCGGTCACAAAGACCCCGCGCAGGTGCAATGGGCCAGAGCGTTGCGGGAGAAGTATCCTATCAATCCTGATGCGTCAACAGGCACTCCCGAAGTCTTGCGTAGCGGCCAGGCGGAACTCTATCCAGAAATTACCGACGAGATGCTCGTGGCTGGGGCTAGGAGCGAGGAGGAACTGACTATACTACGGCAACTCGGGTTCACCTCGGCAATGAGCGTCCCGCTGATTGCACGGGGAAGAACTATTGGAGTGGTCTCCTTTGTTGCCACTGCATCGGGCAAAAGGTACGACGAGCGTGATCTAGCACTGGCCGAAGAAGTTGGTCGCCGAGCAGGAGTTGCTCTCGATAATGCTCGGCTCTTTCGAGAAGTCAAGCAGGCCCGCGACCAACTGGATATTATCCTGCAAGGAGTTGCCGATGGCATCGTCGTTTACAATAAGGAGGGCCAGATCATCTACGCCAATGATGCTGCGGGGCAGTTGACAGGCTATGCTTCGGGGTCTGCCATGATGGAAGCATCTCCACTTGCCATAGTAGCCAAGTATGAGATCATTGATGAGCAGGGACAGCCATTCCCGCATGCTCGACTCGCGCACAGACGAGTATTCGAAGGTGAATTGGAGGCACAGGCCACTATTGGCTACCGCGATACAGTCACTGATCAGCCTATGCGCTGGTCACTCGTCAAGTCACGCCCGGTGTTTGACGAGCATGGAGAGGTGGCAGTGGTTATCACCATCATTCGGGATATTACGGATCGAGTACAGACTGAGCGGCGCAAAGATGAATTCATAAGTATAGCGAGTCACGAACTCAAAACGCCTGTGACGAGTCTCAAGGGCTTTACAACCGTACTGCAACGAAGGTTGGCAAAGCAGGGTGATGAGCAAGGGTTACATTATCTCGCTCGTATGGATACCCAACTCATCAGGCTTACCAAACTCATTAATGACTTGTTGGATGTTTCTAAGATGCAGTCGGGCAAACTCGCCTTTGACGTAGAGCCTTTTGACTTAGACGGGCTTCTTCAGGAAACAGTGGAAACTGTCCAGGCAGCTACATCTACTCATCACCTTCTCAGAGAGGGAAGCACAAGTGGACACATCCTGGGAGATAGAGATCGACTGGCTCAAGTGTTCATCAACCTTCTTACCAACGCTATCAAATATTCTCCACACGCGGACAAAGTAGTGCTGCAGCTCTCACGAGACGAGAATCAGGCTATTGTGCGTGTGCAGGATTTCGGTATCGGAATCGACCCATCCTATCATCAGAAAATTTTTGAACGCTTCTATCAGGTCACCGATCCCGAGGAACGAACCTATCCAGGACTGGGAATGGGGCTGTAGATCTCCAGTGAAATCGTCACACGTCATCATGGCCATATATGGGTAGAAAGTAGCAAAGGGGAAGGAGCGACCTTTTCTGTCACGCTTCCTCTGCTCTCAGAAAGCGAATAGTGCAGTTCGCGGCAAGAAAAGAAAGACAAAGGGTGCAGAGCAAGTAATGGAAAGCACGCAGAAAAGGCTCCTCATAGTAGACGATGAGCAAGACATTTTGGAGTTCCTTCAAGTCATCTTAGAAGAGGAAGGGTATAGCGTGGTGATCACAGATAAGGGGGAATATCTGGAAAAGCTCAAGAATGACGCGCTTCCCGACCTCATTTTACTAGATGTATTGCTCTCGGGCAAGGACGGACGGGAGATTGCAAAACAGCTCAAGAGCCAGGAAGCTACCAAGCACATCCCCATTATTATGTTCTCGGCGCATCCTAGTGCCGAGGAAACAGCACGGCGGGCAGGCGCTGATGATTTCCTGGCAAAACCATTTGACATTGAGATCCTCTTGAACAAGATCGAGCGCTACCTCTAACGACTTGATCGGTCCCCCTTTTCGACGGCATCAAATAAGCTGCTTGCTTCCCTTGACTTTATCTCCATTTTGCTGCAAAATATTAGCAGAAACAATACACTATTAGATTAATGTTTGTAGCAGTAGCTTTTCTTCGCATGTGTTCGTAGCAGAGGGTTTTCTATCCATCATCTTTTTGCAGACGTCTCTGTCACTCGTAGGAGGACTCAATGAGTAGTAACTTCGGTCTCTCGGCGCTCACACGCGTGTTCAGCAGAAGTTCGCCCGAGGTACGCCGCAGAGTCATCACCCTGTACGCCGTTCTGCTAGGCTATAACATCCTGGCCTGGCTGCTTGCCCTCATCTTCTTTGCAAAAACTCCCGCCCTGTTGCTGCTAGCGCTCACGGCCTATACATTTGGCCTGCGTCATGCGTTCGATGCAGACCATATCTCGGCCATTGATAATGTCACGCGCAAGCTGATGCAGGAGGGGAAACGGCCAGTGGGCGTCGGTTTCTTCTTCTCGCTTGGCCATTCTACTATCGTGGTGGCATTGACGGTTCTCATTGCTGCAGCCGCCGTTGCCGTACAAAACTTTGATACACTCAAAAATATTGGTGGGCTGATCGGCACGACCGTCTCTGCCCTCTTCCTGTTTGTCATCGCCGCCATTAATCTCGTCATCCTCGTAGATATCTACAGAACGTTTCGCGAAGTGAGACGTGGTGGACAGTATAATGATATGAGCTTGGATGAGTCGTTGAATAAGCGTGGACTGATGGGTCGCTTCTTCCGTCCTTTGCTCAAGGCGACTGACCACAGTTGGAAGATGTATCCTATCGGCCTACTCTTCGGCCTGGGGTTCGATACCGCTACCGAAGTTGGACTGCTGGGCATCGCTGCCACTACTGCGGGTCAAGGCATTCCTGTCCTGGCTATCCTGATCTTCCCAGCGTTGTTCACAGCCGGGATGACGCTGATGGACACCACCGATAGCATTTTGATGCTGGGAGCGTATGGCTGGGCCTTCGTGAAACCCATCCGCAAACTATACTACAATCTGAACATCACCCTCATCTCGGTCGTCGTGGCCTTGGTCGTTGGCGGCCTCGAAGCGCTGAGTATTCTCGCAACCGAATTGCACCTGAGCGGCCCCTTCTGGGATCAAGTTGGCAATCTGAACAGCAACTTTGGTCTAGTTGGCGTTGTCATCGTGGGCCTGTTCCTGGCAAGTTGGGCCATCTCGACAATTGTTTACAGGCTGAAGCACTATGATGAGATTGAGGTCACCGTCGCTCCCAAGGGGTGAAATAGTACGCCTACTTCTCAATTCATAGTCCTCTTCGTAAAGACGGGCTTTGCCTCACTTCTCGCCGTGAACTCGATGCCTCTGGCTTCACGACCGATAGCCGTAAGGAAGATGACAGCGATGAAATAGATAGCGGTGAGAATAGCTTGCGCTAGGGCATAATTGGGAGCTTTGTGCGTACCGAGACTTTCTGCGAAGGCGGCGGCAAGTGTGACGGCAAAGGCCGGGGCTACGTTGCCTATCTGATAGGCGAAGCCCGGAAATGTGCCACGTACGTCGCTTGGTGAAAGCTCGTTGAGGTGGACGGGGATAACGCCCCAGGCTCCCTGCACCATGAACTGAAGCAGAAATGCCCCTAGTGCTAGCGTCAGGAAGAGAGGAACACCAGGAAGTGTCAAGAAGCCTGTCCAGAGCGGAATCATGAGCAGGCCGAGCAATGCGGCGATACTGATAGCTCTGCGTCTGCCCCAACGTTGCGAGTGATAGCCAAAGATAGTTCCACCAATGATAGCCCCAATGTTGGCGATGATGGAGATGGAGCTTGTCGCTGCGACGCTGAAGTGCAATTGCTTCTGCACAAAGGTGGGGTACAGATCCTGCGTGCCATGTGACATGAAATTAAAAGCCGTCATAAGCAGAATCACGTAGACGAAAAGTACACTGTGTTTGCCGATGGCCGTTGCTATGCCCTGCCACGCGCTGGTACCGGTTTGCGCACGTTGGGCATGCTGCTGTTGCCAGACAGGAGACTCGGGGACGCGCAGGCGAATAAACAAGACAAGCAATGCAGGTAATGTACCTATAAAGAACATGCCACGCCAGCCGAAGTGTGGGAAGACGAGGGAGAAAACAACAGCGGCGAGCAGATAGCCGCAGGCGTAGCCTTGTTGCAAGATGCCAGAGAATAGCCCACGTGCTTCGGTGGGCAGTGACTCCATCGCCAGTGACGCTCCGATGCCCCATTCACCGCCCATACCGATTCCGAAGAGAGCACGTAGGATAAAAAATATAGTAAAGTTGGGAGAGAAGGCCGTAAGCAGTTCCATCAGCGAGTAGAAAAGAATGTCAATCATCAAAGGAAGACGGCGACCGTAACGCTCGGCCAACATGCCGAAAATGAGTGCTCCGATAGGGCGCATCAAGAGTGTGATAGTGATGGCCAGCGTAACGGCGACCGTGCTTTGACCAAAGTCTTTAGCGATGGCGAGTACAACGAAAGTCACCAGGAAGAAATCGAAGGCGTCAAGCGTCCAGCCAAGAAAGCTGGCTAAAAATATGTTGCGTTGGTCGCGATTGAGTGATCGTAGCAGGCTCAGTGCGCTCATTAGAGGACTCCTTCGATATCTCCCCTAGCTCCGGCTGTATTTAATGACCACGAATCGCTGTGGGACGGATGCGTAGGACCACTGCATAGTGCGCGGCGAACCGTTCTGGCGTAGAACCGATTCTGGGAATGGCAGCACCATATTTTTTCATGTAGGCAGGTGAGTGATTAGCAGGAGGATCATCGGAACTAATCTGTGCTCGGCCAGTAATGACAATGATGTCACCGCCGGACCCATTCCCGTCAAAATTGAGGGCAACCCTAGGGTTCTGTTGCAGATGTGCTAGGCGTTTGGCATCTGTCAGACTATAAATGAGAAAAGTCGACGTAGCTTCGTCCCAGAGAAACCAGACGGGAGTCGGTTGCGGTGTTCCCTTGGTATCAACGGTTGTGAGCCAGATGAGATGTTCGTCACGCAGTCGACGAGCGACTCGTTCCCCAAATGGCGTTGATGGATCTGGAAGTTGAAATGGCATAGTATATCCTCTCTTTTTGAACTGTACGACGTTTAGTTACGGTTTTATTGTACGGTGTGAAACTCTTTCACTGTGTAGCTTGAGATGACTCCTTCAACATCTCGCCTAGCTCTTGCACCTCACCGGACGCCTTATGGGAACTGGTGAGCAAGCGTCCATAGATGTCAGTGATAATCGCCATGTTGGTCACGGAGTTGATATCTTGACATGCTAGTAATGCCCGTCTTGTGTATCGAGTTGCGGTGCGAAACTCTCCTAGTCCCATGAAGGCATTCGCTTTCAGGATGTCTAGCCAGACGAATTGGCGGGTTTCATCTCGTCCATATGTCTTTTCTGCCAGGCTTTCAAAGGCATTGAATTCTCGTAACGCTTGTCCTGGTAACCCTGCTGTCATAAAGGCTGTTGCTCTGGTGGTCAGATATTCCCCTTGGTGCCAGTTGCTTCGTCTGCCTATGACTAACATGCGCGTATAGAGGTCATCAATGCTCTGACGGTCTACGGTATCGGCTACATCGTCTAGGGCGAGCAGCACCGAGGCAGGGACGCTTCTTCCCTTGCTGACGGCAAGTGCGGCTTGGGCACGACTCAGAGATGTTAAGATCGGTCCTAGTGATTGAGGATGCATACCGTTCTTTCCGTCAGGGAAGACCTGGCTGGCCTCTGCAAAATCACGGATGGCTGCCCTGAGCTGATCGTGCTGCATTTGGAAGACGCCGTGTTCCATCGTGCCAAACAAGCCCCACTCCAAGCGGGTACGCCCGCGTATGCGCAGGGCAGTGACGATCAGGTCAGGGTCATTCATGCTCTTTGCGACCCGTACTGCTTCATTAGCGTGATAGTAGGATAAGCTGAACTCCCGTTGATCTCTCACGATCAGTGCAGTGAGGAACTGATCGACGAATAAGAGTTCCTGCACATGGGAACGGAACTCTCCTTGTGCTTGTCGTTCAAGGCGCTCCAGGTCCCCAATGTCAGCGTGTAGTTGGCTCAGCGAGCTTTGGGCATGGCTGGTGACGTGGAGTAACGACAACGTGCGGATGGTGTCTTGATACTTGGTGGTATCCAGCCCCACTTTTGGCAGCGCGGTGTGTCCCCTTGCCAGGGCTGCTGGTGCCCACTGTGGTGGCTGCTCTACCGCCAGGTGCTCAAGGACGGCAAGGCCCAAGAGCATCGGGGGGATACCCAGTAATCGTGCTATGGCCTTGCGCTTGCTCATGTCCATCGGGACTTTGTTTTCCAGTTCCATTTCGAGAATCCACCTTTCACAGATGGGGCTGCCATCTGCGTTGACGGCTCTTCCGTAGAGCACGCCAAACGCTTTAGCGCTCAGTTTGGCCTGCTTGCGAAAGTAGCGCATGACTTGGCCAGCCTCGGGCCATCCCGCCCATTCTCCGTCTTGCTGGACCGCAAAGGGTCCGTAGTGGCCGCCCTC
>JAFAXQ010000031.1 GCA_019240835.1 Ktedonobacteraceae bacterium
CAAAGGCATTGTGGACCGCACGCGAGTTGGCCCTCTGGCAAGATGCCAGCTACCAGTTTATTGCTAGCCCGCATATTGAGAAGCTTCTTCCCCACGGTGACCCTTGCCTAGATATTGAGGTCACGCCCGTCACTATGGAGATTGTACGCTATAGCGATGAATGGGAAGAATTGCGTATCCATCTTCCTCAAGGCATGCGTACGGCACTGCAATTATCGCCGTTCATCCCTCGGGCGACGAACTTTGATCTTCGCTCTATTGAGCTTATTACACGCATTAATCTATATCGCAGAGTGCGAGGTATTGCTACAGGTCTGCGCAGACCTGAATTAGATGTTGCACGCGACCTTGCCAAACTGGTACAGCAGCAGTTTCTGTGCCTCGTTCAAGAGCCTGCTACTCAGCACAATGGCCATAGACAGTATGACCGCAGCCGACGGTCCGATCCTACTGAGCGCCTGCGTCTTGAAAATTTTGAGCTATTTAATCTGCTTGAGCGTATGGAAGTAGAATGGGATAAACACCATACGCCCATGGAGCAGTTGCCTGCACTGGTAAAATTCGTCAACTGGACGATGGAGTCGCTGGCCGAGGCTTGCCGTAAGAATGAGACGGAACTAGATCCTAACACACTACAAACACTGCTCATCAATGAGGGAGTCTCGCATATGGGTAACTACCAGTTTCGCGTTGAGCACAATCGTATCGATGTCGAAAGCTTTACAGCTCTGTGCAATAAAGTGCTCGGGGGCGACATGCAGAAAGCGGCAGTTTTCTACGATGAGGCTTCTGGGGTGTTACAGCATATGCTCAGTCGCATCTTTGAGTCCGTTAATGGGCGCATTGCTAGTCCCCAAGAACGACTGGAAAATCAGGAAGTGTGGGAGACTATGTTCGAGCAATTCGCGCTACGCCGCTAGCGGTACAGCGTGAATTGCTCGAACACTAAATTCACGCCGTCTCTATTGGGGGATTCGCCTGTTGTGCTTCTTGTGCAGGTGCAGGCTCAGCGTAGTCGCTCTCTTGCGCCGGACGCTTGAAGATGTAGTAGGCAGTGATCGAAGTAAGCGGCTGAATGCCAACTAGTTCCCAGCCCTCACGGCCCAGAGTGTTCATATAGCGGCGGGCAAAGGTACTGTGCCGCTCGTTGGCCATCATCGTCTTAACACCTTCGCACGATATATGACCCCGATAGTCGATGTAGACAACTTTATAGGCCCACTGGCTCACGGTTGTTCCTCCTTCTTGATGTTGTGGGGCATCTCTGGAACACGTAGGGTTCCACAGTCAACGTGTTCCAGTCGTAGATGCCATACTTGCAGGCTCTGCTGCATAGTTGTAAGTATAGCCCTAAGCGGAGCGTGTGACACCGCCATTTTCGCTAGTTTTTACAGCAGTGACTATACAGGCAGGACCTGTTGGTTTCTACAGGGGACAACGGAGCAACCAGAAAGGGCAAGGCGCGCTATATGTGAGGAACATAGCGACCGCAAGGGGTTCGCCATGCTGACGCAGTTAGTCCTTGCTAGCACTAGCAGCCACTTTGCTCTCTTTCACCGTCTTCGCCTCTGAGGATTTGCTCTCTGTCGGCTTACTCTCGGCTTTGCTCTCGCCCGACTTACTTTCGGTTTTGCTCTCAGTGGCGGTACCCTCGGTCTTTTCGCTCTTTTTATTGGCGTCACTATTGGCAGGGGAGAAAGAACCATGACCATGATCGGTCTTGTAGAAACCAGAGCCTTTGAAAACGATACCAGCGGGATAGAGGACACGGTGAATGTGCTCACCACATTCGGGACATACGGTTAAAGTTTCATCAGTCATCTTTTGCCACACCTCGAAATTGTGATGGCACGTATTACAGAGATACTCATACATTGGCATAGAACCCAATCACCTCTTAATCAGAAACTTGGCGAGAGAACCCTTTTTGTTTAAAAACGTAGCAGAAGCAGCGTTTTATTCCCCATCTATTCCACGCGCCCAATGTACTCTTTGATCTTTTCTGCAGCGTCACGATTCATGCCATCTAGGACCGCCAGTTCATCAATACTGGCGGCGCTAATAGCCTTAACTGAGCCGAAATGCTTCATCAATGCCTGTTTACGCTTCGGACCGATGCCCGGTATCTCGTCAAGGATTGACTTAAAAGTGCGGTCAGAGCGTAGCTTGCGATGATAGGTAATGCTGAAGCGGTGCGCCTCGTCACGAATACGCTGTAGCAGGTATAACCCTTGCGAAGAGCGCGGCAAGATGATCGGTTCGGGTGAGCCTGGGATATAGATTTCTTCCTGGTAGCTCGATTGTGTATGGTCTTGCTTGACCAGTCCTATCGTGGGAATATCCAGGTGCAGCTCTTGCATGACTTCCATTGCAGCACTGAGCTGGCCTTTGCCGCCATCTATGATAATCAGATCAGGTAAAGCCCAATCATGCTGGAGCTGCTGACCATCTTTTTTATCAGGCTCTTCAAGACCTGCCGCCTCAAGCTGATCCTCAACCACGATAGTCCCTTCTGCCACTTGGGCCATTGTGGACGCCGTTGCTTTGCGGAAGCGGCGACGAAGCACCTCCTGGTGGCTGGCGAAATCGTTTGCTCCCTCAACGCTCTTGATCTTGAAGCGCCGATATTCACTTGGCTTGGGACGTCCGGCCTCGAATACTGCCATTGCCCCCACCGAGTTGGAACCTTGCGTGTTGGAAATGTCATAGCACTCGATACGCTGAGGTGGTGTGGCAAGATTGAGTGCCTCTTGCAGATCTTCTAAAGCGAACTGCGTCTTCTGACTGTCAGTGAGCCACTTAATACGCTGTTGCTCCAACACCTCTTGCGCATTCTGTTTGACCATCTCGATAAGGCGTAGTTTGTCGCCACGTTTAGGTACGCTAATCGTGACGGTAGCGGCGGCAGGGGATATGCCTTTACGCTTCTGCTTGAGCCA
>JAFAXQ010000104.1 GCA_019240835.1 Ktedonobacteraceae bacterium
GCTGGCCACACCGTTCATCTCGAACAACCAGAGCAATTTGACCAACTAGTAATAAACTTTTGTTTAGCAAAGGGGTAACTATTTTATGTCTATAGCATGGGAAAAAGTCCGCGACTACACAGACATCATCTTTGAGAAGGCCGAGGGCATCGCCAAGATCACTATCAACCGTCCGGAGGTGCGCAACGCCTTTCGCCCAGAAACGCTCACCGAACTGATCGACGCCTTCACTATATGCCGAGAAGACCCACAGGTCGGTGTGGTTATCCTCACAGGTGCAGGCGACAAAGCTTTCTGCTCTGGTGGAGATCAACGTGTGCGTGGTCACGGGGGCTACGTTGGCAAAGACGGCGTGCCACGCTTGAACGCGCTTGACCTGCAAAAGGTGATCAAGTACCTACCCAAGCCTGTTATCGCTATGGTAGCAGGCTATGCCATCGGTGGTGGTCACGTGCTACATCTGCTCTGCGACCTGACCGTCGCCGCCGATAATGCTCGTTTCGGACAGACAGGCCCGCGTGTGGGCAGCTTTGACGCTGGCTGGGGCGCTACCTACATGGCACGCGTCGTCGGCCACAAGAAGGCACGCGAAATCTGGTACCTCTGTCGTCAGTATAGCGCTCACGAGGCATTTGATATGGGTCTGGTTAACACCGTAGTACCCTTGCAGCAGTTGGAAGAAGAGACAGTCAAGTGGGCCAGAGAGATTCTAGAGAAAAGCCCCATTGCCATCCGCTTCCTCAAAGCAGCTTTCAATGCTGACACCGATGGCCTTGCCGGTATTCAGGAATTGGCAGGCGACGCCACCATGCTCTTCTACATGACCGAAGAGGGTCAGGAAGGAAAGAACGCCTTCCTGGAGAAGCGCAAGCCTGACTTTTCGCGCTTCCCACGCCTCCCGTAGAAGCGGGATTGCAAAGGGTGGCCAGTGATATATGGTGCCTGACGTGGCTTGCAGAGGGAATCCACATCGGTAGGGACCCGATTTATCGTGCCCTGTGTATGGCCCACGAGGGTACAATGAATTGGACCCCACCGAGCTTGTGCGCAAAAAAAAGACCCTTACCCGTGTATAGGAAGCAAAGATAGGCTGTGGCCTGAAAACCCTACACCAAATCTTTACTGAATCACAACTAACTTGCTCTCCCCACATGCATTGTGTGCTTTTATACTAAAAAAGCAATTACGTGCACAAATCTTTCACATACTAAGAACTAAACCTTACTAGGTATTGCTGAAATAATATTTTTCGACAGTATCACAGTTTTAGAAAGGGAGGCATCTGTATGCGTTTTTATTTCCGTTCTTCCAAGGCATACATCGTATTTTTGCCCTTTGCTCTTGTTGCACTGGCGGGTGCATTTATGCTCAGCGGAGTATTTCGAGCGTCGGCAACTCGGGAGAAGGTCAACGTCGTGGTCGCCTCGGGTGGGTTCCATGCCAAGCCGAGTAGCAATGCTACGGCGCACTGGCTCTACGTGATCGACGATGGCAAGGTCTACGTCTATGACATTGACAACCACCATGCGCTGGTGAAACAATTCTCCATTCCAGAGCAAGGCAAGCGCGGAATAGCGGTATCACCCAGCAGGGGCTTGCTCTACGTTAGCTCTTGTGGCAACACTGATTGTGGTGGAGGCCACGGTTACTTGCTAGCCTATGACTTGGTGCATGATAGAGTGGCATGGAACGTCACCTACCCATTTGGTGTAGACCAGCTTGCCGTCACCCCTGACGGCTCCAAGATCTATATGTCCCAAGGTGCCGACTCCTCAAGTGGCACAACCGCGATCCTTGATGCTGGCAACGGCAATGTCATCGGCTCAATCAAGACAGGCACCAACGGCCACAATACACTTGTCTCGTTGGACGGTACGCAAGTCTACCTGACGGGCTATACTGGCAGCAATTATAACTACGTCCATGTGCTAAATCCAGCTAGCAACCAGGTAACGCTGAATGCAGGCCCAACCATCAATGGAGTGCGCCCTTTCACCGTCAATGGCAAGCACACGCTCATGTTCACCACCTCGTCCAACACCTGCGGCTTCCAAGCACTCAGTCTCACTGCAGGAAATGTGCTCTCTAGCGTCAAATTCAGTGGCTCGTGTTTCTGGACAGCCAGCACCGCACCCAGCCACGGTATCTCGCTCTCGCCCGATGAGAAGCGGGTCTATGTCATAGACGCCCCCCTCGACCAGCTCGAAGTCTACGCTGTGAGTGGGCTGCCCGCTTCACAACCCACATTCGTCGCTACTGTGCCACTCACCTCGCTTAGAGGGCAAGAAAATCCCTGCCAGACCTATTGTGAACGAGAGGGCTGGGTATTGAATGACCTCTCCGGTCGCTATGTGTACGTCGGCGATACGGGAGATGTCGTAGACACCCACACACTGCGCGTAGTGATGACCCTTCCACCTCTGCAGAACACGCGCCAGATGGTAGAAATCGACTGGACGAACGGCGTACCGAGTGCCACCAGCACGCGCTTCGGCATGGGCCGCATCGGCTAGTTAGTCCTTACTCTTCGGGCACACTCGCGCAATTCCATGCCTGGGTGTGCCCACCCACAGCACCTTTCCTCTCTTGCCCCACCGTTCTCTCTTGCAAAAATCTCCTTTTTTCTGTTGAGAGTCTATTCTTTTTGAGAAGGAAAAAGAGGTAACGCAAATTATCTGCAAGAAGATGAGCGTGACAGGTACGATCTCCAGGTTTCAGAAATACATAGCTGTACTCTTGTCTATGTGGTACACTCAGTAGACAAAAGGAGAGAATAGATGACACTGCAAGGAGTACGGAGCATCTCCGCTGGAATTGGTAAATTGGGCCAAACTTCGACCAATTTTAAGGAAACGTTGGGAAATCGGCGCGAAACAGAGAATTGACACTTCATCATCTACGCAACATCGCTTTAGACCTAGTATTCCTCCGTCGATGTCTTGTAAATTGGTGAGTTCTGTAACGCTTTTTGCGGGATCTCGCGTGAGAGAACGAGTGAGAAACACCACTTGTCCAAGAGCTTCTTCCAGCATTGCCGATTGTCCCTCACGCTGTTGGAAGAAGAGAATATACCTACTTGTAAATTGCAAGGAGAATATGATCTGTAAGAGAAGGACAGACACAGAAGGAGAATGTAATGTCTACTAAGCAAGGAGACGTTGGCCTGCTTCAAGATCCGATTGCTCAGCAATTGTTGCAGTCAAAGGGTCCTGCCCATCTGGCCTACAACTGGCGCGACGGTACGCCTCGCGTCGTACCCATCGGGTTCTACTGGAACGGAGAAGAGATCGTGATGGCGACAGCGACGGATGCCCCCAAAACAAAGGTGCTCACGAATGGCTCAAAGGTAGCTGTGAGTATCAACCGTGACTTTGCGGCCTCCAAGATCCTCCTCATTCGTGGGACGGTCCGTGCCGACACGGTTGAGGGCATCGCACCGGAGTATACGGCAATAATTCACCGGACGATGAGTGAGCAAGACGCAGAGGCTTTGCTCAAGGAAGCAGCTCACCTCTATCCTCGCATGACGCGCATTTTCATTCATCCAGACTGGGTTGGCATCCTGGACTTTGAGACGCGCCTACCCAGCGCGGTTGAGCGTGCGATCGAACGAGGCTAAGCTGGCACGCACAAGAGTGGCTCAGGCTCGCGCATGTGGTTTGCGCCCACGGTCAGCCTGAGCCAGAGAAATTTCATTGACAATGCTCAGTCAAAGGACACGAGATGGGGAGCGACATTGCCAGGCAACGAATCGTCGATTCCCATAATTGACGCCGATTTTCCATGTTTCCTCAAAATTGATCGAAGTTTGGCTCAATTTACCAGGAATTGTACAGGACGCGGCTATCAACAGTGGACGACCAATCACTGAAGGGACGCGTGTCTTTGTCGACCGCATCATTGGACACCTTGAGAGTGGCATGTTAATAGCCGAGATATGCCAAGAGTATGAGCTGCTAGCGGAGCAAGTGATGGCAGTCAAACAGTTGAGTCCAGAGCAGGTTCAGTATGTGAAGGGGTATGCCGAACCCTCCTGCATGCTCCCTAGCAAAGCCAAGCTTTCGCGCGCATCGGTCAGCGTTGTCAGGATCTCCCCCCGTAGCAGCGAAGGGGGCAACGTCTGTCGTATCACGTCCTCGTACAAGCACAGAATACGCTCAATGCAGTATTGTTCCTCCTGCGATAATGGCACGTTGACGATGGTGGTTGGGATCAATGAAGCACCTTGTTTCTGCATCTCTTTTCCTCTGCATCTTTCATTCATGAGAGCCTACTTGCCCACAGGCAAGGTACAGTTCATAGCTCGTGTGATAGCTGTTCCATTCCGTCTCAAGCTGGCTCATGACCCGCTCAAACGCTTCAGCAGGAACACCCAGCCACGTCTGGGCCAGCGGCCTCGTGCGTGGCCAGCCTGAGAGCATGTCTTGGGCCAGCAACTTGCCGATGCGCCCACCCCAACTGCCCACAGGAAGCGTCTTGGTCTCGGCTCGAATATTCCAGAGTCCAGCCTGCTTGAGCAGCAGGCCAATCTGCGACATCTTTGAGGCATCTATCCCGCGTAAGGCAGAAATGGCCCTCCACCATGCTATCCATTGCTGGGTAGCTGGTCCCACGTGGTGAAAGGTCGTGCCCATTTCGACGAGTTCAATCCAGCCGCCAGGCCGTGTCACCCTTCGCAGTTCTGCAACCACCCAGGGCCATGTGTCTAGAGGAATGCCAGCCACAAGCAACCGTTGATGCACATAGTCAAACGTGTGAGACGCGAAGGGTAACCCATTGAGGATATTTCCTTGATAGAATTGATAGTTGAGCAGAGGGGAGGCGGTACGCTGCATGTCCTCTACATCGAAGCCCGCGACGTGTGCCTTTGGGTAGGCTGTGGCTAGTTCCTGGCCCCATTTGCCGGTCCCACATCCCACATCAAGCACGTTGCCTCCTCTACACAACAGATCATGCACCGGGGCAAAGCAATTGCCCGACAAGACGAGGCGCAAGAGAAAATGTTGAAAGTCGAGCCTCTGGCGTTCTTGCTCGTCATAGGGCAGCAAATAAGGCACATCTGGGCGTCTGCGTCGGGCATCTACGCCCACCTCATCGGATGGGGTAGTGAGTACAGGCATGGTGGGTTCCCAAGAGAAAGGGAGATGTTGTTTTTTACGCCTCAAGAAGTGAAATAGTCCCATATAGCACCTGCCTTCCTGAACGTGTTGAAATATATGGTTCATATACTTCTATTAGTATCTATTACCTCTCAATCCATAAGAAGTATGACATACACAAATGATTATGAGAAGCCCATTTTCAACCATTGCGGAACATTCTCAACAGGCGGTCCGCGGACATTGCGAGACATAAGGGTGTAATACGTCCCATTACCTACTTGACTTCCTACCTCATTACGTCTACAATCAACACAGGGGAGACTCTGAGGTGGCAAACGAAAAGTTATTACGGGCGAGATTACAAAAACACTGGACCATAGAGTACATATGTAGCAAGATAAACATAAGTGAGAAAACATATAGACGCTTAGAAGCTGGGACCCACAAACCGCACTTGTCTACGCTTGACTACTTATGTGTCTTCTTCGGCATGCCCCCAGAGGAATTGGGCTTCTTCAACAACACATCGCCTCAGACTAGTAGCTACGCATCAGATGGGGTACCTCCAGCTAGGGACCAAGCTAACACAGTCACTGACCCATTAAAGCGAGGAGACGAAGAAGTAGGGTTATCAGAAACAGGGAACCAGGAAGTGAACAAACGCCAGGCTAATAAAACAATAGCAGGTTTTGTGAGTGGACTGCTTGTCACATCATCTACTGGACAGATAGACCCGTCTCTTTGGACGAGGCTATGGGCTGATGATTTGCTGGCCATCTATGCTCGTGGAATTGCTGCTTGCCAGGATTTGTACTTTAGTGGTAAGCCACACGAGGTCGAGGCTCTCCTGCCCCTGTATTGTGAGCAAACCGCACTACTCGCTCGACAGCCTGGGCCATTGCAGCAATCGGCAGCGAGTCTCGCTTCACAGGCTCAACAACTTGCCTGCGAATTAGCCACCGACCGAGAAGACTTTG
>JAFAXQ010000164.1 GCA_019240835.1 Ktedonobacteraceae bacterium
TCGTCTCCCTGGAAGAAGGCAAGAGAAAAGGGTATGTGCTCAGAGATATACAAAAGCCGTCTTCCAAAATTATCAACCAGTTCCTCGCCGAAATGGAGGCGCAACACCTACCACTGATCACAACAAAGGAGGAAGAAGCATAGAAGCAAGTTTCACCAAGAATGGTTTTTCAGACCCACAATCCTGTCATAGAACGCTAGAAAAATCAGTGAAACCCTATATTTTCAAACACCAGTGTCGTATACTAGGAAAATAAGACATTCTTCGCAGAGAAAGGATGTGAGAGGTGGCAAAAGAGCAGTCCCTGGACAATCTGTGGCTGGCACAAATACTGTTCGATCTTGGGGCCGTGCAGTTTGGGAACTTCACTGTAAGCGAGTCTGCCGTATGCTCACCCGTTTTCATCAATCCCAAAGTGTTGATTAGTAACCCAACAGCATTGCGTGTTGCCAGTAAACTTATGCAACAAGAAATCAACCTAGCACAATCACTACGTCGTCCCCGTGTTCATCCCTTCACTATCGTTGCTGGCGTTCCTGTGGGGGGCCTATTGCTGGCAACGGCGTACTCTTTAGAAACAAACATTCCCATGATCTATGCACGTATCCGTCCAGAAGGCACGGGCAAACACGGCATAGAGGGACACTTCCACGAAAGCGACACCGCGCTCATCATTGATGATCTTATCACCAGGGGCAGTAGTATTCTAGAAACTGCTGCGATGCTTGAAGAAAATGGTTTGAAGGTGAAGGATGTCATTGTCCTGATCGACCGCGAACATGGGGCCGTAGAGCGTTTGCGGCATCGAGGATATAATTTGATAAGCATTTTAACACTCGACGTCATGCTCAACCACTACATGTCCACAGGACTGATTTCAGAGGAGACGTATCGCAACTGCGCTGAGTACTTGCGCAGAAAACAAAGTGAGAATCACACAGTCTGAGTGAGCGTTGGTGCGGTAGACGGGAAAGCCGCTCACTGCACCAACATTCACTCACAAAGGATAGCGAGCTACTACTACCCGACCAGAGCCGGGGAGACCGGGTCTGTGCGGGGAGCAGAATAGGTCACATGCGGTCTACCAACCTGCTCCTGCATCGGAGCCTCTGCGTGACGCTGCATCATCTCTATCATTGGCTGAACCAAGTCAATAGGTAGAGGGAATATAATCGTCGAGTTCTTCTCAGCAGCAATCTCGGTAAGCGTTTGTAAGTAGCGCAACTGCAACGCACTGGGCTGTGAGCCAATAACACCGGCCGCTTGTGCCAATTGCGTTGAAGCTTGCAGCTCACCTTCCGCATGGATAATCTTCGCTCGCTTCTCACGCTCGGCCTCGGCCTGTTTGGCCATAGCACGCTGCATTGTCGCGGGCAGTTCGATATCCTTGATCTCCACCGCCGTTACCTTGACACCCCAGCGCTCAGTGTGCTCGTCGATAATCGTCTGCAATTCGTGATTAATCTTGTTGCGCTGCGCTAGCAGCTCGTCCAATTCTGATTGACCGAGCACGTTACGCAATGTCGTCTGACCGATCTGGGTTGTCGCCTGCATAAAGTTCACTACATTGACTACTGCCGTAGCGGGGTCGACCACATAGAAGTAGACTACTGCCGTTACTTTGATTGTGACGTTATCGCGTGTAATGACTTCCTGTGGAGGAACGGTAAGCGTAACGATACGCAAGTCAACCTTGATCATACGAGAGACGAAGGGAGGGATCCAGAAGAGTCCCGGACCTTGCGCGCCAGTCAAACGACCAAGCACAAAGATGACTCCACGCTCATACTGCTGCACAACACGCAGACCAGAGATTACTACAAACACGATTAAAAGGACAATGGCCCATATTACTAGTGATAGAAGCCCATCCATGAAAATTCTCCTTTTTAGGAAAAACAATGCCCACACCTATTTAAAGAAAAGTAGCGAAGTCTTGTTACTTCGCCAGAAAGCATTCAGAGGGCGAACGCGCAGACGAAGTCCTTCCACAGAGACGATCTGCAGCTTGGTACCCACATCGGCAAAAGTTGTGGGAGCATCAAGCACAGCGGCCCAATTCTCACCACCGTAACTGACACGCCCTTCGGGACTTAGCACGGTCAGGGCAACTACGTTTGCGCCTACCATCCCCTCCACTCCGTTCGTCACGTGTCGCCGCCCTGCTCGCACTCCAAAAGTCACCAGTGTCAGCCCGATGAGACCTATTACACCGCTTACGATGGAGACAACCAGGGGACTGACTTGAGGCCCAGCATAGGGACCGCCACTATTGAAGAAAAGCAGCGCGCCAAGAATGAGGGCAATCACAGTTCCTAGGCTTAACACACCATGCGTTGGCAGTCGCAGGTCTAGCACGAGCAGTACGAATGCTACTACCATGAGCAGCAATCCAGCCCAGTTAGGAGCGAGAGAGCCAATGGCAAAGAGAAAGAGCACAAGCGCAATAGCACCAACAACACCAGGCAGAATGGCACCGGGATGTGAGATTTCAAGATAGATGCCCATCTTGGCCACGACAAAGAGTAAGAAGGTGACATTGGGGTCGAGCAGGAATAAGGAGAAGCTATCTAGGCCATTTGCCTGGAGTGTATGTGCGGCTACATCTGCCGTTTGCAGTGTCACTATACGTCCCGAGTCGAGCTTGACTCTCCTGCCCTGCACCTTCTGCAATAATTCGCTCAAGTTAGCCGCGCTCAGATCAACGATATGCTCCTGCACCGCCGTCGTGTCATCATAGGAACTGGCATCGGTAATCATGGTCTTTGCTAATGTGACATTGCGTCCGTAGCGAGCTTGTATACCAGTCATGGCGGCCACTAGATCATTCTCAATCTTCGCTTTCAGCGTCCTACCAATATCACCGCCAGAGCCAGTGACAGGACTGGAGGCTCCGATGCGCGTGGTAGGTGCCATAGCGGCCACATGAGCAGCAAGTGTTACAAAAGCTCCCGCAGAGGCAGCCTGAGCACCACCCGGTGAAACGTATGCAATAATCGGCACACTGCTGGTTAGCTCTTTGCGAACCATAGCATTCATCGATTGCAAATCGCCACCCGGTGTATCGACTTCGACCACGAGGGCTTGCGCTCCATCGTGTTCTGCTGTATCTATAGCTTGCGTTAGCATATGGAGCGAAGCTGAATTGATTCCACTGTTCAGTGTAGTCACGTCAACATACGATGACGCAGCTTGCGCCGAGCGCGTAGGAAGTGTGAAAGCTACGAGAACGACTGCAGCAAAAATCATCAGTGCAGCATATGTAGAAAGTACTAGCTCTCGGCACCGTATGCGATGGAGGTACATAACATTACTTTTCTAGCAAGAAGCTGCAAACAAGAGTACTTATATTGATACAAAGGTATTATCTGATCGCTATTATATCACATAATGACGATACCAAATTGCTCTATTACAGAGAGCATCTCAGTACCCTTTTGTCACGTGTTTTCTCATCGGTTCCCTCTTCTAGCCAATTTATCTGTCTCTGATTGAAGCCCAAAAGCCTGAGCTAATAGTTGGTAAGAGTGAAGACGTGCATTCATATCAGGACAAATAGTAAGAACTATAAGTTCATCAACTCCATAGAGCTGTGCGAGTTCTATAAGCCTCTCCTTTACTTGTGTAGGATTACCGGCAATCATCATGAGCTCATTCTCACGCATAAACTGATAATCTCGTTCACTATATACATAATTTTCAACTTCTTCTGCAAGAGGAATACGCAAAAGTCCCTCAGGAGATATATGCAGTTGAGTGCTACCCTGAAAAGCTAAAACGAGTTGCCAGAAGCTCGAGGCCAGACGTTGAGCTTCCTTCTCAGTGTCAGCACAAATGACGCGTACAGCCAAGCTAGCTCGGGCTTGATAAAGCGATTGCGAGGGACAAAACTGTTGACGATAAATTTCCATCGCTTGTGGCAGCTCTCGCTTCTGAAAAAATTGTGCGAAGCAGAAGGAAAGACCTTGAGATGCTGCTATCTCTGCACCTTTAAGGCCAGCA
>JAFAXQ010000209.1 GCA_019240835.1 Ktedonobacteraceae bacterium
AAGCAAAAAACCTTACAAGATACCGTTCATATAAGTACGATTAAAGTAGACATCAAAAGAGGAATCATACAACGATGAACGAAGATCCACAACGCGGTCAAATCATCCTCGCACTACTGCGCGACACGCCCTCTCTTTCCACCATCGAGGCAGTGATACAGGTCATGCAAGGTCTGGACGAAACATTGCTCCCCAGCGACGGTGTGAAGTGGTTCAACCTGCTCTACCTACGTGGCACTCAGGCGGTGTACGAGAAACCGCCCGCTACTTGGGCTGATGCACGCTGGTTCGATCAGCTTGACGTCATCTTCGCCCAACTCTACTTCGACGCCCTTGCCCAGTGGTACACCAATCCGATGACGGTCCCTCGCGCATGGGTCGCGCTGTTTGAGTGTCGTTACAGGCCGTATATTGAGCGCGTGCAGTTCGCCTTGGCTGGTATGAATGCCCACATTAATCACGACTTGCCTCTTGCACTGGTGCAGACATGCAAAGATTTGCAAATCATCCCTGACCGCAGCACTCCAGAATATCGCGACTTTGAGGCCGTAGGGAGCTTTCTGGACGCGGTCGAGCCTGAGATCCTGCACAATCTTGCGACTGGCATCATCGGCGAGGTTGCGCAGGACTTGGGCACGATTGGCCGCTTGCTCACGATCTGGAGGGTGCAAACGGCTCGCGATACGGCTTGGACGAATGCAGAACTCCTGTGGCAGGTGCAAGATATTCCGACAGTACGTGATGACCTCCTGTTAGTACTAGACCGCATGACGGGCTTGGCAAGCCGCGGCTTACTTGCCGCTGTGTAGGGGGTCCACTCTACTTCCACAAACCCTGGCCCATCCTCCTTCGTGGTACAATCTACCGAGATGAAGATAACGTCTCAAAAAGGAGGGAGTATGTCTCAAGAACCTATCTCATTGCTGCCAGTCGATCACGTCGAGATCACGATCATCATGGATAATAGCATCGATTTGTTGATGACCAGCACCGATGTAGCGCAGCGTATTCGTTTGGGGCCTCATCCTTTTGAGCGTGCGCAACCCCTTGCTGAACATGGGTTTTCCGCTCTCATCAAGGTGCAGCGAGGGAGCACCAGCGGGACGGTTCTGTTTGATACGGGCCTCAATCCCAGAAATTTTCTCTACAATGTGGATGCCCTTGAGATCAAGCTGACCGACCTTCAGAGCGTGATCCTCAGCCACGGCCACCCCGATCACGCGATGGGGCTGCTAGGACTGACGCAACGATTGGGCAGCCGCCACTTGCCCTTACTGTTGCATCCTGATGCGTACTTGGAGCGCAAGGGAATTTTCCCCAATGGAGAGGAGACCTACCTTCCTGCACCACGTAAAGCAGACCTGTTGCGCGAGCATATCCAGGTCATCGAGGAAGTAGGTCCTTCCATGCTAGTAGAGGACATGATCCTCGTCTCGGGTGAAGTCGCCCGCACCACTAGTTTTGAACGCGGCTTGGCGACCCATTATGCACAGCGTGAACAGGGCTGGGTGCCTGATCCACTGATCCACGATGATCAGTGTGCCATCATCCACGTGCAAGACAAAGGGCTAGTGATAGTGACTGGCTGTGGCCATGCAGGTATCATCAATATTATTCGCAACGCACAGGCCCTGACAGGTATCCAGCAGATCCACGCAGTCATAGGCGGCTTCCACCTGAATGGTCCCTTATTTGAACCGATTATCCCGCCGACGATTGCCGCCTTGCAGCAGTTCCATCCCCGTTACCTGGTCCCCTGTCACTGTACAGGATGGGTAGCGACCCATCAGATTGCACGAGTCATGCCTGATGCTTTCATTGCGAGCAGTGTAGGTACGAACTTCGTTTTATGAAATGGAGCACTCCGTTCCTTTCTAGTCTAGGAGAAAACAGATATGGCCATATGTTGGCACTGCAATGGTTCAGGTCGGCTACCATGCCAACAATGCAATGGCTCCGGACGAACATCATGCAGAACCTGCAACGGCGCAGGATGGAGAGATTGTGCAAGCTGCCGAGGGACAAGAGGATCCTGGATCACCGCATTCGGAACACCACAATGGAGGGAATGCACCTGGTGCAAAGGCGTCGGACGAAATCCCTGTCCTACTTGTAAAAGGATAGGAAGTAATCCATGTAATACCTGTAAAATGTCTGGAAACAGCCCGTGTACCCGATGTAAAACAGTAGGCAGTCTTTCTTGCAACTGGTGTAAAGCTACAGGACATCGCTGAAGCTCTTATATGAAGAGCAACCAACTTCTTCTTATGCTGCCACGTAGGAGCGAACATCTACTTGTACGCCTACGCGTGCAGCTTCCTCTACGATATGGAGCAAGTGCCTCGTGGTTGCCGCATCCAGATAGGCTTCGCCGCACACTTGACAGACCTCGGCGGGAACGTTCTTAAAGACTACCGTGGTGCTATTCCGTTCAAGCGTCATAGTGGTGGTTCCTGGCTCGGTTTCTCCCTGCTTACAGATGATGCATTTCATGGCTTTTTCCTCTTAAAATCTGCAGCCCATTGGTCTGGGTTTGGCTTATACACGGTAACAATAATCTTCCTTCGCTTCGTTGTATCAGTGGCAACTACAATATGGAGCGGTTGTGTATCACACCATCCGAGTATTAACTCGCTTGGGAAAGGCGCATCATCAGGATAGACCTGTATTACTTCCCCTGTGAGAAGCACCCGCATGACGTCCTCCTCGCTTACTTCTCTCTGGGCCATTCGTTCAACGGCATGACGTTGATAGACAACTTGATACGCACTCACTGTGCCGCTCCAATCTCAGACTTGCTACTAGTCTAGCATATGCATACAAGTCTGTTATGATTTTGCTCCATGTCTGCATTACTTTTCGCTCTGCTGCATCCACTCACTGCCCGCAAGTCGGGGATTATCCCAACTATCAGTACGCAGCCGAATGCCTCCCACCCCCGCACGCGTCCAGGTCTCCCCGCTGAGGTCGGAGAGCATCGCCAACAGATCGTCGCAATCCTCCACAAACAGCGGGGCCCCCTTGTACATCTGATAGCCCACCGTCTCAGGTACCGCCGCCCCACGCGAGACCTCTCCCCAGGTGATACCAGCCTACTCACACACCTGCCTAAACGTCGGTCGCCTGTCTGCTGAAGCCGACTCTTGCTCTTGCTCCTCCTCGAGCAGATGGACCTCGATGTCATCCAGCGTATAGGCGGTATTGTTGAGACGATTGAAAGCGCTCAGAATCCGTTCGGCATTCGAGCGCCTCACCCCTCGGTTGAGCAGCATGGCATGAACGTGGCTGCCCGCAACGCCGCTCACCTGAGCCAAGTGCCCAATGTTGCCTCCATGCTTGACGCGTAGATCGTAGAAGGTGGGTGTGTTGGCAGACCCTTCCTTTTCTACCATCGGGTAGGTCCTTTCCTCATGCGGTTATCCTCTATCGTGCCTCGGCCTTGGTCGCGCAAGTAGACGAAGAGCAGCCGTTGCCCCGTGGCATCGGAGAGGGCTTTGAGTCGGCGGTAGCGCTGCTGGCAGGTCTCTTGCACAGCAGAGGACGTGTGTAGCACTGGAAGCGGTTGGGTCGGCTGCATGTGTAGCTCCTGACCGGCCCGATATGGGGACCAGGGTTCCAAGGGGGCTGGTTGCTTCTTTCCCTTCCTTAAGAAGAAGCGCTCTAGCATCGTATTGCCATTCCTCTCGACTTGTATACATTTCTGATCAACTTCCCTTGCCTATGCAGACAGACAAAAAGCAAGCGGATGCCACTTGCATCCAAGACCGCTTTGCATCTGCGCTAGCATTGTTCACGAGCCTTCTGTGTACTCGTCGGCACGTAATGGGGATGCCACATCTTCAAACAGGTGAACTACTGTGATGCTCCCTTCCGCCCCACCAGACAAGTGAATAGTGGCAAGGTACTCAAGCCCCTCGGCGTCAAAGCACTCTCCGGTCGAAAAAGAGTGAAACCGCCTCAACTCTAACCCCGCTGTGGGATCAACAAGCGCCCAAACAAAGGGCAAGCCATCTTCTACCGTCACCGTCAGTATCCTTGCTCCTTTGGGCAGCTCTAGCACGCCATTAGGGAGAAAGGCATACTGGTGGATAACCCGCTCTTTTGTACTTTTCCTACTCGTTTGTTCATTCTTCTTCATCTGTGTGCGTTTGCTCCTGATTTCTCCTCATATGATACTGACTGCTAGTGGTCAAGCTTTTGCATTCTGTGAAGGTTGCTACAAACCGTGCAACTCGTGTATCTAATGGCAAGTATACCTGATATGAAGCCCATCAAGAATGACAAAGCGGTGACAGGAGAGCGTCAAATGAGGTGTCAGAATGGTGGTACCCGACGGCAATACAGAAACGATGAGAGCTTTTTCTTTCTTGGCTTTCCAAGCTAGTTGAAAAAGTTTGTCGGTCAGCTAGTGTCAAAAGAGTGACAAATGCGTCTTATTTTTCTTGTATTACTTATACTACGTGCCATGCTTGTTTTCCTTACTTGACTTAGACATAGAGAGGATATACACTTGCAGCGCATAGTGAGGATCACGCAGATGAACGAGAAAAATGAGAAGCTCATCATTATGAGAGTAGCAAGGAGTCTCTCGCAAAGTGAGGTCTGTACACACATTGGTGTTGATCTACGCACCTACAAGAGGTGGGAGAGTCAGGGAACTATCCCGCAGCCACAGTCGCGTAGAAAACTCTGCGAGTTGTTTAGTGTCTCTCTCTGTGACCTTGGCTATGATTCTCTTTCTCTTCTCCGTGCTCGGGTAGGCAAGATTACCACGTCACCAACACAATCCTCTCGTCCTAACACTGCTGAAACTCAGCAAAACAATGTTTCAGGCTCTTCGATAGATGTAGAACCGCCTGATTGGGCTGTCTGGTTTGGCTTAAGGGTAGCACAGATACTCAGAGCAATTAGCTTATGGAGCGGACAAGCCATGCCTTGTGATGATATTCAAACGGTAGTAGATCAGGAGATCAAAGTGATGGATGAGATGCTGCGGCAATATCAGATAGAACCGGAGCAGAGCATCCCGCGAAGACAGGCGCTTGTAACAATTGCTGGACTGCCCACAACTCTATTGACTATCTGGAAGCAGTCGGGAGTAATGACCGACAACACTATTGAAGAGTTTCTTCCTCAGTGTGCTGCGAGTACCACAGCTTGCTGGCATCTTCTGCGAGGAAAAGGACTAAAAGTAGTAAGTGAAATTCTTCCACAGTTTGCTCCATTGCTCACAGCGGTTGCACTACGGCCATCAAAGTATCAGCAAATGGCAGCACGTCTTGCAACTCAGACATCCATCCTTCAAGCAATAGTAGCCATGCACCGGCTTGATCCCACCGGTAGGGAAAAGCATTGTAATGATGCTATTTGCTATAGTCGTATCTCAGGGGATAGGAAACTACAAGCAGCGGCATTGATGTATCTTGGATACACCTTCTCTTTCCGCTATTTGCCACGAAAACCAGAGAAGGCTATCCCACTGTTCCTGCAAGGGCTAAACGCCCTTGGAGAGGAGGAATCACTTCTAAGAAGTGACATTCTTATGGGACTAGCAGAAGCATACGCTCAATGCAAAGAGGAAAAACAGGCTTTGCATTATATGGAGCTTGCTAAGACACATTTTCCTGCCTATCCTGAACACGATCCCTGCTACATCTACGCCGATTGCGGCTGGCCTGTACTCTACCAGTGGGAGGGCAAGATGTACTTGGAAATTGCTGAACAGTATCCTGACTTTGGATATCAACGAAAAGCTGCCGATGCACTTATGCAAAGTATAGGAGTACAGTCCATTTCTGAACGCAGCACGAATGAGACAATTGTGTATCGAGCTGATGCAGCACGCGTATTAGGAGAGCTAGATGTGTATGTCGAGTATTTAGAAACTGGAGCACAAATGGCTCTCACGCTCGGAAGTCGAAAACGCTTCACAGAAGCTCTCTTGGTGTACCAAAGAACTCCTGAAAAGTGGCTTGCTGAGCAACACATACAGGCTTTGGCAAAAGACGTGTTTCGACAGTTACCAACTGGAAAGGCAAACAACCCATGACCGACTTTCTCGAAGTTCACACCACCATCGACTCCCAAGAAGCCGCACAAAAGATTGCAGAAGCCCTTGTCGCTAAGCGACTAGCCGCGTGCGTTCAAATATCCGGTCCCATCACAAGCACCTATTGGTGGCAAGGAAAGATAGAACAAGCTGAAGAATGGGTATGCACAGCCAAGACCCGTAGCGAGTTGTACGATCAGCTAGAGCAAGCTATCCGCGACGCTCATACGTATGACGTGCCAGAAATTCTAGCCGTGCCCATAGCTGCAGGCAACCAAAGTTACCTCGACTGGATCCGCCACGAAACGTAATTGACCTTGGACAGTGGCTGTGATATAATGGAAATGCACATACTCTTGTGTAACAGTACTGTCTGCTTGCTATCCAACTAGCAGCCTCGACTGTTTCTCTGTGGCTAATTGTATTTGCTTGGGTGCCAAGGGACTCCTATCCCTTGCTCCCCCAAGATGAGCATCGTGCGCCATGCTCAGAAAGGTATGATCATGTCCGTCGAACACAACAAAACCATTGCCCGTCGTTTCTTTGAGGAGTTCCTCGTTGAAGGCAAATCTGATGTCCATGATAGTTCCTTCGCTCCCCACTTGGCCTATCATGTCTATGGGGTCTCCACCCACACACATCAAAGCATTACAGCAATCGTACAAGACTTTCACCAAGGCATCACAAACCGCTCTGTCACCATTGATGATCTGTTTGGTGAAGGGGACAGGGTAGCTCTACGTTTTTCCTTGACAGGAACCCACAGCGGTCAGTACAGGCAGCATGCTCCCACCAATCAGCCAGTCAATATTGAAGGAGTACTTTTGCTCCGCTTCGAGGCAGACCAAGTTGCCGAAATGTGGGTCTACTACGAAGGGTTCGACTACGACGTCTCGCCCAAGTAATCACACTGCTTGTCCCCTGCGCTCGCTAAGCTGCTCCATGAGCCTCTTGGCGAGCAGGGAACGCCCACTCCCAATAGTGGGATTCCTTTGACCTTGGACAGTGGCTGTGATATAATGGAAATGCACATACTCTTGTGTAACAATATTGTTTGCTTGCTGCTCGATCAGCAGCCTCGACTGTTTCTCTGTGGCTAATTGTATTTGCTTGGGTGCCAAGGGACTCCTATCCCTTGCTCCCCCAAGATGAGCATCGTGTGACATGCTCAGAAAGGTACGACTATGTCCGTCGAACACAACAAAACCATTGCCCGCCGTTTCCTTGAGGAGTACATCGTCGAAGGCAAATCTGATGTCCATGACAGTTCCTTTGCTCCCCACTTGGCCTATCATGTCTACGGCGTCGAAACACACTCGTATCAAAGCATCCGAGCGCTAGTGAGGGACTTTCACCAAGGCTTCACAAACCGCTCTGTCACCATTGATGATCTGTTTGGTGAAGGGGACAGGGTAGCTCTACGTTTTTCCGTGACAGGAACCCACAGCGGTCAGTACAGGCAGCATACTCCCACCAATCAGCCAGTCAATATTGAAGGAGTAATATTGTTCCGCTTCGAGGCAGACCAAGTTGCTGAAGTGTGGGTCTACTATGAAGGGTTCGATTACGACGTCTCGCCTAAGTAATGCAACTCCTTGCTGAAACTGCCGCATGACCTCGCTTAGGAGGTAGTCTGGAAGAAATTCTCTTATTGCACCTGCTCGACCAGCAGGTGCTTCTGGACTTTGCCCAACGCGTTGCGCGGCAGTGTTCGTGCGAAAATGATGCGACGCGGCTTTTTATAGCTGGCCAGTCGCTCGCGGCAGAAGGCGATGATTTCGGCCTCGTTGGGGGTGCGCCCTTCTCTGGGTACAATAACCGCGACAACCTGCTCGCCGAAGTCGCTGTCGGGTAGCCCTATGACAGCAACTTCGGCGCTATCGGGATGGCTCCCCAACACATCTTCGACCTCACGCGGATAAACGTTGTAGCCTCCACTGATGATCAATTCGTGCGCACGGCCAGTAATCGTATAATAGCCATCAGCACTACACCGGCCCAGATCGCCTGTCTTAAACCAGCCATCAGGCTCAAAGGCTTCAGCGCTGGCCTCAGGTCGCTTCCAGTAACCGCAGAAAACATGCGGCCCCCTCACTTCAATCTCACCAATCTCGCCCGCAGGTAGCAATCGACGGGTGCGCACATCAACAATACGCGCCTCCTGGCCGGGAAAGGGGCCGCCAACCGTCCCGGCTCGCCGCTCTCCATCGTAAGGGTTGGTCAGATTCATGATAGTTTCTGTCATGCCATAGCGCTCAAGGATAGTTCGCCCAAAGAGCCGCTCGAAATCGGCGAACAACTGCGGGCTGAGCGGGGCCGAGCCGCAGACAAACAGGCGCGGCAGATGCACAGGTACACCCTGCTTTTCCGCTTCCGCTAGCAGGCGTGCATACATCGTTGGTACGCCAAAGAAGAGCGTAATGCTCGCATCGGCATCCAGCCTAGCAAGAATATCTGCCGCCTCGAATCTGGGCCGCAGTGTGACTCTGGCCCCCCTAAACAGCGTTCCATGCATGCCGACCATCAAGCCGTGTGCGTGAAACAAAGGCAGCGCCAGCAGCAAATGATCGTTCTCCGTCCACCTCCAGGCGGTCGTGACAGCCTCAACGTTCGCCACAACATTACGATGGGTGAGCAGTGCGCCTTTCGAGCGGCCAGTAGTCCCCGATGTGTAGCCAATTACGGCTGGCGCTTCGGCCTCAGGCATTGCAAGTTCCGTGCTCTCGCCGCGCATCATAAAATCCGCGAAGGCCATACTCTCGCTGCTGCCAGTTGGGGACGGATCACCTGCCCCGTCTACAACCACAAGTGCCGCCAGGTCGGGCAATTGCAGGCGCAGCAATGCCTGCGCGCCTGCCGAACTGGTGACGCAGAGCCGCACTTCAGCATCAGTCATGATATGGCTCAACTCTACTTGCTGGTACTGCGTATTGACCAGCACGACGATCCCACCCGCCAGATGCGTTCCTAGATAGGTTACAACAAAAATTGGGCAGTTCTCAAGGAAGAGGGCAACGCGCTCCCCCGCACGCAAGCCCCACACCCTCAACGCCCGCGCAAAGCGCTCAATCTCAGCGCACAGTTTCCCATAGCTCCATGACTGATCGGCGAAGAAAACAACTGGCTGCTGCGGTCGCCGCTGCGCGTGCTGAAATACTGCTTCGACGATAGAACGCATCACTACACCCTTGACAAACTTAAACAATCGACGCAAGCGCCGCTCCTAAGATGCCTCTGGCTCTTCCAGGCGGAAGACACCCTGCTCCTCTTGGTACGCGAACAGCTCAGCGTAGCGTCCCCAGTTAATCGCCGTCTCCAACTGTGCCCACGCCTCATCTTCGCTGAAGTGCTCCTTCAACAGCTTAAGGAAATGCTCCTCCGGCAAAGTATGCTCCGGATCAGCCCGCAAATCCCGCATAATGCGCTGTATCAGGCTCACGCGTGCCAGAGCTTGGTCACGGAAAATCTGCTTTTCCTCCAACACGCCAGCCTCTGCAAAACGCTTGCCTTGTTCAGTTAAGACCAGGTCGCCCTCTGCTGCATCGGCTAGGTCAAGCAAATCGGCAGCATCGACCAGCGGGAACAGGTCGTCGATTTCCAGTTGCAACTGCCGCCCCAGTTGATAGAGGTCCTCGCGACCACCTCGCGCATGCACTAGCTCGATCAAGCCCGTCACATCACCAATGCCAACATGAGGCAAAACCTGATACGGTCGAGCAGCGAGTTCGCCCGTCTTTGGCTTTGGTGCATGAGTTGGCAACAAGTTGGCAACATCCTCATGCGGACTGGTCATAATGCGATAGATCAGGTCCACCAAGTTGGTATGCCCCTCGCTGGTAGCAGTGCGTTGCTCCAACGGTAACCCGGGCAGCTCGACGCGGATGATGCCTGGATTCGCCCCCAGCACAACGATGCGGTCGGCCATCTGCACGGCATCATCAATGTTGTGTGTTACCATCACAATGGCCCGTGTCGGCATGCCATGAGAGCGCCACAAACCCAGCAATTCCTTGCGCAAGTTGGCTGCTGTGAGCACATCCAACGCGCTGAATGGCTCATCCATAAAGAGCATTTCTGGCTCGACAACCAGAGCACGAGCAAAACCTACGCGCTGGCGCATGCCCCCGGAAAGCTCCTTGGGATAGGCATCCTCAAAGCCGTCCAGCCCTATGGTGTCAATGGCCGCCAGTGCTTTCTTAAGACGCTGTGTGCGTGTGAGTTCGAGCGCCTCCATGCCAATCTCGACATTTTGTAACACAGTCAGCCAGGGAAAGAGCGCGAAGGATTGAAAGACTATCGCCAGATGCGGGTTGGGACCATGCTGCGGTACACCTTTGAAGAGCACTTCGCCTTCGGTGGGGCGCAGCAATCCAGCCAGGATACGTAGCAAGGTAGATTTTCCCGAACCAGACGGCCCAAGCAGCGTCACAAACTCCCCCGCTGCAATTTGCAAATTGATATCGTCCAACACAACAGGAGAAAGCACACCACGCGGTCGCTTGCCATCCTTATCATAGATTTTTTTGACATTGCGTGTTTCCAGCAGCACTTCACTCATAACTCTTCCCTCTATCCCAGCGTATAGCGGCGCTCGGCCAGCGCATACAAACGCTTCCACAGCAGGCGGTTAATCAGCACGACGAAAACAGCCATCAACAGTGTCGCAGCCAGCAATACCGGAAAATTTCCCCCCGCCGCACCTCCCGCTGCAGCCTGTGCAATTTGCGCTCCTAAGCCTACCGTGCTATACGTTTTACCATGAAACTGCACATATTCCGAAACAATACTGGCATTCCAAGCACCCCCACTGGCAGTAATCAATCCTGTCACGAGGTAGGGAAAGATGGCAGGCAAGATCAGGGTACGCCAGCGTCGCCAATCTGTGATATGGTAGACCGTGGTGGCTTCTTTTAGGTCGCTTGGAATAGCCATCGCTCCAGCAATGACGTTAAAGAGGATATACCACTGTGTGCCTAGCAGCATCAACACGACAGCCGCGATGGAAAGCGCATCACCAGGTAGACTCAACAGGGCCAGTAAGAGCACCGGGAAGAGTGCTGTTGCCGGGACAGAAGCGATAATCTGTATAACAGGCTGCAGGCGCTTTGACCAGCGCGGCGATAAACCTATCGCCACTCCCACGGGCACAGTCCACGCTACACCGATCAGCAAAGCCGCGAGCGTACGCAGCCATGTGGCAAATGCAGCTACGAGCAACGCTCCCCACGTCGCGATAGGAACCTTGAGCAGTAACAGCAACATATTCCAGACGCCCCATGCCACTGCCACACAAGCAAGCACCCCTATTACAATTCCTATAATACTACCAGCGGTCAAACGCCCAGCCATCCGTTGCTCGACCTTGCTCACTCGTTCGTCCGGCAACGGTTGCAGGCGATTGAGGACACCAGCCAGCAACGCTCCTAGAGGACGAAACACCCTCTGATTGATAGTAGCGACCAGTGCAGAACGCCGCAGTATATCCAGCACAGGCGACTCAGGTGCATCGGCCTCGCCGCTCAACTCGACCTTAAACTTGTCGGCCCATGCTACCAAGGGCCGCCACAAGAAAAAGTCCAATAGCACGATCAACGCGATCAACGTACCTAACCCGAGTAACAGAGCAGTCGTATTGCCGTCATTAGCAGCTACTTGCAAATATGAACCAAGCCCTGGCAGTTGGAACGACTGATCACCGAGGGTAAATTGCTCTGAGGCCATTAGAAAGAACCAGCCACCCGCCCAGCTCATCATACTATTCCAGATCAGCCCAATCGCCGACGCCGGTACTTCTAACTTGACGAAGCGCTGCCAGGGACGCAGACGAGCAATAGCAGATACCTCCTTGAGGTCTGTCGGCAGAGTACGGGCAGCATGATAAAAACTGAAGGTCATATTCCAGACCTGACTGGTAAAAATGAGCACGATGCTAGCCAGTTCGAGGCCAATGTTCGAGTGGGGGAATGCTGCCACCAAGGCCAGCACCACTGCTGGTAGAAAGGATAGGATGGGAATACTCTGCAAGATGTCTAGCAAGGGCACCATGATCGTACTAGCACGCCGATTCGTCGCGGCAATATGGCCATATACAAGTGTAAAGACTAACGAGAGCAAGTAGCCCAGAGCCATACGTAAAAGAGAATAGCCCGCGTAGGCTGGCAGCACAGTGGGTGAAAGGTCAATCTGCACCTTCTGGCTGAGTGGAGCGCTCCAGCGCGATGCCGCCATCACCACAGCACCGATGATTGCCAAAACTACCAGCACAACCAGGAGATCAATGACACCAAAGCGTCGTCGTGGGCGCTCTTCCTCCCGTAACGATCTGCTCCTCTTCGGGGAATTTACACCGCTCTGGAGCTGCTCACGCTCGGCGGCATTCTCGGGAACATAAACTTGTGCCATTAGAAAATGTCATCAAAAAATTGACTAACTTGACACGTAAATCCTGGCAGATGCGGCGATTGCACTTGGTCAGTCTTGTAGAGTGTGCTATGCAGTTTGAGAACAGCTTCGTCACGTCGATAGATTTCAAGGCGCTGTTCTCGCCAACTGACAATCCAATATTCCAGAACACCACGTCGTGAGTATAATTTGAGCTTGGTTGCACGGTCTCGCCGTTCATTTGTTGGCCCAGGCGAAAGAACTTCTACCACTAATTCTGGGGCGGAGTGGTATTTGCCATCCTCTTGAAACGCTATCGCTCGCCGTTCCCAGCTCATCCACGTCACATCGGGAGCCACATCATCATCTTCTGCGAGCAGCAATCCTGGCGCGTTGACGGCTTCTCCCGCTTTCGTTCGACGGCTCCAAGTTTGCAGTAGCTCCCATATCCGACTGGAAACCAGTTGGTGGTAATTATGTGGCTGCCGGGACACGTACAATTCTCCGTCGATAATTTCGTAGCGCTTACCATCATCTGGCAGCGTCTCCAAGTCTTGCGAGGTCAGGCGTAGACTGGTCATGGCATCACCTGGGATTCCTAACATGCGAACGTGAGCGAAAATGGCTCTTGCATAGTGCATCTATATTGTAGCATTGCAGAGAGGTGGTGGCAAGGGCGACCCTTGCGGTTGCCTTGCTCTGCCATTCTGCCGCTACTGGCCGAACCCCCACCCCCGAGGTTTTGAGAAGTGGTTTGCTGCGGGCGAAGGCCCGCAGCAAACCACTTCTCACATTTTCTGGGTGGGGCAGGGCAGCCGCCCCTACGATACCAAATTAGCCAAGCACAACATTGCCACACGCAATCGGGTCAAATCCCGTCTGGGTGGTCAAGGCTGTGCTATGGTGAACATTGACATACCAACCCGTGCTAGGAATAGATGCAACGTCAGGGATGACTGTCGTCACCGTAGCCTTCCCCGAAGCATCTGCCTTCACCGTGGTGAGGGGGTACTTTACATCGCCCTGGCTCTCGCAACTGCCCAAATGAATGTGAGCCGCATGACTGCTATTTGGTTCTAGGCCACTCAGCGTCAACCTCACCGTTAACGTCTTACCAGAAAGACTCAGGTGAGCCGTACCACTGACCGTCTCACCCGCGCTAGCAGGCGGAGCAGCCTGCATAGTAACCCGCACTGTATTTGAGTGGTTCGGGTTGGCTATATCACCGCAGACGATGGGCAGAAACTGGTCATTGGTTGAGAGGCCAGGCCCGTTATGCACGTTGACGTAAAACCCTGTGGCTGGAATGCCTGTGGGCAGGCTGATCGATCCGCTCATCGTCGCGACACCATGCGCATCCGCAACGACGTTGGGCAGCGGGTAGACGACGTTTCCCTGGTTTTTGCAACTACCAGCATGTATATGAGCGGGATGCGTGCTTTTTGGAGCCAAACCAACCAATGAGAGCTTCGCCGTCAACATGTGAGTGCTCGGATTCCAATTGAGGTCTGCTGTACCGTGGGGCACATGCTTCAGGGTTGCGCTCGCTGTAGTGACTGCTGGAGGGGTAGTCGTAGTGCCCCCAGTGCTACACGCGCTAAGCAGCAGCAATGCGACTATGCCTAGTACACCAAATACGCCGATGTGACGCTTCATGAAAGACTTTGTAACCATAGCAAACACCTCTTATCTGTTATTTCTGCTCATTGTAGAGCTATAATGCAGAGAGGGCTATTCACGATTTGACGATGATAGTTCCTGTCATGTACGTATGAAAATTGCAATAGTACGGATACGTGCCGGGTTTGCTGAACAAGAACTTGAAGGTCTGCTTCGCAGCAAGGTTATCAATCTCGAAGACGCCTGTATCACTGGTGACCGTATGAGTTGTAGGAGTATCATTCACCCAGACAACCTGCGTCCCCACTTTGATCGAGAGCGTCACAGGTTCAAAGGCATACACGCCATTTTTCTCAACGATTTTCACGTTGACAACTGCAACAGGAGTGGGCGACGGTGTTGGGCTGGCTGGGGAGGAAACCCCAGAACTTCCAGCACAGGCTACCAAAAGTAGTGTCACTGCACTTGCTAACGAAAGAGCACCCCACAGAAATCGTATGCGTGGCATAAGCCGTGATAGGTATTTTTGCATCTAAGAAAAGCCTTCTCTGCATTCCGACTTGGTTGATAAATTGATTAGAAACTCCCATAATTAAGTACGTCACAAAAACATATCCTATCACCGCTACCTCGTTACACTTTTGCCACCTGCGGTAGCGAAAATGCAACGACGTCCTGCAACCTTTGTCCGTATCAACTATAATGAGCATAATTACGTCTACTTTTGACTGTCCGCTAGCAGCTAAGGGAAGGGGTTTTCATGGCTGAGCATAAACCACAACAACAAGAAGTTAAAACCATCCTAGTAGTAGAAGATGACGCTGATATTGCTGATATCCTCTTATGTACGTTTGAAGAGACACCATATAAGGTCATCGTGGTCGGTGACGGGTCTCAAGCATTAAAGATAGTTGCAACTATCAAACCTCATCTCTTCCTGCTTGACTACTACCTACCAGCCATGAACGGTCTGCAACTCTACGACCAACTACACAGCATAAAAGGACTAGAAGATATTCCTACTATCATCATGAGCGCAAACCTACCAGAAAACAAGATACAACAACGCAAGATTACCTACCTCAAGAAGCCCTTTGAATTGAATGATATCCTACAGATGGTGACAACACTACTAAAATGATATATTATATATGGAAAGGATGAGAAGGGAAAAACTTTCATTGACTGTCCGCTTCCAAGGAGATCTGACATGGTAGCCCATAGAGAACCACGCTACATAAGCGTAGACGAATGGCGTGAGCTAGAGCGAGCCAACCCAGACGTGAAGTACGAATATATCGATGGGCAGGTGTACCTGATGTCAGGAGGCAGCCTTGCTCATGCACGCATCGGCAGCAACGTAGTAAGAGTTCTTGAGGACGCGTTAGGAAGCAAAGCATGCTATGCCTACAATTCTGATGCAAGCGTGCGCCTGTCAGAGACACGCTACGCCTATCCTGACGCGTCGGTATCGTGTGATCCACGCGACCAGCCGACAACCGAACAGATGCAGGTCCAAGCCCCACGTGTAGTGGTCGAGGTGCTTTCCGACTCCACTGAAGGCAAAGACAGACTGAGAAAGGCCAATTTCTACCGTGCGTGTCCCACCATTCAAGAGTATGTGCTGGTCGCTACCAAATACCAAGCTGTCGAGGTCCAGCGCCGCGCCGGAGACGAATGGACATTGCATTTATTCGGACCAGATGATGAGGTAGAGCTTGCGAGTTTAGGTATCCGCTTTCCAGTAGTCGCTCTCTATCGGGGTACAGCCGTTTCAGTGATGCCCCAGGAGAACATCCCCGAGCCGTAGAAATGAACACAATTTCTTTGACTACAGACGATAGCGAAGAGGACGTGCTTATCGACGCAAAGCAGTTGTACCAGCATGACCCATTGTTTGTGTTGCTCAAAGAGCGATGGCAATTACAGGATCATTGGATCGTGTTTGGCAGTGCCGCGCTGCCTGCAGTCGTCTTGCCTTTCTTCGGAGCCTGGGTAGCCGTCTCCAAAACGCACAACTGGACGCTATACACTACTGTGGCTGTGCTTCTGGAAATCGGTGTCCTATAGACGCTCTGGAGCTGCCATAACGCCTATCGTAGGGGCAATCCCTCGCGGTTGCCCTGCCCTTCCTCCTCCCATGCCCACTTGCAACACGGAAGAAAACTAGTTTACAATGCACAAGGAACTCCATAGTTAGAATAAAGGAAAACACCTGTGACAGCGCCACCCTCAACACGTCGCATCCGTGTTGGCGTACACTTGATCGGTGGTGGCGGCGAGAAGAAGACCTGCGTATTGCTGCAAAATACGCACATATAACCCACTCTTTCGGAGATCTTGCCACGTTTACTCACAAAATGCAGGTACTCAATAACTGGTGTACTGAGTTTCAGCGCGATCCGAGCGAAATCGAACGCGCTTGGAGCGTGAGCAGCACAACCAGTGATGCGCAACGTGACGACCTTGTTGCCGCAGGCGCGTCACATTTTATTGTGGGCATGAGCGGAACCTGGAACGATGACGCCGTCGCAAATCTGGTGCGCTGGCGCGACGCTCGCAACAGCAAGTAGGATGCTAGAGCCATCGAAGAGAACAACCAATTAGACATCACAGACTACCGAGCGCTGGCCGAGTTTCGCTATCAAATTCGTCGTTACATGCGCTTTAGCGAACAAATGGCCCGTGCCGCTGGCCTTGAACCACAGCAGCACCAATTACTGCTAGCAGTCAAGGGCCTGCCAGAGGGTCGCAAGGCGACTATCGGTGAACTGGCCGAGCGGCTGCAACTGCAACATCACAGCACCGTTGAACTGATAGATCGACTCAGCGAGCGTGGTCTCGTCGCACGAGAACGCGACCACCAAGACCAGCGTCGCGTTCTCGTTCATCTCACAGCCGAGGGGCAAGCCATCCTGCAGAGATTGGCCGCCATTGCCCTTACCGAACTGCGCTCAACTGGACCCCATCTCGTGCAAGCACTCAATAGCCTCCTCGATCAATACTGAACGTACTTTCCCTGAATAGTTTTTTTTGACAAAGCAGGCTCTCAGCAAGTATAATCTTATCGTAGCACGATACTCATAAAGGGGAAGGACAGCAATGATAAAAGCAGGAGATGAGAATGTATGGCAAAAGCTGAAACGTCTGCTCGGCAAAGGAGGTAATCGCGAAGAACTAGGCAAACTCGGCGACTTTACAACGACACCACATGTCATTCTTCTCTCTTTGATTGCTCTAGGCATTGGTGTGTTGAGTGCATTCGTGGCGCTGGCCCTCCTGAGATTAATCGGTCTTTTTACTAACCTCTTCTTCTTTCAGCGCTGGAGCACTGCATTGGCCTCACCAGCAGGCAATAAGCTGGGCCTACTGGAAATCCTTGTCCCAGTCATCGGAGCGCTTATTGTTGGTCTGATGGCCCGCTATGGCTCGGAGCGTATTCGCGGTCATGGTATCCCAGAAGCTATCGAGGCTATTTTGATCAACGGCAGCCGCTTAGAGCCAAAGGTAGCCCTGCTCAAGCCGCTTTCCTCTGCTATCTCGATTGGCTCGGGTGGACCATTCGGCGCAGAAGGACCAATTATCATGACGGGTGGTGCTTTCGGCTCGTTGATTGCACAAACCCTTCATCTTAGCAGTGCTGAGCGCAAGATTTTGCTGGTTGCCGGCGCGGCAGGAGGTATGTCGGCAACCTTTAACTCACCGATAGCAGCGGTGTTGCTAGCCACAGAGCTATTGCTGTTCGAGTGGAAGCCACGCAGTCTCATTCCAGTTGCACTAGCTAGTGCGGCTGCCGCAGCGGTGCGCCACTACATCCTTGGTCAGGGCGCGCTCTTTCCCACACCACCACATCCCGCCTTTATAGGCCCGGCTGGCATCCTGGGCTGTTTCGTGGTCGGTATTCTCGCCGGTCTGCTTTCCCTCTTGCTCACCCTAGCGGTCTATACGTCTGAAGACACCTTTTCCCGCTTACCCATCCATTGGATGTGGTGGCCCGCCATCGGCGGTGTGATCATTGGCATTGGCGGACTGATCTTTCCCCAGGCGCTCGGCGTTGGCTACGACACGATTGGCACATTATTGCGTGGCAATGTGACCACGCAAGTGATCGTGGGCGTCCTGCTGGTAAAGTCCATCATCTGGTCCACCTCACTTGGTTCGGGCACATCGGGTGGCGTGCTCGCTCCCCTCCTAATGATCGGTGGTGCCTTGGGCGGTGTAGAGGCACTCTTCCTGCCCAACGAAGGGCTGGGCTTCTGGCCGCTCGTCAGCATGGGAGCAGTGCTGGGAGGCACGATGCGCTCTCCCTTCACGGGTATCATCTTTTCCCTGGAATTGACCCATGATGTGAATATGCTCCTACCATTGCTGATCGCCGTCGTTTGCGCACACGGTTTTACCGTCCTAACGATGCGCCGTTCCATCCTGACCGAGAAAGTTAGTCGCCGTGGCTATCATCTCAGCCGCGAATACGCGACCGACCCCCTTGAAATTCTGTTTGTCCGCGAGGTGATGAGAACAAATATCGTCGCGCTCCCCGCCGATGCCTCTCTTCAAGAGGTGGTGCAATCGCTACGTAGTGATCATCGTCCGCACGGTCAGCGACTGTATCCGCTCATAGACGCTCAGAAGCATTTGCTCGGCGTTGTTACACGCAATGATCTACAAAAATTTTTGCTCAATAACAATGAGCAACGCCCACTGTTAGACCTCATCCAGCAGCAACCGATTGTCGCTTATCCAGACGAGCCACTACGTGTTGTAGTCTATCGTATGGCCGAGACCAACTTAACAAGCTTTCCTGTCGTTGAACGCACAAACCCGCACAAGCTTGTGGGTATGATCTCACTACGCGACCTGCTGAAAGGCCATGCCCGTAACTTGGAAGAAGAGCGACACCGCGAGCGTGTGCTACGGCTGCGGCTGCTCTTTCCTCAACGCAGTCGTAAGAAAGAACTAGTCTTACCGCCTGAGCACGTATCGTGATGGCGCTATCTTGCTTATCATACGTTGCTCCCCTCAACCTACCCAGGTTGCTTCGACCCATCCAAAATACCGTTGACAAATTGCAGGGTTTATGTTATAATATACCTTGAATTGGAGTTGTGATGTTTTTTTCGGCTGAAGCGCACTGCACAGAACACCACAATTTAAGTGGACGAGCACCGTAAGTGCGAGCAAAGGTGTGATGCATGCTTACGTATCCCACAGGAGAACAGGCACTCTCTCCCTTCGACTGGTACCGCTTCATGCGCCAGCAGCACCCTGTCTTCTACGACCACAAGGCCAACTGTTGGCATGTCTTCCGTTACGATGACGTCTCACGCGTGCTGACCGAGCATGCTACGTTCTCCTCGGACGGCGAGAGAATGCTGCCAGGTGCCAACACAGCAATTTTCAGCATCGTACTCATGGATCCGCCCCGCCATCGCCAGTTGCGCAACCTTGTCACGCAGGCATTCACGCTACGTGCTGTGGCGCAGTTAGCCCCACGTATCAGCAAAATTACCAACGAGCTGCTGGACAAAGTAATCGCAGCAGGAGAAATGGATGTCATTAGAGACCTAGCCTCCCCCATGCCTATTATCGTCATCGCCGAACTGCTGGGCGTGGCAGCCGAGAAACGAGAGAGCTTCAAGCGTTGGTCCGACGCCCTCATTGAGCAAGACGAGAATAAGGGCGAGGAAGAATATTTGCAAACGAACATACAAAAGATAGAGGAGATGAACCAGTACTTTGTGCAGGCGCTTGAGCAGCGACGCCTGCAACCTCAGAACGACCTGATTAGTATGTTGCTGGCTGCCAAGCTAGATGGCCAACACCTCACCAAGGGTGAAATACTCGGTTTCTGTGTACTGCTGCTGATCGCGGGGAACCTCACGACGGTCAACCTGATCGGTAATGCATTTCTGTGCTTTGATGAGCATCCTGAGGTGATGGAACGCCTGCACAACAACCCAGCCTTGATGCCGAGCGCGGTAGAAGAGATCCTGCGTTACCGCCCCCCGGTCAAGTCGATTGACCGTATTACGACAACAGAAACGACCATCGGCGGCCAGCGCATCGGCCCTAACCAGTTCATCAAGGCCTGGATGGGCTCGGCTAACCACGATGAGACACAATTCCCTAATCCTGAACGCTTCGACATTCAGCGCGAGCCTAACCGCCACCTCGCATTCGGACATGGCATTCACTTCTGCCTCGGTGCCCCTCTCGCACGCTTGGAAGCAAAAATTGCGCTCAACACCGTGCTCGAACGTATGTCAGAGATTCGACGTACACCCAGCATTCCCCTTGAGCCGATCAACAGCCCTGTTATGCTCGGCACCAAGAGTCTGCCGATTACCTTCAAGAGGTTGTGAATTCTCAATGAACCCACCCTATTATCGACCCGCCACAGCAATCTTTTCCACCGCCGGAATAATCTGCGTCGCTAGCAGGTCGAAAGGCTCCACGTCGGTCACATTCGGCATACTGAAGATAGCTTGATCGATTCCCAGAGCTGCCAATTCGGCCAAGTGTGCAATGGCCGACGTCGGAGTGAAGGTTCCGTTACGCCCATCGCCAGTGATATGCATGGTGTCCAACGTCGTCCTCTCAATCTGCTCGTACGGACGCCCCACACTTTGGCAGTGATCACGTAACACAGCTAGCTTGCGCTGTAGTTCTTCTTTGCCCATTCTTGCAAATAGGTTACAAGCGTCACCGTACTGAGCTACCATACGCAGCGTTTTCCGTTCGCCCATCCCACCTATCAGAATGGGAGGATGGGGCTTCTGCACGGCCTGGGGCGAGTTGAGGGGGCGAGCGAGGTGATAGTGCTTCCCTTCATACGCCTTTTGCTCACCAGACCACATCTGATGGGCAATCTGCAGCGCTTCTTCCAGCCGCTCGAAGCGTTCACTCAGTGCAGGAAAAGACACACCTAATCCCTGGTGCTCCTCTTCATTCCATGCCGCACCAATACCTAAGTAGGCGCGGCCATGTGAAAGCACATCCAGCGTCGTCGCTGTCTTGACCAGAAGACCGGGATGGCGATAGGTTACTCCGGTCACCATTGTTCCCAGTTTGATATGATTGGTGCGCCCAGCGGCGAACGCTAACGCACTCCAGCTCTCCAGCATCTCCAACTCTGGTGGCCCTATCACACGAATTTGAAAGAAGTGATCCATAACCCACAAGCTATAGAAGCCTGCGCGCTCAGCACGTTGGGCAATGAGTCCGAACGTATCACCGAGTTGACCCTGGCCGTTTGACCATGTGAAATTAGGAACCTGCAACCCCAGGCGCATGCTTGTTCTCTCCTTACTGTACTGGCTACTCAGTTCGACATCCACAAAGGATGACTAGCCATCACAATAGTTCCAAAAAGTCTAGCGATCTCTAGCGTTTTATAGCGTTTCATAGCGAGCTAGGATTTCCCTTTTTGGGTTCGTGAGGGGGAAACGACGAACCTCACCGGATGGACTACCAGCGATGCCAGCACCGCCTTACCATCCTCTACC
>JAFAXQ010000214.1 GCA_019240835.1 Ktedonobacteraceae bacterium
GGTAGAGGATGGTAAGGCGGTGCTGGCATCGCTGGTAGTCCATCCGGTGAGGTTCGTCGTTTCCCCCTCACGAACCCAAAAAGGGAAATCCTAGCTCGCTATGAAACGCTATAAAACGCTAGAGATCGCTAGACTTTTTGGAACTATATTGACAGCAAAGGCTCCACTCCGGCGAATAATGGGAAGTGTAGTGCTGCTGAGATCAATACAAATAAGCACTAGTGGTGGATGGAGAGAAACGGAACAGAATGCGTTGACAGTTATCCCTCCAATCTTCCCTTCATTACTTGCTGTGACTACAGCGACGCCAGTTGCAAAACGACCCATGACGTGTCGGAAAAACTCTTTTTCAATCGCCATTTACATACCCTTCACTCGGAACGCTCTTAAGCTCTCATGCTGGAGCGAGGAACAAGCTTATGCGCCTTTAGGTATCCTCTCTTGGTCCCTACAAGGCCGTCGAAGACACTGGCTTTAGTTCGAATGCCTCAGCCAATAACTCGTAGGAACGCAGACGCGCTTTGAAGTCAGGGCAGGTAGTCAAGATGACCAATTCCTCAACCCCATAGAGCTTGGCCATTCCCATGAGGACCTCCTTTACCTGGAGAGGATCACCAGCCACCATCTGAAGCGCATGCTTATGCGCAAAGGCACGATCTTGTTCGGTATAGGTGTGGTATGATGCCTCCTCAACAGAGGGAAGGCCTACTTGTTGAGGAAAACTGCCCCTCCTTCCCATACACCCTTAGATAGAATAGCCAAAAGCTCAATGCAAGTTGCTGTGCCTCCTGCTCGCTATCAGCACAGAGCACACGTACAGCAAGGCTCGCACGAGGCTCCCTTAGTGACGCAGAGGGACGAAAATTTTGATGATAGGCTGCTGTTACCTTTGGGAGCGGATGCTGGTTAAGGAATTGGGCAAAGCAAAAGGAGATTCCCAGAGAAGCAGCAATTTCGACACTGGTAGAACTAGATCCGAGTAGCCACACTTCTGGGGAGCCTAGGCCATCGGGCGTGACCTGAATATGTTCGTAAGGATGACTATTTTCTACAAAACTAATGAGGTCTCGCACCTGCTGAGCATGTGGATTGCCGCTTTCTGCTGACGTGCTCCTCAGCCCGAGAAGCTTGTCAAGATCTGGGATTGTGGGTGCTGCCCGACCAACCCCTAGGTCAATACGATTGGGGAAGAGGGTGTGAAGCATGCGAAAGGTTTCAGCCACTTTGAAAGGGCTATAGTAAGCCAGTAACACCCCCCCTGAGCCTACACGAATGTGAGTCGTATTTGCAGCTATTGCGGCCATAAGAATTTCTGGTACTGGACAGGCAAACAATCCATGGCTGTGGTGTTCGGCCACCCAGAAACGTCGATAGCCGAGACGCTCGACAGCCTGAGCCAGAGCGACGGTCTCCTGAATCGCCTCGGCTGCTGTGCTACCATGAACAACGGGAACTTGATCTAACACACTTAACATCACCATTGCTCAACTCCTTGCTTCCTTGTGAAATACCTGAGCCCCTTGTTACCAGTATCAGCAGGGTGGGGCCAGAAGTAGCACCGAAGGCACCCGCTCTGGCTCTGCCAGCCGGAGCAGTTCATAGCCGATGCCAGCTAAGCCGGTCATCAGTCCTGGCGTCTCTACGCCTAATGGCACACCTGTCACCCAGCCACATTCATCAATACTGTCTACAACCATAGCCTTTACGCGCTCTAATGACTCACGGTAGGGGGAATCACCAAGTATCTGTGTCGCCATCAAGAGGAGATCTACGTTGCCCAGAGCACCATGACAGAGCGAATGATTCTCGCTTATTCCCTCGAATATGGTCGTCTTGAGCGCGATGTCTATCTCCTCACGTATGGTCGTGTCATCCAGATACTTCAGTGCATCCAGGCGACTCAGACCGATTCCTGATGCGCCATGACACCAAGCGACCATACATGGTTGACGCTCTTGCATTTTTGCGAGCAGGGATGGAAGAACACGCAGGTCAGTCCAGTTTTGCCTCTCCGGCAAAAACAGGCTGCGATCATAGGCAAGAGCAGCCATTGCAGTTTGGCGGTAGCGTTCTTGCCCACTGACATGGGCCAGTTTGAGCAAGCTTAAAGCGATACCAGCGGTACCGTGCGCAAAACCTCCCAGGGGCTTTTCGTGCTTGATGGTCGTCCAAGCCAGGCCTTCTGGCATTGTTTGCGCGGTGGCAAGCAAGTGGTCACCACATTGCAGAGCCACATCGAGGGCTTGTGGACAGGGATGCACAGCATACAGGCTTAACATATTCATGATACATCCAGCCGAGCCACTGATGATATCCAGTTGCTCATCCTTGGCGATGAGGGCAGGCAGCAACTCGACCAAGGCTTCAGCTTCTTGGAGCAGGGCTGGCTCATTCCAGAGCACACCCAGATGCGTGAGCAGATAGATGGCTGAACCCAAGCCAACAAAGGCACCTATGCTTGCCGATTCCAGTAATCTTTTCTGCTGCTCCACCTGAGAGCGCACAGAGGCCAAGGCTAATTTCGCCAGATCGGTATAGCGCGCTTCGCCCGTGAGCGCGCCAAGATAGCTCAAAAACAGTGCAATGCCACTCGTGCCACTGTACAAATCCACATTTGTTGGAAGCAGGCTCCACGCACTTTCGTCGACCTCGCTGACACCTAGCCAACCGGCAGCGTAGTCATTGCGAGCAGCTAGTTTGTCCAAGCGTTCGCCTACAGCACAGGCGGAGGCTATCAGGCGCTCACGGCTCGTGGGAGATTGCGCTGGCTTTAGAGAAAAAGCCTTCCCCGTCATCTGTTCAGGACCCATCAACAGAGTCGCCAGGGCAGCCTCGATGATCCAAGTCTGCCTGGCAAGATCCTGCTCATCAAGGTGTTGTAAACATTGCTTGACCAGTTCTAGACTCGGCTCCTCAAAAAAATCACAGAGTGGTTCGCCATCCGACGTAAAGATGGTGCGACTGTCAGGGTGGGTAATAAACATGGGAATATCACCCAGGAGCAGGCTACGCCGTTCGGCAGGAATGACCCTGGAGAGATAAGGACGCAGTTCGACTTCTCGCCATAAATCGTCAAAGAAGCGGTCACGTTCGAGCGCATCACGTAACAGATCAGGATGAAAGCCCTCAATCAATAAAGTCGCGTACCTCTTTGTTGGGCGCAAAAGCAAACGGATCTCATCATGAGCAAAGCGAGGCAAGATTTCTGCTGCCAGTTCATCACGCCGTTCTCGCAAAAGCTGATACATGCTCGTAAAACCGGCAATGATGTGAGCGCTGTAGTCCAAGACATCCACATCCTGGTCATTGAGTTTGGGTCGGTTCTGCTTCACCGGTATTTCGATACGCTCTCGGATAAGCCGCATCTGATCAGTTCCGGCTGCTTCCCAGGTGGGAAGAGGGCCAGGAGTCAATTGCCCTTTCTGACCACCTAATCCACTGAGATCTACGCCAATAGCATCCTTCGTTGACCATATGCGGTAAGGTAATAATCCCACGCGAAAAACAGATTGCTCCATTGAAACGAGAGCGAGTTGGTAGGGCTGCGTCAGATCATCCCCGCCAACACGCGGATGAAAGAGGGCTTCCAGGTCAACCAGAACGGGATGCTCACCGGCAGCAATTAAGTTTTCTACGTGAATGTCGGTTGCGTTGAGCGCATATAATAAGGCCAGGTAACCCCCCTGGCGCTCATAAAAACGTGATACCTCATCTGTAGATGTGCAACCGTGGGCATGAACGAATTCGGACCAGCCATAGCTGCCACGATCAATCATACGGACGATGCGAAAAGTAGGTTGCGCGCCGTGCTTATTCAGCCACGCCAATAGTTCCTGGAAGTGTATATCTATCGCTAATGCTCTCGGCTTATAGACCAACTGAAATCCTGAGCTAAACTTCAGCAACAGCACACTGCGCCCCCTGCGATGCTGATCACCTGCTCCGCTTTGCACCTCTACCAGCAGACCAGGATCGTGTTCAGGAGTGAACGCGGAGCGAATATCCTGCCAGTCGGCACACAAATGAGCTAAAAACTCTTGCGAGTAATTTACCCAGTGATCAATCGTAAGCACTAATTGGCGAGCGAGCACCGGGTACTCTTCTAAAAGAGACAGTATCTTTCCCTCTTGACTGAGCTGGCGCACAAAGTCAGCGAACCGTTCTGCTGGTGTCTCACCTTGGAGACGATGCTGGATGCGCGCTACATGCATCTCTAGCACAAACGTTTTGCTCAATTGAGCCAGCAATCGCTCCGGGAGATGAGTCAATAAGGCATGAATAATCTGTTGAGGGTCGAAGGGGAGAGAATCGTACTGCTGGCAGAGCACCTGTATGCGTGTACGCAGTTGGCTGAGACCACTCCTAATCAGAGGAAGGATCGGTTGCAAGTAGGAAGCAAAGGATTGCTCGGTTGCCATCTGCTGGAAGGGTAATATCTCCTCATCAGCGGCATAGTTTTCAAATGCCTCAATGAGCGTGGCTAACCAGTCAGGAGTGGAAGAAGTACAAAGGAGCCGGGACTGTAAGGCAGAGATGGATTCAGCAAGAAGCAAGAAGAGATCGTCCTCAGTGATGCCATCCATTGCTAGACGCTCAGCAAAAAGCGTTCCTTGATTGAACGGCCTCTGCATTTTCCAGGCCTGTAAACGCCGTCCAGCTCTTTCAGTACTCTGTATAGTAGCAGAAGATGCATCGTGTTTACACGCCTGTAGAGACGTAATGCGCTCTGTCAATGCGAGTGCATTGTACCAGACGGGGTTTTGCCACCGCTGCGGTAAGGTATGCGAAGTCTTTGCCAGTATCTCTTTCATAGTCTTCTCGCTTCAAACCTTTCTTGGGGAATGCCTCTCCACTTCAATGGTGGAACCATCATGGGGTGGTTAGGATGCTAGCGAACTAACATCCTAACCACACTTCTCCCAACTAGTGTTGAGAGCTACACTGCTCTATCCGGCTAGCAAACGACGGAGCAAGCGACGGAGCAAAGGACGGTGTTGACACAAACGCTAACGTGCTGGCAGCAAGTTTCGCTTCCGCCTCCACCCATAACGCTGAGGAGATCTTCCTCAACCAGTTCCACTTCGCCTGCCGGATTCGCTGGCACCAGAGCCAGTTCCTCGCTGCTCAGACTCTCACGATACTGCGCAT
>JAFAXQ010000010.1 GCA_019240835.1 Ktedonobacteraceae bacterium
GTCGCTTCAGGGGGCAGAGATAAGACAGTGCAGATCTGGGATGCTGCTAATGGTGGCAATCTCTTCACCTATCGTGGGCATAGTGATAAGGTGTGGTGGGTTGCTTGGTCCCCTGACGGCAAGCGTCTAGCCTCGGCTAGCGCCGATAAAACAGTGCAGATCTGGGATGCTGCTAATGGTGGCAACCTCTTCACCTATCGTGGGCATACTGGCGTCGTGGACACAGTGGCTTGGTCGCCTGATGGCAAGCGTGTAGCCTCTTGTAGCTTTGACCAGACAGTGCAGATCTGGGATGCTGCTAATGGCGGTCACCTCTTCACCTATCGTAGGCATAGCGGTACAGTATGGTGGGTTGCTTGGTCCCCTGACGGGAAACGCATCGCCTCGTCTGGCAATGATCGCACTGTGCAGGTCTGGGATGCTGCCAACGGTGGGTACGTCTATACCTATCTTGAGCATAGCGCACCCGTCTACTTTGTGGCTTGGTCGCCCGATGGCATGCGTCTTCTTTCTGGTGGCGCTGATACCACTGTGCGGGTCTGGCGGGTAGTATAACGTGATGTCTCCATCTTAGCCCAGTCGTCTTTTGACTCGTCTCAGCGAGGCAATCACAGGCTCGCGGCCAGGTAACACGTTACCTGAGGGAATGCGACACGACATCGTGAGGCCATGCACGTCTCCGAGATGCCTGTTCTATCTCCTATACAAATGCTGTACAGCCGAAGGGGCTAGCACCGGCACCGGCCCTTCCACATGCCCGCGCCTTGACGGTTGGGGCAAACACCATCTGGGAGAACAAGAGGGTGCCCGCTGACATTCTGCTGTAGGAAAGTCCATCAATACGATCTACCCTCACAAAGAGGTTGACAAAGCCGATCCTGCTCAGCACCCGTCCCCAATTGGTTCCACACGTGGGAGAAAAGCGCAGTTCGACGAAACTGCTGCTTAAGACTGCTGTTTGCACTGTATATGCGTCGGCTGCACAGCCTGTTGCTTCAGGGTCTTTCCCGTTACATCCATTGCCTGAGCAAGTAACTTGGGGGTGATTACTCTGCGTGGTATGTGCAGAAGCCGTGCTCACTGCTGTGAAGGCCGTCGTTCCAAACAGGGCGATCAGAAGAACACTTGAGAAAAGGAACAGCCGAATCCGTTGCATGAATTTCCTCCTTTTACCAGAAACATTACTGAACATCTAAGTAGAACCTCTTCATTAAGTAAACGGAGATCCTTTTTGTTTTTGGAGATGTCTCTCTTTCACGAGAGAAAAGCCATAAGACTATGGTAAGATACAGGGTACATATTTGTTCCTAGAAGGGGACTAGTGTGGTAGTGGAAGCTATCAAAAAAGTACTAGTAATTGGTTCTGGCCCCATCATCATTGGACAAGCTGCAGAATTTGATTATGCAGGTACACAGGCGTGCAAAGCGCTGCGTGAAGAAGGGGTAACCTGCGTACTGGTGAATTCAAATCCGGCCACCATTATGACCGATGAGGGTATTGCCGATATCACCTATATTGAACCGTTAACGGTCGAGAGTGTGCGCCGTATTATTGACCGTGAACGCCCTGACGGTCTCCTTCCCACCCTTGGCGGGCAAGTAGGGCTGAACCTGGCAGTATCCCTGTCTCAGGCAGGAGTGCTTGAAGAGTTCGGTGTACGCCTGCTGGGCACGCCACTTGCCTCTATTCAACAAGCTGAAGACCGCGAACTCTTTAAGCGTTTGCTGCTGCGTATTGGTGAGCCGGTACCACCGAGCGCCAGTGTGACGCAGGTCGCTGCTGCCCATGCCTTTGCTGACGAGACGGGGTTTCCGTTAATTGTACGCCCTTCCTTTACTCTCGGTGGCACTGGCGGCGGCATTGCCACAACTGCTGCAGAGCTTGAGGCCGTGGTGGCTCGTGGGCTGGCGAGCAGTCCTATCCAGCAGGTGCTCGTTGAGCAGTATCTCGTCGGCTGGAAGGAGATTGAATACGAGGTCATGCGTGACGCCGGTGATACCTGCGTGACCGTCTGCAACGTGGAAAATATTGATCCAATGGGGGTGCATACGGGAGATAGTATCGTCGTCGCACCCAGCCAGACACTTTCGGACAAAGAGTATCACCTGTTGCGCAGTGCCGCGTTCAAGATTATCCGTGCCTTGGGTGTCGAAGGGGGCTGCAACGTGCAATTCGCGCTCGATCCCCGCTCGTCGCGCTACTACGTCATCGAGGTCAACCCGCGTGTGAGCCGCTCGTCTGCTCTAGTGTCAAAAGCAACTGGCTACCCGATTGCACGCGTTGCGGCGAAAATCGCCTTGGGCAAACGACTCGACGAGATCACTAACGCCGCAACGGGTACGACATGCGCTGCCTTTGAACCTGCTCTGGATTATGTGGTAGTGAAAATTCCGCGCTGGCCCTTCGACAAGTTTCCTCACGCAGACCGACACATTGGCACGCAGATGAAGGCCACTGGCGAGGTTATGGCTATTGAGCGTACGTTTGAGGCGGCACTGCAGAAGGCTGTGCGTGCGCTTGAGCTGGATGGGCGAGGTCTCTTATGCGAGCCTGTTGAGTACGATGAAGCTTTCCAACCTACCGACCAGCGCTTGTGGCAGCTCATGGCGGCCTTGAGAGTGGATTCCTCAGCGGCGATGCTTTACCACCTGTGTCAAGTAACGGGCATAGATGTCTTTTTTCTGCTAAAATTGCGTCGCCTCGTAGAGATGGAGCGGCGCTTGCACAACGAACCGCTCTCCCCCTTGCTCTTATGTGCTGCCAAACGCCTCGGCTTCTCTGATCGGCAAATTGCCATACTAGCAGGCACAACAGCCGAGACTATCCGTAGTGAGCGCCTACGCTACGGCATTCGTCCTGTGTTCAAGATGGTCGATACGTGCGCGGGCGAATTCGCTGCCCAGACGGCGTACTTCTACAGCACCTATGCCGAGGAGAATGAGGCGCTGCCACTGGGCGGCTCATCGGCATTGGTGCTCGGCTCTGGCCCGATTCGTATTGGGCAAGGTATCGAGTTTGACTATTGCAGCGTCCAAGCAGCCAGAGCGCTGCATCTCTCAGGACGGCACAGCATTATGGTCAATAGCAATCCCGAGACCGTCAGTACAGACTTTGATTTGTCTGATCGGCTCTATTTTGAGCCGTTGGATGAGGAAAGCGTGCGCGACATTCTGGAGAACGAGGCTGGTTATGCGCATACGTCCTCTACTGTACCTGTAATGGTGCAATTCGGTGGCCAGACCGCTATCAACCTTGTCGGTGTACTTGCTCAACAGCAGGTGGAGATTCTCGGAACTTCGGTAGAGGGCATCGATACAGCGGAGGACCGTCACCAATTTCAAGCTCTGCTGGCCCGTCTACGTATACCTAGTCCCATAGGTCGAGCAGTAAACACTCTTGCGGAGGCCCTGGCTACTGCTCAGGACATAGGCTATCCGCTGCTGATCAGGCCATCCTATGTGCTGGGCGGCAGAGCAATGGAGATCGTGTATGATCGTGCAAGCTTAGAACTTTACGTAAGGCAAGCGCTGAAGCTCTATGGAGCCAAACCATTACTCATCGACCGCTATCTTGTAGGCAAAGAAGTCGAGGTGGACTTGGTCGCCGACGGTAAAGAGGTGCTCATCCCTGGCATTATGGAGCACATTGAACGGGCGGGGATACATTCCGGTGATAGTTCTGTCATCTACCCACCTATTACGCTCACACAGGCTGAAATCGAGACCATTACACGCTATAGCACAGATATTGCACTAGCGTTGGGCGTGCGTGGGCTACTGAACGCCCAGTATGTGGTGACCAACGATGGCGTCTTCGTGTTGGAGGTCAACCCGCGAGCCTCACGCACCGTGCCCTTCCTGAGCAAAGCTACTGGCGTGCCACTTGTAACCGTGGCAACGCAGATCATGTTGGGTCGAACGCTGGCAGGCCTTGGCTATCGCGGTGGTCTCTGCCCCGTGCAGCCGCTCTTTGCCGTCAAAGTACCGGTCTTCTCACTCTCAAAGCTGCATGGGCTAGAGCCTGCACTCGGACCGGAAATGAAATCGACGGGAGAAGTCATGGGCATTGATTGCTCGTATATATCAGCGCTCAGCAAAGCATACCTAGCCGCCGGCCTCAACATTCCAGTAAACGGGCGCGCACTGGTATCGATTGCCGAGCGGGATAGAGCTGAAGCGAAAACCATTCTGCTCGCCCTGGCACACAGCGGCTATACCTTCTATGCCCCTGCTGGCACAGCGAACATGCTCCAGGAATTGGGTATCACAGTCGTAGTAGTGGACCGTATGTACCAGGACAACCTGAGTCTACTCAATCTTATCCACACACACAAAATAGACCTCGTCATCGACACGGGGACACGTCGCAGCGATCCTAGCGATAACGGTAGTGTCCCCCACGGAGGTGCTACTCTGCGACGGGCGGCTGTTGAGGCACACATTCCTTGCTTCACGTCGCTCGATACGGTGCGTGCTGCGATTGAGCTGATACGGTGCGGTGAGGTGCGTTGCGAGGTGCGACCGTTTGTGAAGTACCGTGGTAGCTAGCATGCTGTTTCTTTTTCTTTCGGCAGTCGAACGCGCCTAATTGTCCCGTGCAGACGAGCCGTTATCCTAAGCGGCCCTACGAATGCCTTCTGCTACATCCAAAAAGGCTTCGTCTAGGCTCTTCCAATTAGAAGCCACGATAGGTCGCCCATTTGTCGGCAGAGTCTGCAGTCTGGCGAACGGAGTTCGCTGATTGTAGGTAGTGGAACACATGAACGTATTGGTATGTATGGCACCGAGTACGGAATCTAGGTCGTCGTCCCCCAAGTCAATAGCCCCAACCGGGCACTCTGGAAGTTGAGCAAGCTGCTCCTCGCTCAGGTTCTCACGATATACCTCATCTTTCCATGCATGCGCAATGTCAAGTTTCATCCCAGATGTTCCTTGCTGTCTCGTAGGCCATAGAGTGAAACAACATGGTATCAACCGAGCGGTGCTGTTACCTCAAGTATACATAAAACTGGGCAATTTTGCAAGATGGGGGATCTCTAGTACCAGGACTTTCCAATTCTGCCCAGAACTATTGAGCAGTTGCCGCCCCTACCCAAAAAGGAGAGAGAGGGCGATGGCCAGGGC
>JAFAXQ010000192.1 GCA_019240835.1 Ktedonobacteraceae bacterium
TAATCCCGGCAATAGCGGCGGAGCACTGGTCGATATGCAGGGCAACTTGATCGGCATTCCCACGTTGACAGCGATTGACCCCGAGTTCAACACGCCCGCCAACGGCGTCGGTTTCGCCATTCCTTCTAATCGTGTCAAGCTCATCGCGCCGCAGATCATCGCCACTGGCAGTGTTGCACACACGGGGCGTGCTGCGCTGGGTGTGAGCGTCACAGACGTGAACCAGCGCATAGTTGCAATGGACAACCTCTCTGTGGATCATGGCGCACTGATCGCACAACTGTTACCTAACGGTGCGGCGGCTCGTGCTGGCCTTCAGGTTGGAGATGTCATTGTGCAGGTCGGCAACCAGGCTGTAAACGATGCAAGTTCGCTAAGCGATGCATTAGTGGACAAAAATCCAGGAGATTCTGTAACGGTCAAAGTAGTGCGTGGCAATCAACAACTCACCGTGAACGTCACATTAGGTGAACTGCAAGCTGGACAGTAGAAGAGAGAAGAGAACAAGTATATGCGGTGTTACCGTGCGTACTTGTTCTCTTCTCTCTCTTTTTTTAGCGAGCGGCGGCTGGCGAAGACTACTCCAATGAAAAACACGACCCAACCCACGGCCATGATAAGCCAGAAGACGATATCGAGGTTGAAAAAGCGTGCAAGGCTGCCAGCGGTAGCGTTGAGCAAATCACCACCCAGGATGAGCACGTTGGCCCATAGGATATTTTTCGTGCTCAGACCTGCTATACTGGCTTGGCGGCGTAGCAGCTTCCAGCCCGAATAGACCGCCACTCCTACCACCGCTACGACTCCCAAGGTATTCAGTATGATAATCGCCACCAGCCAGGGGCCTGGTACGAGCACTCCTGTACCCGTTGTACCTACGATGTGACTGAGTGTGCCCACATTGATGCTAGCCAGGAAGATCAGCATGGCCGCCAGCGCGCTCAACAGGTAGAGCAGTGTAAGGCAGATATAAGTGACCCTTGCTTTACTGATAAGGGCTATACTGCCCAGGCCCAGCCAGGCTGGTACCAGTGCAGCACCTAGGATGTAGTAGATACGAAACAAAAATATGCCCAGGCTGGTGGTCGGTTCGGCCACGGCCATGAAAACGTACGCCAGGGTAGCGCAGAGGGCCATCAGCAAGCCTATGCTCCAGTAGAGCTGGTAAGGATGGCGGCGCTGCCGGTATTGACGTAGTACCATTCCTGCAAACAGAGCGGTCACAATCACGTTGACAGCAGGAAACAGCAGCAGGACAGCAGTGTGCATAAAAGGGAAAGGGCCTCTCTTCGATAAAATTAACCTGTGTTGCTATAGAATATACAAAAAACCGAGCTTTGCTGCAATCCATCATGTACATTGCGTGATAGGTATGGTATTATTGATACCATAGGCGCTCGTTATCTGTTTGGAAAGATGACAAGGAAGGATCATGCACCGATTAGAGACCGACGCGTCTGAGCCTCGGCTCCACCTGACGCAGGCACGTATCGCTAAGCGCTGGTCCCAACAAGAGGTTGCCGATAAATTGGGCACGACTCATGTCAACGTGAGCCGCTGGGAACGGGGGCTTACTCGCCCAGGCCCCTACTTCCGTACTAGACTGTGTAAGCTATTCGGCATGACGGAAGAGGAGCTGGACTTGGGGTCGCCAGGGATACAGCGCCCAGCAGCAGCAAAGCGCTCTCCCCTCATACTCGCCACAGCCGAACCCAACGTTGTAGAGAACGCCCTATCACCACAACGCTCTACGCTCAATTCCGCACAGACATCCAGCATTGCTGGGGAGCAGGATAAAATCGAACATGGTAGCATTGGGCACGATAAAATCGGGCCCCTACTAGACCCTGCTATCCCGCTCCAGCCAGTAATGCGCCTGGTGGGGCGCGAACAGGAACTGGCCCAACTCGCGCAACGCCTGTGTAGGGGCGGCAACATCGCACTTACGGCACTCAACGGTATCCCCGGTGTGGGTAAAACGGCGCTAGCGGTGGCATTGGCCCACGACCCCGAGGTGCGCCGGTATTTTACCGACGGCGTGCTATGGGCTGCGCTGGGACCTAACCCAAACGCACACAGCGTGTTGAGCCGCTGGGCCGTGCTACTAGGCATCTCTGCCAGCGAGCTGGCAGGGTTGACCGACGAACAAGCTTTGGCTCAGGCACTGCACATGCGCATTGCAGGGCGCGTCTTCCTGCTGGTAATTGACGACGCCTGGCAGGTGGAGCATGCTCTGACCTTCAAGCTGGGTGGTCCCAATTGCGCGCACCTGGTCACCACGCGCTTCCCGGCCATCGCCGCGCAGTTTGCCAACGAGCAAGCGACGGCACTGCAAGAACTGGATGAAGAGGAGAGCATCACGTTGCTACGCCTGTTGGCTTCCAGCGTAGTGGAGAGCGAGTACCAGCGCGTGCGCGATCTGATTCGCGCCGTGGGCGGTTTGCCGTTGGCGCTCACCCTACTAGGCAACTACCTACGCATTCAAGCCTACACGGGTCAGCCCCGCCGCATCACCGCCGCTCTGCAGCGCCTGAGCGACGCCGAACAACGCTTGCAGATCACCGAGCCACGTGGACCCATCGAGAGCCATCCCAGCCTCGAAGGTGACACGCCCGTCTCCTTGCAGTCGGTCCTAGCCGTAAGCGACCAGCAGCTCACCCAGCACGAACGCATAGCTCTCTACGCCCTCTCCGTCTTCCCGCCCAAGCCCAACAGCTTCTCCGAGGAAGCCGCCCTCGCCGTTGCCAACTGCACCCTCGCCACCCTCGACGCCATCGCCGACACCGGGCTCTTAGAGAGCAGCAGCCCAGGCCGCTACACCCTGCACCAGGTCATCGCCGACTATGCCCACCTGCGCCTGCAATCCGTAGGGGCAGAGGATGGTTTGAGTGGGGAGAGAAACCTTGCCCACCAACGCCTCATCACCTACGTCACCGCCTACATCGAAGCTCACAAAAAAGACTACGAACTTCTCGACCTTGAGCAAACTACCATCCTCGCCACCCTCGAACTCGCCCACACACATCGCAAACACGCCGAATTCATCCGTGCAGCCACTGCCCTCGCCCCCTTCTTCCTCGCACGTGCGATGTACGACGAGGCGAAGCAACATATGCAGTGTGCGTATGAGGCTGCGGTGGCCCTCAGCGATAGCTATGGGATTACCAACGCTCTGTATTACCTGGGCGAGATCGCGCATAAGCAGGGAAGCCTCACACAGGCAGAAACATACTTGCGGGAAGGGCTGGCGCTCGCACATCGGATCAAAGATGTAGAACGTATCAGTGCCCTACTCATGCTGCTAGGGGGAGTGACTTGGAAACGTGGGAAGTCTACACAGGCAGAAGGATATCTACAAGAAGGACTTGCATTTGCACGTCAAATTGGAGACCGCGAGCGTATCTGCAGCTTGCTCAAAATTCTCGGTTTGGTCGTTGCGGATCAGGGAGACTATTCCCAGGCAGAAGGATACTTGCAAGAAGGGTTGAACATTGCACGTGAACTGGGAGACCAGGAGCAAATTTGTGTTCTACTCATGAATATGGGAATGACAGTGGGTGATCGGGGAAATTACGCGCAGGCGGAAATTTACTTTGAGGAAGGTTTGGTGTTAGCTCGTCTGATTGGACATCGGGAATGGATTAGCGCTCTGCTTGGCAATCTGGGAGAGGCTGCTGTGTTACGAAGGAATTATGCACAAGCAGAGCTTCACTTTCAAGAAGGACTAATCTTAGCTCGCCAGAGCGGGCACCGTGAATGGACCAGTATCTTGCTCATCAATTTAGGGTTGACAGCTCGCAAGCAAGGGAATTATGTACAGGCAGAATTATATTTACAGGAAAGTTTAACGTTAGCTCGTCAGATCGGCAGGCCTCAGATTACCTCCAACGTTCTGAATGAGTATGGCAACCTGTACCTCTGTCAACAGAAAATGGAGGCTGCTGAAACTAGTTTTCATGAGATGGTTAACGCCATTCCTGAAGGAAGCAGAGAACTGATGGCACTGGCACAGTACGGATTGGCGCGTGTTGCTGCTGCTCAAGGTAAATTCCAGGATGCCCGAAAGCTTGGAGAAAAAAGTGTAACAACCTTAGAAAAGATAGGACATCGCAAAGCTCAAGAGGTGAGACACTGGATGAACTCTATCACAATTTGAGCCCAGGTAGGAAATGGAGTGGGAACGGCATAATATATGCTGTTTCCATTCCATTCCTTAGAAGAATACACTTTGCTTAAAAGCCACCCCAGAAATTGGGCGAGACCTGATGAGGTGCAGTATGTTGCGCCGGAGCGTTTATGTGTGAAGGCGCAGCGGCGTGGGTGCTCAGGCCGTTTGAGACCAACAGTGTGACCGCGATGAGCGTAAGCGCAATTACTGCAATAAACCAACGTGTTACGTGACGAAGCATTATAGTTTCCTTTCCTTTGGTGGCCTGATTTATGAGCCACGATGGACGCAATAAACCATGCCCATACGTATTCGGGGCGAAAGGTTGCATATAGTCATTGCCACACTGGCGAAGGCAAGCCCTGCCAGTGTCGGGCTGGCGATGGTTGACAGTCTGGGAGTTGTGCAGGCGAGATGCGCATGCTAGCCCGTGCGACTTTTTTGATTGTTTGTGTTTGCTTAGGACAATTCCCTATGGCCCCGAAAATATGGGTGGCCTTGACACTGGCAAGGCATCCTTGCCATGATCTTGTAGCGAATGCCAGTATTCCACTTTGTATCTTTTTGTGGTACTGTTTATGGTTTTGTATCGATACATACCAAAGGGGGATATTATCTTAGAATTGTTGCGCCGTCATGTTTGCGGGATTTTTTGGCAGAAAAGTACTAGCGGGGGTGATATATTGAAGCATGCACTCTGAACAAGGTCTATTATCTGGTGATACATTCTTTGGCGAACAAGCGCACCGCATCCAGTCGTGCTGCATCGGGCATGAACACAATAACCTCCTGTGCTCCCGCCTGTTCAATTTCTGCTAAGCGTCGGCGGATCGTATCTGGAGTGCCGATGAGGCCCTGTTCGCGCAAGCGCCCTGAAGGAATATTGCGCCCAAAATCACCGCTTTTGGCCATAGCAGCTTCGTCGGTATCGGCAATAGCACAGTTGAACAACACTGTACGTCGGATGTGCTGATAGTCGCGACCCACGTCAGCGCAGTGCTGCTTAAGAATGGCAAATTTCCGCTCCAGCCCGGCGTTATCCAGGTGGCCAACGTTGCAGGCATCGCCATACTGAGCTACTAGTTTGAGCGTCACCTGTTCACCCGCACCGCCAATGAGCAAGGGGATGTGCGGTTTCTGTACTCCCTTAGGCTGATTGATAGCACCATGTACCTGATGGTACTTCCCCTCGAAGGCAGCTTCCGGTTGCGTCCACATCGCCAGCAGAATCTGTACAGCGTCGCGCAATTGGCGCAAGCGCGTGGGACCGTCAGAGAAAGGATAGCCATAGGCGCGATATTCGTGCTCGTACCACCCTGCTCCAATACCAAAGTCGAGTCGCCCGTGGCTCAAGACATCAACCGTACTGGCCATTTTGGCTAGCAGAGCTGGATTGCGGTAACTGTTGCAGGTCACCATCTGCCCAATGCGTACGCGTTTCGTATCGCGAGCGAGTGCGGCTGTGCTCGTCCAGCATTCAAATGTCACTTCCTGAGTGGGGGTAGGAACCGTATGGAAGTGATCGAAGAGCCAGATCGAATCGTAGCCCAGAGTCTCAGCTTCCTGTGCCACACGCGTCATCGTCTCGTACGCCTCAACAGGGTCGGCAATGCCAACCAGATCCATCTGCCATCCCTGTGGAACAAGTAAACCGAACTTGAGTGCCATCAATGCCTATTCTTTCTATTAGATGTTATCTAACGAACTGTCCTCTAGAGGCTTCATTATATCTCACGTATGGTGGCTCAATCTAGTGACATTAGGCCCTTTGTGGTCGCAATGCCGCATGCAAAACGTTGCTATAGCACAAAAGAGGCGGTATCATGAGCATATGCAATCATCGCTGCCACCGACAAACTGGGCGCACCACCACCTGGAGTGGGGCCAACGAACCTACGTCATGGGTATCGTAAATGTTACCCCCGACTCTTTTTCAGGCGATGGACTGGTAACAGAATCATTGACCGAAGAAGCATTGGTGCAACGCGCCATTGCCCAGGCTCAGCGCTTTGTCGCCGCAGGGGCGACGTTCGTCGATATCGGAGGCGAATCGACGCGGCCACATGCCACAGCAATCTCGGCTGGGCAAGAACTGGCGCGTGTGCTACCAGTGATCCAGGCTCTTCACACTGTGTTACCACGCCACGCTATTATCTCGATTGATACCTATAAGGCCGAGGTAGCCGACAAAACCCTTGCTGCTGGCGCTCACATGGTCAACGACATCTGGGCATTGCGACATGATCCAGGTATGGCAGCAGTTGTGCATAAGCATCAGGTTCCAGTCGTGTTGATGGCCAACATGCGTGGATATCACAAACGTGACATCATGAGCGATGTTGTGCGCTTGCTTGCGCGCAGCATCGACGACGCGTTAAAGGCTGGCATCGCCTGGGAGCATCTCATCATCGATCCTGGCATTGGTTTTGGCATGACGCTTGAAGAAGATGTGACCTTATTGCGTCGCTTAGGCGAACTGCGTGTGCTAGCGCGTCCTATACTGCTTGGCACATCACGTAAATCACACATTGGCCGTGTCCTGGGAGGGTTGCCAGTCTCCGAACGCTTAGAAGGGACTGCCGCGACCGTGGCGCTTGGCGTGGCGCAGGGAGCCGACATCGTGCGTGTACACGATGTGCATGAGATGATGCGTGTCGTCAAAATGAGCGATGCCATAGTACGGAGAGCGCCCTTGCCGTGAACTATCGCGAGGCTATGGCCTACCTCTATAGTTTTAGTGATTTTGAGCGCAGTGGTTCCTATAGTCGAAACCTCAATGAGAACTTGCCGCGTGAGGCGCGCCTGCTCGAACTGCTTGGCAAACCACAGCAGCGCTATAGCAGTACCCACATCGCAGGAACGAAGGGCAAAGGGTCGACGGCCGCTTTTATCGAATGTGTGCTGCGTCAGGCTGGTTACACGACGGGTCTCTATACCCAGCCCCACCTGCACACGTTTCGCGAACGTATACGCGTCAATGGTCGCCTTATCAGCGAGGGTGAAGTGGCGCAACTGCTGGCAGAGATAAGAACCGTCGTTGAAGAGATACAAGAGCGCCGAGAGTTTGGTCCCTTCATCACCTATGAAGTGGCTACCGCGCTCGCCTTTCTCTACTTTGCGCGTCAGCAAGTGCAGCACGCCGTTGTAGAGGTTGGCCTGGGAGGGCGTCTTGATGCCACCAGCGTACTTTCTCCTCTCGTCTCAGTCATCACCTCCATCAGTTACGACCACATGGCCATCCTAGGCAATACACTCACGCAAATTGCCACGGAGAAGGCTGGCATTATCAAACCACGTGGCATCGTCGTCACCTCTGCCCAGGCTCCCGAAGCATTGTTGGCTATAGCCGCTGCAGCTCAAAAGCAGCAGGCTCAATTGCTGCGTATCGGGTCCGCCAGTATCGACCCTGCGCAAAGCGAAGTCGATGCTGGCAAGCTGCCAGCGTTAAGCTATCGCTATCAACTTGAACGGCAACACGACGAGCGACAACGTTTCACCGTCTGGACCCCTACGCGCCGCTATAGCGGTCTCGAAATTCCCCTACTGGGCCAGCACCAACTGGAAAACGCAACCGCCGCACTGGCCACGCTTGATGTGTTACGAGTAGAGGGACTTGACTGGAGTGAGCATGCACTGCGCGAAGGCTTCTCCGCCATACGCTGGCCCGCCCGCATTGAGGTTATCGGACACAATCCCACGCTTGTGGTCGATGGAGCGCACAACCCCGACTCACTAGAAAAGCTGCTAGCGACACTACGTACCTCTTTTACGCCTCACCGTCTCGTCGTCGTACTCAGCGTGACACGAGACAAAGACCTGACGGGCATGGTACAGGCATTGTCGGACGTGGACGAAGTCATCCTCACACGCATGGCCAATCCCCGTGCCGCAAGCATCGAAACGCTGCAAACGCTCTTCGCCCAGCACGCCCCACATGTACTTCTGCACATAGTCAACGAAAGTTGGCAAGCTATGGACTTAGCGCTCGATGTAGCGCAGAGCAATGATCTGGTCTGTGCCACCGGCTCACTCTATCTGGCTGGCGAGGCACTACGTTGGGCGACTGCTCATGGCTACGAAGCTGCAGCGGGGACGATTGAGAGTGTGGATCATTAAGTGGGTTACCGTCCTTGACCACTTTGGCTATAAGCTCGACATTTTCATTCTGTTGTGGTATAGTCATGGAACAATAAAACTACGTGGAAGAGGGAGACATGTATGGGTCTATGGGATAGCAATTTCAAACAGCTCGTCAACGCCAACCCTCAAGCTTTCGCAGACTGGCTCCTACCTGGCGCTCGCGTTATCCGCGAACTGTCCGAACACCTCACTCGTACGCTCGATGTTGACAGCCTTTACGAAACCGAGGGTGTAATAGCTCAGAGAAAAAGACGTGGGTATTTTTGTGTCGTGGGAGAGAAGATGTACCGCTTTTCAGACGAAAAGTATGCTATACTCTACAGAGGAGAAGGGGGGGTCATATGCTGACGTTAGAACAGCGGATTGCAGCCTTGGAACGTGCTCTCTCTACTCTAAGAGCAGAGCACATTTCTGATATAAGACAGCTTGAAGAGCGTATTAACGCACGAATTAGCGCATTACAGCAACAGATTGATGAACAGCAAAGGCGACTGTCTGAGCATGAGCAGGCCATAAGGCAGATAGGTCAAGCAGATGGGCCAAAGATTTGATAGTTTAGAGAAGGCGCTTTCTCAACAATTTGGCGTTATCAATCAGCATTTCACCTCTCTTGACGCTCGATTTAGTAAACTAGAGCAACGGGTAGATTTCCAAACGTCCGAGCTGAAAGCGAAGTTTGAAACAAGTGATCTCTATGCTACAAAAACGTGGGGAGTGGTCTACGAGCAACAACGGGATATTCGCGAGATGAAAGAGGATATCAAAGGCATAGTTGGTCGCCTTGACGGAATGGACGTTCGCTTTGATAGGGTAGAGGGACGCCTTGACGGAATGGATGCTCGCTTTGATAGGGTAGAGGGACGCCTTGATGGAGTAGACGCTCGCTTTGATAGGGTAGAGGGACGCCTTGATGGAGTGGACGCTCGCTTTGATAGGGTAGAGGGACGCCTTGACAGAATGGACGTTCGCTTTGATGGAGTGGACGCTCGCTTTGACAGAGTAGAAGGACGTTTCGATATTCAAGAGGAAAAGCTTAATCAGATTTTAGAACGGTTACCTAAGCAAGGGGGGTAGACCAACCTTATGGTCACGAAACCTATCTCGCGAGTAGCGAGTGCTGATGGACCTGACACTCAAGGTGATTGCTTCAAAAACGCCAGAAGAGTTTTACAAGATTCTTGTGTTGCTATAAACCCTGCTCGCGCCGGCGCTGAATATGCGTCTGCAACTTCTGCAATTGGTAAAGCTGTACCATCAGGAAGCTATAGAGCAAGGTGAAGGTGGTCAGGGAGACCAGCAGGGTCGCGACGACCGCATTGGGTAGGGCACCAGCAACGCCGACTTGGGCGGCTGGATGTAGGGTACGCCACCAATTTGTTGCTTCGTAGATGATGGGCACGTCGATGACGCCAACGATGGCGAATACCGCCGCTGCACGCGCACCGCTCTCGGTGCGTCCCGTGTAACTACGCAGCATATTATAACCAATATATATGAACCAGAGAATCAGCGCGGTGGTCAGTTTGGGGTCCCAAGTCCACCATGTACCCCAGGTCGTCTTACCCCAGATGGAGCCAAGGGTGAGAGCAAGAGTGAGAAAGACAGCGCCAACTTCCGCCGAGGCACGCGCTACCCAATCCCAGCGCTCATCCCTTGAGCAAAGATACACGATACCAGCGATAGTCAGAACGATGAAGCCTAGCATGCCGATCCATGCCATGGGCACGTGAAAGTAAAAGATGCGCTGGGGCTGTCCCTGGATAGCGTCGGTGGGCGCGTACAAGAAGATCATCCAAATAGACATCATCATGCCGGCGAATGAGAGCACGCCTAATATCAATGAGCTAAGCGCTAAGCCGAAGCGACTTTCTGCGCTTGTACTGCTATGTTGATACTTGCCGCTGGTTGCTTGCTTCGTGAGAGCCATACATATATTCCTCGTAGCTATTGAGCAGTGGGTCCAGGTCCCTTGGGCTCACCGCTCAATGGTTATTATTCTTCCACAATATATTCAAAAGTGAGCAGAGAAATGCTCAAGAAAATGGCATCGAAAGCGATAATCAGTCCCAGCCACGGCGGTTCGTTGACGGACGGTACCAGCAAGTTGCCGGTAGCACGTACAGCCGCGATAACGACGGGGACAAGCAATGGAAACACGAGCACAGGTAGCAACAATTCCCGTGCTCGCGTCGCCGCCACCATTGTAGAGAAGAGCGTACCAATAGTAGCAATACCGAGTGTACCAAACAGAACTGTCGGCAGCAATGCTCCCACGAACAGTGGAACATCGAAGAGGGCAGCGAAGATGGGCAAGGCCACGATCTCTACCACTGCGATGAATAGCACATTGCCTAGTAGTTTGGCAAGATAAATGGCTTTGCGGTCAACTGGGCACAGCAGCAGACGATCCAGCGGTCCCTGCTCGCGTTCGGCAGCCAGCGTCCGCCCTAGTCCAAGCAAACTAGCAAAGAGGAACGCTACCCATAATGCTCCAGGAGCAACAGCAGCCTTATTGTCAACGCGCAGGTCGAAGGCGAAATTGAAAATGACCAGCACGAGCAAGGCGAACATGCCCATGCCAATCCATGTCTGTTTGCTGCGCAGTTCGTAGCGTACATCTTTCCACAAAATCGCCCTTGCAGGACGGCCACGAAGGTAATCTCTGCCATAAACGCCAGAGCACTTCGTCGTATAGTAGGGGCAACCCTCGCGGTCGCCCTGGGGGTGGGGGTCGCTCTGTGGTTTGCGCCTGCCCTGTAGCTCGCCCTCGCCCTTGTCCACTTGTACAATACGACCATTTGCTATCATCACAACTTGGTTACCGGACCTCAAGGCAAGCTCGCGCTGGTGCGTGGTGAGCAGCACGCTGCCGCGCTGCTGAATGTGTTCGGTAAGCAGCGTGTCGATGAGCGCTTGGCCCTCTTGGTCTAAACCGCTGTCCGGCTCATCGAGCAGAAGTAGCAGCGGTCTATGCAGCAGGGCACGTGCCCAGGCGAGGCGTTGTACCTGCCCACGCGAGAGAGTAGCGACACGCTCATGCATACGCCGCTCCAATCCGACGCGCTGCAATAGTTCGCATGCTCGTTCTTGTACGTGTTCTACACCGTACATGCGGCCAAAGAAGAGCAGATTCTCTAGGGCCGTTAATTCCTCATACAGATATGGCTGGTGCGCAACAAAGCCAACGAGATGACGTACCTGGCAAGCATCGCGTACGACATCTAGGCCGTTTATACATGCTGTTCCGGCGCTGGGTTTGCTTAGGCCAGCTAGCATGCGCAAGAGGGTCGTTTTACCCGTTCCGTTTGCACCTAGTAGCACCATGCACTCTCCAGGTTGAAGTACCAAGTCAATACCGCGTAAGACTGGTTTCAAGCCATAACTTTTTTTGAGACCTGTGATCTGCAGAACAGGTACAGTCATTTGCGTGACGCCTCTCGTTGTGTACCCATCAGCGTACGTAAACGCGCCTTTGTCTTCGCCCGCTGCTCTTGGTAGGCCGCCTTGCTCAACTTACCAGCCTCATACGCGCTATCCAATGCGAGTAATTCTTGCAATAATGCCTGTTGGCGATCTTGCGTAGCCTGCTTATTTGCACGAATCGGCGCACGGCTCAGCAAAGCAGCGCGACGACGCGTGGCATTGTAGATGAGCCAGGTGATGCCAAGCACGGCTAACGCAAGCAACAGAGCCACAATGAGCCACTGGTTAGTAAAATTGAGTACTTGTTGGGTACCAGCAGAGGATGCCGTAGGCAATCCTTCAAGCTGTGCATGTATTGCTTCGTTTGCGAGCAACCCTGTTGTTTTGAAGACATTATAGATGTGCTGATCAGCGGTAACTACTCCCTGCGAGGTCAAAGCTGCCGATGTAGCATGCACGCTTGGCGGCACGAGCAGTGAGAACTGCACAGTAGGATACAAGACATCGTAGCCGAAATCGTAGGCCGAGGCTTTATACGGCACATCGAACGAGAAGGCAAACTCTGTATATTTCGGTGGTAGAGCGGCATTCGTCGCGAAACCACGATCTACCTGTACCACCTGGTAGCCATCAAAACCCTGATCCAACGTCACCTTCCCTGCGCCCGGAGGTAGCGAGAAGCTCAGCGCGTTCGGCTTGCCCTTGCTCGTATCGAAAGAGCCGACATACGTGTGCGAGTCCAGATTCCTAAACAAGAAGCTCTCAGAGACGGTAAAGCTCTGCTTTTTTACATCCGGCTCGTGGATCAGCACGGTCACCTGCACTGCCGCAATATTCGCTCTATTCGTTGTCGCTTCGTAAACTGTGAGGTTGAGCTTCTGTGCGAGCTGGGCATCAAGGGAAATCACATTGCTAACATACTGTGCGCCTTGGTAACGTATATACACGGCGTAGCTGATAGTTTTGTCAGTTGCAAGATTGGTGAAAGAGAAGGAGCCATTAGCGTGTGTAGTAGCTGTTGCTAAATCCTGTGCAGTCTCACCCTGCGCTGCTTGCAGGGTAATCGTCTGGCCCGACAGAGGCGCATTGTTTTTTGTGCCATCCAGCACTTGCCCGTAAATACGTCCATTGCCCGTAAGCGTATAAGCTGATACTGAAGTGAGGGGGAAAAGTAGCAGTAAGATGATGCAGAGCATGATAAAGGCAACTAGGGCATGGCAACTGAGAGCCAGAGCATGGCGACCGAGACCTAGGACATGGCGACCGCAAGGGATCGCCACTACTATACGCATTGGGCGGCCCCTACATATCGTTTGCATTGTTGTCGTGCTCCTTCATGCTGCGCAGTTGTGCTTCGATTTCTTCATCAAGTTCTTGCTCACGCTCATAGTGTGATTTGAGGCCAACCAGGGCACGCTGTATATAACGCTCGCGCAGTCGGCGATACTCCTCTTGTGAGATGTTGCCGAGCTGGTAGTCAAGCTCTATCTCTTGCAGGGCTGTGCGTGCCGATTGCTCTTGCTCTGTTGGAACTGAGGCTTCGTCGCTGACTGAACTGTTGCGCTTGTGTGAGATACCTGGTTTTGCCTGGCTATAGAGAGGATAGAGCACGTAGGCGAGGGCTAACAAACCCAGCACGATAGCAAGCAGCAAGGATATCATTGCGCCTCCGTTGGATAGGGTCTGAAGAGGATATCATCCTCTGCAAGTTCTTGCTCTAATTGTATGCGATAATGCGTTAGGTCGTCTTGGTTGGTCTCTGGGGGCACGATAAATCGGGCCCCTACCGATTTGGGGGCAGAAACAGGGGCAGATTGCAATGTCCACTTGCGCAACACTACGAAGAGTAGGAGCGCACCAGTGAGCATCAGAGCAATGGGCACTAGCCACGCCAGTAGCGCGAAGCCTTGCCAGGGTGGCGACCATACAATCTGCTGGCCGAAACTGTTGACGAAGTATTGGATAATTTCTTGTTCGGATTGCCCCGCTTGCAATTTGTGTCGAATTATGGCGCGCATCTGCTGTGATAGCGACGAGGGCGAGTCTGCAACTGACTCTCCCTGACAGACGGGGCACTTCAACTGTGAGGCTACGTCTTGCACACGCTGATCGGGTGTTCGATGCGTCGCGGAGAAGAATAGCATGTAGGACCAGATAGCTCCCAGCAAGGCTACGGCAGCAAGCACCACCAGCAGTGCGCGGGCAGATCCCAGGGTGACCGCACGCATAGGTCTCAGGGCGGTTGCATGCGTAGGTCTCAGGGCGACCGCAAGGATCGCCCCTACGATACTACGAACTGGCCTGATGGGACTTTTCTTCATACCACAGCCTCCTTTGCAGGTTGTGGTTGTACTATACTCCTGTGCATCGGCACTTTGCGTCGCTGGGGCCACCAGCAGGTAATGCCACCGAGCAGCATCAGTAGTCCACCATACCAGACGAGCGAGACGAGAGGATTGACGAAGACACGTATGGTAGCCTGTCCTGCTCCATCCCAGTTCGCAAGGAAGACGTACAGGTCGACCGCACCGTATGTGGTGATTGAAATCTGGCTCACAGGCTGGTCGGCGAAATTATGGTAGAACACGCGCCCAGGATAAATATACTGCTGGAGTTGTCCGTCGCGCCAGATCTGTAATTGGGCTGTGATGCTTTGCTTAGCAGGTTCTTGCATATTAATATTGCCGAGATAGACTAGGCGATAACCTGCGATGCTCATCTCCTGTCCAGACTTGAGCACGGCGTCTTGCTGCACCTGGAAGAAGTGCGAGCCAATGACACCTACTGCTAACAGTACCAATCCCAGATGGACAAGATAGCCGCCATAGCGCTGCCTATAGCGATTGAAGAGCATGTATAAAGCAAGCAGGTGTGGTTCACCGTGGGCATGACGTACGCGTACGCCGCGCCACAACTCATAGAGAATCGCTCCTGCGGTGAACGTGCAAATCGAGAAGCCGATATTGGCAGCGACATCGGTCACGCCGAGTAGGGGTAGCACAGCAGCACAGAGGGCCGCAGCGACAGCCGGAACGCTCAGATTACGCCATAGTGCGTGTGTGGAAGTGCGTCGCCAAGCTAGCAAAGGTCCGACGCCCATCGCGAGTATAAGCAAGACCAGCAGAGGACCGTTGACGTGGTTGTAAAATGGTGGCCCCACGGTCATCGTCTGCTTGCCTAGGGCGGCAGAGATGAGAGGAAAGAGTGTTCCCCACAGCGTCGCGAAGGTCACACCGAGCAGTAGCAGATTGTTGAGTAGGAAAATGCCTTCACGCGACAGTACCGAATCGAACTCGTGCTCAGGGCGCAGTTTCGGCAGACGAAACAGGAAGAGTGCGGTTGAGAAAACAAGAATGATAAACAGAAAGGCAAGAAAATAGGGACCGACTGCTGAGTAGGCAAAGGAGTGTACCGAGTTGATAATGCCGCTCCGCACCTCAAAAGTGCCGAAGATCGAGAGGGCGAACGAAGCGATGACGAGACACAGGTTCCAGACCTTGAGCATGCCGCGCCGCTCTTGTACCATTGTCGAGTGCAGAAACGCCGTCGCAGTGAGCCACGGCAGGAGTGCGGCATTCTCTACTGGATCCCAACCCCAGTAGCCGCCCCAGCCCAGAACGTGATAGGCCCACCATGCTCCCAGAATGAGTCCCGTTGTTTGAATTGACCACGAGGCCAGCGTCCAGCGCCGGATAGCACGCAGCCAGTCGCTGCCCAACTCGCCCTTAATCAGCGCCGCAACCGCAAAGGCGAAGGGAACCGAGAAACTCATGTACCCCATCAGCAGCATGGGTGGGTGTATCAGCATGCCGGGGTCCATCAAGAGTGGATTAAGCCCGTTGCCATCGGGTGGTGGCGCGCCGTGAACACGTACGAAGGGGTTGGAGACACTCATCAACATGAGCAAGAGAAATGCCTCAATGCCCATCAGCGTTGCGATAACGTATGGTACTAGCGCAGCAGAGACACGCCTAGAGGTCAAGACAAAGATGGCCGCAAAAACCGCAAGCATCAAACCCCAATAGAGCAGTGATCCCTCTTGGCCACCATAAAAGGCAGCCGTCGTGTAGTACCACGGCATAGCAAGATTAGAGTGTTGCGCAACGTAGCTCACCCCAAAGTCGTGCGCCAGAAACGAAGCAATCAAGGCAACAGAGGCGACGAGCAGAAAGAATGTAACCATCAGAGCACTGCGCTTCGCACTTGTAATGAGTGGCGTTCTATCACGAATGGCTCCGAGCACTGCTGCAATGAGTGCATAGACAGCGAAGCAGAGAGCAAAGATGAGAGCAATGGTACCAAGGTCTGAAAAATACACGACTATTCCTTAAATATTTTAAGCTGTTAGCGCGACGTCGCTGTAGTGAACTTTGATGGGCACTTGGCGAGCAATGTCTGTGCCTGGAATGGTCCTTGGCCGCTATAATGTCCCTCTACCACGACTTGGATACCGGGGCGAAATATATCGGGAACCACACCCGTATACGCAACAGGCAAGGACTGTTTGCCGTCGTTCATAACAAACGAGATCAACTGCCGCTGGTCGTCGCGCACAATCGACCCGTCCTGCACAACACCCGCGACGCGCACCGATTGGACCGTGCAGATCGTACAATGTCTTAGTTCAGATACAGTCAAGTAGTAGACCGCATTGGCCTGAGTGTTGGCATAAATAAGATAAAATATAGCGCCAAAGATAGCGATGCCTGCGAGCACGAAGCTCAAAGAGATACGCTTGCGCGTTGGCACAGTCAGAGCAGACTGCACAATAAACCTCCATTTTGCTCACCACTTACGACGGCGAGGGAGAAAAATATTAATGTGGTGCAATACTCGTTTCATATATAGCATTGAGAATTGCACCAAGTACGAATACCAGTATGCCCAGGGCTAGTATGAGTTGCGGGGCCGCTCTAGAGAAGCGTGTCGAGCGCTTTGCCAGTCGCCGCATATTACTCTGCCCTATATAGATTGCTAGCACAAACATGGCGAGTGCAGCGCTAATCTTTGCGCATAATACTAGTATATAAGGCATGCCAAGTGTTGTCTGAGTCAAGCGATCAAAGGTGAGATACGCTCCGCTCAGCAGCAACACACCAGTGCAGATGTTTACTACCTGTTTGAACAGCACCGCTATCTGTGCTGCTACGCCTGAGGCACGATCAATCGGCCCCCTACGTAGGGCTGGCACTACCACCACGAGATACATCAAGCTTCCACCAACCCAGGTAGCTGCCGCCAGTATATGTGCAGCACGCACAATCAAGCGAATCTCTAGCATCTCTAGCGCATCATCTTTGCCGTTTCAAGCTGCAAACCCTGTTCGTTGAGAGGGCCAATCCACTTGGCTACTACCATACCAGCTCGATTGATAAACACGGTTTCAGGGAAGCCCGTGACGCCATAGCTAATCGCAGTCGAGCCGTCCAGCGTGTCTTGCACATCAAGAGAGACGAGATTGTGCTTCTGCACGAATGCAAGCGCATCACTGGCCTTTTCCTGCCCGTCAATCCCCATAAAGACAATACCCTGCGCTTGTAGGGTGGGCAGCGTCTTCTGCAAGAAAGGTACCTCCTCGATGCAGCCAGTACACCACGAAGCCCAGAAGTTGAGCATTATTGGCTTACCCTTGAGATCAGCTAGGTGAATCGTCTTGCCGTTGCCATCCAACGTTGCCAGTCTGAAATCAGGCGCAACTTTCCCTAGTAGTGGACTACTGGCGTCGCCCAAGCCCGACGATATCTCAAAACCTTTGCTCGACTGATTATGAGCAGGCGTGAGTAACTGCGTCCACAGCAGGGCGAGCAAAGCGACATTCAAAATACTTACCACCACAAAGGTGATAATGCTGCGCTTTGTATAGCTCTTCTTTTTCTGGTGGGGTGCAGTTTCCTGGATATGTGTTTCGTTCTGTGCAACCCCGTTTGCGTTCATGATTTGGCAGCCCCTAGCTATGTTGAGAGTGTGGGAGCGAAGCCTCCTTGACCCCGCTTAATATACCGGTCTAAGCATTATTTGAGCTTGCTGCTCAGACTTTCTCTCTAACGTCCACAACGTTAACGCTACCGCTATTATAAGAAGCCCTATCACTGTGACAGCTATATGGAGCAGCATACCAGCAAATGCTAACAAGAGTCCTGCAGCGGTAATAAGCGGCCAGATGCTCGGCGATGTGTGTACTACATAGGTGGCGAGGAGAGCCTCTTCCGCTTGTAACATCCCGACGGGACTATGAACATGCACGAGCTGCTCAATAGTATCATGCAGAGTGCGAGCATCAAAGGGTTTAGCTATGTATGTGAGCGGCGTCAATGTGCAAACTTGGTGATGGCTTGTGTGGGCAGTATGCTCCCATGCCAGCACAATCAAGGGCAATCGAGAGAGGCAAGGATGAGCGCCCACAGCGTCAAGCAGCGCCCAATTTGTGTAGATGCCACTATCAATATCGAGCACAAGTAAGTCGGCCTGTTGTGTATGTAGCGAGGAAATGTCAGTAGCCGAACTTGCCTCAACTACATGCATACCACGCTGTCGCAGACCAAGGGTGATAACGCGCCGTAGTGAGTTATCTGTTTCTATCAGTAAAACGGTCGATGGCTTCCTTTGTGCCATGTTTGCCTCAAGTTGCAATCAGTAACTCTTTGTTGAGAAGCATAGCCGCCATACATTGCGCTTTATTTAACATAGGGGGGTTATTCCTTACAATGACCTGAATACAAGAAGTGACGCTTACCCCGTCGTCATACGTCGCTCAAGATACCGAGCTAGCAGCGAGAGAGGATAGCAGATAATCAGATAGAACAGTGCGCCGTAGACAAAGACAAATAATTTATTATTGGCATCTACCTGCGGGAAGGCTAGCGCGTACGTCTGTTGCTCCAGTTCGGTGATGGCAAACGTAGATAGCAATGCACTATCCTGTATGAGCGTGATGAAATAGTTGGTGAAGGGCGGAATGGTAAGGCGTATCGCTTGGGGAAGCACGATACGGCGTAGCGTCTGCCAGGGGGTGAAGCCGAGACTGAGCGCAGCTTCGCTCTGACCTCGTGGTACGGATTCGATACCACTGCGAAACACTTCGGTCAGATAAGCTCCGTAGTTAAAACTGAGTCCGATCACTCCGTAGAAGAAACCGTTAAAGCTATCAGGAACCAGACTGTTGTTTTGCAGTACCGTCATAAGCTGAAAGGCAATGGTGTAGGGATTGAAGCCTAGGCTGCTGAGTAGGTTACCGAAACCGTAGTACCAGACGAGCAATTGAACGAGCACAGGAGTGCCACGTATCACCTCGACGTAGAGCGTAGCTAGCCAACGTATTGGTGCGTAAGACGATAGCCGACCAAGCGCTCCGCCGAAACCCAATAGTGTTGCAAGTACAATACTCACAAGTGAAATAATAATGGTCGCAACCGTTCCTTGCAGCAAAAGGGGTAGATAGAGGATTACGAGATTTTTAAAGCTGTAGAGGTAGTAAAAAAAACCAAATATGGCTACTGTCAGCGCGATGAAGAAGAGAGAGTTCAGTCCCTTTGCACTTCGCTTATTCATAGGTTTGCACGTAAGCGCTGCTCAAGCAGCCTAGCGAGATAAGAAGTCGGCAGGCTAAGTAGCAGGTAAAGCACGATAGCAAGCGCATAGCCCGCAAAGGGATTACTGCCGTGATGCGATACCCAGGCGCTCAGTACAGCGGTCAATTCAGTGCCGGAAATGATACTCACTATAGACGAGTCTTTCAACATATAGATGAAATCATTGACGAAGGGAGGAATCATCAAGGGAACGGCTTGCGGTAGCACAATGCGCAAGAAACTTTGCCTCTTTGTGAGTCCAAGTGACAGAGCTGCTTCTGTCTGTCCGCAATCGACAGAGAGCATACCGGCACGAAAGACCTCTGCCTCGCAGGCGGCATAGTTGAGTGCTAGCGAAGTGATGCCCGCCACCCAGGCATTGTCATATTGAGCGAGATTGAAGGGTACCAGTACAGCTCCAATGCCGTAGTAGAGCAAAAAAAGCTGCGTAAGCATAGGTGTGCTGCGCATGGCCTCAATGAAAATACGAGTAGGCGTTTTCAGCCAGAGCAGATGTGAGCCACTCATAAGGGCAAGAATCAACCCTAGGAGTAGTGCGAGAGGAAAAGAGACAGCGCAGTAAATAAGTGTATCTCCTGCGCCATCCAAAAAAGCAAAAAAGTCCTGTTGCGTCAAGTTCATGGAACCCTACACGATACCGATCTGTGCCTGTAGATCATTCCACATACTCCACTTCACATAGATTCTATGAAATGTACCGTCCTTCTTTAGTATGTCGAATGCCTGATTGATTTCATTTAGTAGCGTCTGAGCGTTGGGATTCTGTTTGCTAAAGCCCACGACATAGTCATCGGCTTTGAACGGCTTGCCTATCGGTCTCAAGTCTGGGTTTTTTGTTCCCCCTGGACCAGCACCTAGCACATAGTAAGCAACGGCCGGTTGATCTATTAACACAGCATCAATCTTCTTCTGAGCAAGATCGTCGAAGGGTAGGTCAGTATCATAGAGTTTTGTCTTGATCTTCGTATCTGCCCCTAAAATGTCTGCTGCTTTATAGCCTGCACCTGTGCCGACCGTGTAGCCTTCTAGGTCGGTCAGCGAAACGTCACTCGTGTCGTTGAATTTGGCAAAACGCTCATCATTCTTGCGTACGACAGTTTGCTGACCGTAGTGATAGTAAGGAACGGAGAACAGTTCGGTTTTCTTGCGGTCCTCTGTAATTTCCCATCCATTCATGATCATATCGAACTGGTTAGCTTGCAATGCCGCTTCAAGCTTGTTATAGTCGGTTTCGACTTGATGCTGAGTAATACCCATCAGCTTAGCGATAGCGTCAGCGATCTCAACCTCAAAGCCAACGAGGTTGTTGGGGTTAGCTGGGTCTTTAAATACGTAGGGAGCGCCAGAGGTAAAGTCTGCTCCCCACTGCAGCTTGCCGGGCACTAGTAGTCCCTTGTTTGCAATACTTGTTGCGCTTGAGGCACTTGACGTTGTAGAGATATTGCCGCCGCAGGCTACCAGTAACGGCTCAAGAGTCGCGCCGACAGCAATAACACCTCCTGCTTGACTTGCGCGTTTGAGAAGTTTTCTCCTGGTGAGTTCATACATCATATCATGCCCTTATTTATAGTGATGCTATCCTGTACTACGATATTTTTGCTGTATATATCACGCTCTCTATGCGCTATGCCTATGTACTGCTACTTGCTGAACCCCCACCTCTGAGGTTTTGAGAGAAGTGCTGTTGGTACCTTCGTTATTCTTTATCCTTATGGTTGGAAAAGCTCAACATTATTTTGTGATTTGCTATGCTTTCTTGACGAGATCGTAACTGGTTAGTGACCTGTAGCATAGCGCAAGTATACTACAATATGACTGTAGTCCTAATAGGTAATCTGAAGAGTCTTGATTTCAGAATGCCCTGCGCAACTGCCAGAACTATTCATGGCAGTTGCGCAGGGCACTGATGCTCTTCAGGGGAATATATCTTAAGGGATATGTTTTTGAGTAGGAACTCTTAGTATAATGTTTTTGAAAAGTCTCATGAAGGAGGGACTATGAGCCGAAAGGCATGGCTCTCGCGAGGGCCTATCACGCTCGTAACTGCTATGGCAACGCTATTGGCGCTCATATGGGGTTTTCTGGGCGCGTCTGCCTTGCCTGCATCAGCGGCATCGAATAGCTGCCAACTCAATTCAACTGGAAATACCATTCATCATGTGATCTATGTCCAATTTGATAACCTACACTTCACACGCGACAATCCGAATGTTCCGTCTGACCTTGAGCAGATGCCCAATTTGCTCAACTTTATCAAAGGAAATGGGGTATTACTCTCCAACCATCACACACCGCTGATCGCTCATACAGCAACCGATATCCTCACCTCGCTGACGGGTGTCTACCCTGACCAGCATGGCGTGCCGATCAGTAACAGTTACCGTTACTTTAATCCAGATGGTACAAGCAACCCTGCTGTTTCTTTTGCCTACTGGACTTCGCCGATTTTCGACCCAAGCACGTCATCACCAACTGACAAAACTTTTAACATGCTCACTGCTAGTGGCAAGAATACCCCAGCACCGTGGGTTCCCTACACGCGTGCAGGCTGCAACTTTGGTGCGGTTGCCACTGCGAACACTATCCTTGAGAATACTACTGTCGACGTTCCTACTGTATTCGGGCCGACCTCATCACAGGCGACTGAGGCAAAAACCAATCCGACCCTTGCACAAGCTGACTTCGTTGGCATTGGCGTCCACTGTGCCCAGGGAGCTACACTCTGCTCCTCTGCCAACGCAGGCCAACCCGATAGACTGCCTGACGAACCGGGTGGCTACTCAGGATACATGGGCCTCTTCGGTCACAAGTACGTTGCACCGCAGATCAGTCCGAATGGACCGCTGACAGATTTGAACGGCAACGTCATTCAGGATGCTGCGGGCAACAAAGGCTTCCCCGGCTTTGATGGCATGTCCGCGGCCACCTCTCTTGCTTATGTAGCGGCAATGCAGGAACATGGGGTGCCGGTCACCTATGCCTATATCTCCGATGCACATGACATGCACCCCAATGGACCAGCATTCGGTCCGGGTCAGGCTGGCTACGTCGCAGCCCTCAAGTCTTACAATGACGCCTTCGCTAAATTCTTCGCTCGCTTGGCAAAAGATGGGATCAATGCAAGCAACACGCAGTTCGTATTTACGGCTGACGAGGGTGATCACTTTGTAGGTGGTGCTCCCAGCCCCATAGGCTGTGATGGTGTGACTACACCATGCACGTATAGCAAGATCGGTGAACTCAATACCAATCTGGCGGGTCTGCTGGCAACAGAACAAGGTATCACGACCCCGTTCAATGTCCATGCCGACTCCGCTCCTAACATTTATATCACTGGCAATCCCACTCAGACTGATGCGGTGACTCGGCTCTTTGAACGTGCTGTAGGGAAGCTGACGGCAACAAATCCTATCACGGGGAATACCGACAAGCTCACTAACTTTCTAGCCGATCCGGTGGAGATGAAATTGCTCCATATGATTACTGCTGATCCTGCACGGACACCCACCTTCACCATGTTCGCTAACCCCGATTACTTTCTGTTTGCAGGTGCGCGCACCTGTAGCTCGCCATGTGTGGTAGAGAATCCGGCCTTTGCCTGGAATCATGGTGATGTGTCACCTGACATCAACACTACCTGGCTTGGTATGGTCGGGCCAGGTGTGCGCCATATTGGTGTCGATAGTAAAACGTGGTCGGATCACACCGATATTCGCCCGACGATGTTAGCCCTGCTTGGCTTGAAGGATGACTATGCCCACGATGGGCGCGTCCTCTTCGAGGATCTCACTGCTTCAGCTTTGCCGCGGTCGTTGCAGGTGCATCAAAAAACCTTACTGCAACTTGCCCAGATCTACAAGCAGATCAATGCACCGGTTGGCAAACTTGGCCTGTCAAGCTTGCGTATCTCCACGACTGCCTTGCAGAGCAATGCAGCTAGCGACATAACCTATACGCAACTGGAGACGAAACTGAGTATAATCACTAGCCAACGTAATGCTCTAGTGGGCCAGATATCTCCTCTATTAGAAAACGCAGCATTCAACGGCCAGAGTATCAATGAGCCGCAAGCGAGGGTGCTTATCTCTCAAGGTCAGGCGTTACTGAAGCAAGTGAACCAAGAGGCATAACGACTTTTCTTGTCTTACCTAGGCGGCCCATACAGTCCCTAATCATCTATGTAAGGGATGAATGGGCCACCTTTTTCGAAATAGTGGCAGAGTCTAGTATATGTCAAGCACTATGATAACAATCGTCAAGCTCAACGCACAAAAAAAGCCAGTCGTCCAGTACCAAGGCGAGCTTATAGAGCGCCTTCCTCATGGAGTAGTGGTCCAGGCGAGTTGGACGTCGCCGACGCGTGATTTGGGCTACACGAGTTTTGAACCGGGTGACCAATTTACGGAATACTTCTACACCGACCGCTGCTTCAATATTTTTGCTATCTTGAGCACAAGTGGCCAGCGCAAAGGCTGGTATTGCAATATTGCAGAGCCAGCAATAGTGTTTGAGGATCATATAGAACAGATCGATTTGCTTCTGGATGTGTGGATAAACCCGCGAGGCGAAGCACTCATTCTGGATGAAGATGAATTTGCTGCCGACACAATGCTCAGTCAGGAGCAGCGCAGTAGCGCAAGGCAGGGATTGCAAGAGTTGTTGTACATGCTCGCAGCTCGGCAAGAGGTCTTTTCAGGCATTATGGGATAGTTGGGGGAGTAACCATCCACCAAAGAAATACACTATAACTGCGCCATGACATTTTTACTAATTGCTCGTAGGGTGGCAAAGACGCCTTGTCCATTGGAGGCAATGGCCTCGAAACTGGGAACACTGCGACGGTTGAGATAGCGCTCAAGCAGTGGGACAGGTAGAGCAGAGGGCATATCGCGTTTATTCCATTGAATGACGAAGGGAAAATTATGCATATCCTTACCGATACGGTCCATGTTCATTTCTAGTTCAGCGATACTCTGCGCATTTTCCTCAAACCTCTCTGCTTGCGAGTCTACAACGAAGACAATGCCATCAGCGCCGTTGAGCACAGCCAGACGAGTACGTTCGTAGAGAATCTGACCAGGCACAGTGTAGAGATGGAAACGTGTGCGAAAGCCGAGGATGGTACCTAGATCGAGTGGCAAGAAGTCGAAGAACAGGGTACGCTCCGTCTCGGTTGCAATCGACAACATCTCCCCGCGTGCGCTGGGGTTAATGCTCTTGTGTACATATTGTAAATTAGTCGTTTTGCCACAATATCCAATGCCATAGTAGACAATCTTGCAGTGGATTTCGTGGCTAGCTATATTGATGAGCGCCATGAGCTCCCTCTAATCGCGGAATAGCAGATCGATGGTATCCTCGACAGAAGAGCGAAATTGCACATT
>JAFAXQ010000298.1 GCA_019240835.1 Ktedonobacteraceae bacterium
GGCCTCGATTTGCGAAAAAGGTGGTGTATATTTGACTTTGAGAAGAGATTATACATCTCAGACGACATCGTTGCAGAAACGTCGAAACTCACAGGTCACACAACGCTGCTGCGTAGGAGGAGGAAGAGGCATGCGCTCTTCCTCGACGATCTGCTTGATGTGTGCAGTTGCCTGCGTTACCTTTTTCCGCAATGCTGTGGTGATCGGAATGGCCTCGGCTTTTCTCAAGGGGATGGAGTAGAGAAAGCCGCGTTTGACTGGTATGTGCCAAGCTTCCTCTACAAGCAATGCGTACGCTGCTAGTTGAAGTTTGAAATGTGCTCCCGCTTTTTGCTCCGATAGCTTGTACTCAACGACAACACCTTCTGCGCCTGGTGCATGCAACTCTGGTACGGCAATCGCCAAGTCCACACGGCCAGATAGGCCAAGTGTTTCTGACTGCAATGCAACATGGAAGAAGCGCTCTCCTTGTGTCATCCCATAGGTACGCAGGCTTCGCCGCTCTTCGCGCTGATCCTCCTCTTCGTGACTGCGAATACCCTCTTCCATTAAGTAGGTTATCGGTCTGACCTTGGGCAGGCAGTAACGATAGGAAGATAATACGCGGACAGTAAGTATATTGTTTGAGGTCCGTTACCTCCAAGAGCCATTGCGGCATGAACTTATCCCTTCTCTTCCTGTACGATGACATTGCGGCTCGCCCAACTTTTCTCGTCGAGTGGAAAAAGCTGGATATTGGCACCGTGTTTGCCCAGACGACGTTTGATTTTTAATAACAGTTCGCGTTGATGGACCTTGCTCAGTTCGCCGATGAAGGCGCTATATTGTACGCGTTCTAACCCATAATCCAGGCAGACGTCGGCGACTTTTGTTCGTGCTCCGTCGTGCGTAATATCATAGATCAGCAGGTAGCGCATCGATTCACCAGTTCGCCACGAATGGCTCATACTGCTCGCGTTCACCACGCACAAACAGTGCAAGATGCCTCGCCTGACTTTGCATGATAAAGCGTAACGCCTGCCGCTTTTTCTCATACAGTTCGCTACTTTCTAGGCGCTCCAGGACTTTTTCAGCAATCTTTTTGCGCGTGGCCTCGGTCAAAAGCTGGGATTCATCTTGCTCAATGGGGACGCGTTTATTGACCAAGCCGATAATCGTACGATCAACGACCGTTTGCCGAAACTCTTCGATCAGGTCCAGTACTAAGCTGGGTTTCCCCGGTCTATCAGCATGCAGGAAGCCACCGTATGGATCAAGTCCGGCCAGCGTGAGCACCTGCTCGACTTGACAGTAGAGGATACCATAGCCATAGTTGAGAGCAGCATTCATCTTATCCTTAGCTCCTCGCGTTTCACGACCAGGCCACGCTAATTCAGTCGGGATAAGACGAGCTACCGTGGCCCAGTAGCGTTGCGCTGCCCTGCCTTCAACGGAAAGCATTTGTTCACGCAGCAGATCAATTTTCTCGGCTTTGAGTTGCTCCAATTCGTAGAGATAATCGTGCATCTCCAGCGCAACTAGCATCATTTCTTCGTACAGAGCTGGATCAGTCTCTTTGCGATACTTCGCCATGTAGCGAAGGACATTGGCCTGATTCTCTAATTTACCAGCAACAAACGCTTTCGCAATAAGAACGCCAGCAGCATGTTCATAGGCCAACAATTGCGCACGGCGCGTCAGCACTGTTCCGGTGAGACCCGCTGAGTAGAGTCCCGCGACCACTGAGCCTCTACGATCCAAGAAGTGAATTGCGATGCCTTCGTCGCTGCAGACGTGAATAACATCGCTGGAGATGCTGACGCCACTATCGATGATCAGAATTTGTTTGAGGTGAATCAGTGGTGTCTCTGTGATAGTCTGCTGAGCACGCGTTACACGCAAGCGCATCTGGTGTTTCCCGATAAATGTGCCTTTTCCTTCAACAATCAGTTCCATATGTACTCCTTTCCTCAGAATCTTGCAGAATTCTCAACGTTCTATGCGAATCCATTCCCCTTGACACAGTTTTTCCCAATCATGTGCTCCTTTTCTCAGAATCTTGCAGAATTCTCAACGTTCCACACGGTACCATCCATTGCCTTTGACACAGCTTTTCCCGATATGGATCAGTTCTCCCCAGAGCAGAAATTCACGAAATGGCGTCAGATCGCCCGAAAAGGTTACATGTCCGAGTAGTCCTGCGATAGGAGTCAGGCGCTTCAAGCGGTTGGAGTAACTGGCAAGTTCTTCCCATGTTGTTGCATCTTCAACACAGTGAACCTGTTCAGCCAGTTCAACTAAGCGCCATAGCTCCTCAGTCGTCATGCTCGCTTCCTCGCCATAGGCTTCCTCCAAGGCCGTCAGTCGTTCGAGCAGACGGTGCATCAGCGGAGCAAACACAGCGTGATGCAACAGATGCTCTTTCTCCACGATACGCGTCGGGGTGAGAAACGTCAGTGTGATGCGGCTCGTAGACAATTGTGAGGCGCTCGCTTGCACATCGGCTACACTGACTGGAAGGGTTGGCACGTCGACGAGCGGTTTCCCTTTTTCATACAGACGCTGGCGGAGACCACTTAACGGGTTATAAGCCTCAATGTGCTTGATACGAAAACGTCCACGCGACCCACGGTGCTCTGGCAGTTTACGACCCAAGCCCGCCGCTTCCAGCGCACTGGCTGAGAGCATGAGATAGGGAAGCAGTTGGATAATCGAGCCAAAGAGTGTCACGCCAAAGAGCAGTGTTTCCCCCGCTTCGTAGCGGCGCGTTTCACCCAGTGGCGGCAAGATGATATAGGGACGCGGGATGTCGCGACCACGGGGATTCTCTTCACGCAGCGGGGCAACTAGCGCACTGACAGGACAGGTCGCATGCAGCATGCAGTCGGCACAGCTTGGGGAGACTTTATTGCTACAGAAGCGTTCCCAGACGGACTGAAACAGGTTGCCGCGTAGGGCCGAGCCGCTGTGCTGATCTAGCTCTAGCGGCGTCACGACCTCTGTTGTAAACAGAAAGTGGTGTGTTACCAGACTTCCCATCTAGTTATCCCTCCTCGTGGATATACTGATACCAGTTGTAGCCGCGGCTGGAACGCTGCAGGCGATAGGGAAGCACAACGTGACGGAGAATACGCTCTTTTCCCAGCGTAATCCGATCAGCAGTATAAATGTTGGCGCGTTGAAAGGTCAGGGTGTGTGCGCAATCATCGAGCATCTGCAGCGTTCCAGCTATATGGAACGCAGAGATAGCAGTGGGCGTCAGGTCGATAAAGTGCGCACTCACAGGTAACTCTTCGGTCTGGTACGGCGGCTCCAGCAGTTGAGCGAAGCCTCCACGCTTGCCAAAGTAGTTAATTGCCAACAGTAATTGCGTAAGCCCTGGAGGCAGTAGCGTATGAGCGGGAGCGGCAAAGGCGAGTTGAAATGCATCGCGATAATAGACGTACTCGCGATAGGCGATGGTCGGCTGCATCGGCCAATGCTTGCGCTCTTGTGCCTCCTGCGCTTTTTCCTTGTTCGATTTATCTTTGAGCAGACGCTGAATTTTGCCAAACCCTTTCATCACCACTAAGTCATTAGGGAGCGCAACCGCAATGGTCAAGTCGCGTAGGAAGGGGAAAAGGCGTTCCCCTTCCGCGAGACCAAACATACGGATAGCGGCATCCAACAACGCCATCTTGATCGCGTAAGGAGTCGGTACCAGCAGCGTTTTGCCGCCCGATGCCGTCGCCGACGCGGATTTGAGCGAAAAAGGGGCGACAGGCAGGTAGCGTGCAACGATCCACATTGTCTTGTCTCTCTCCCAAAATTATCGTCCGACATTCAGTTTCAATGGGGCAATCGAGTCGATCACTTCCCGCATACATGAAGCAAAGCCACCAATAGTATCAAACGTCTCCTTGGTCACGCTCTCGCCGCTGTTCCCGTTCAGAGCAGAAACGATCTCTTGCACTTGATTGCGATATAGATCACTATCTTCATCGCCGCCAATCAGCGGGCTGATCAAGGGCGCAGGAATGACGCTCGAACTCATCGTCAATACACCTTCGAGTGCCACAAGATGTGGAAGCTGGCTCGAACGCATGGCACCATTGAGTTCGAGGAAGGTGTAAAGCAAGCTCTCTAGCAGCAGTGACGCACGCTTCTGGCGCTCTTCGTCACTAATGGCATAGATCTGCTTGATGTCATTGTAGCCAATGCGTGCTAGTTCCAGGTGGCAGACGATGGCATAGATGCCGCTAGAAGCCGGACGATGGAAGATACTCTGACCTAAGTTCGCGCCAGTTTCCTGGTTCTTGACATCCTCAGCACGTTTTTCGGCGCTACGCTCGGCGACATACTTGGCATGGAAGTAGCTATTGGTGTTGACTTTGTTGGGCAGACCTAGAACCCAACCGAACTCAGAGATCGACTTGCGTGGCAGTGCGCGCTTCTCGGTGACCAGAATACCAGCGACGTCATCAATAGCACACGTCTGAAGCATCTGATCAATGAAATCGGCGTCACTAGTCTTCTCGGCCCGCTTAATAAAATCTTTGTCGGCATTGATGCGATTGGCGTTGAAATTCTGACAGCTCTGACACAGATCAACGTGTTGCGCACGTGCCTGGCGATAAAAATGCTCCATGAGAACGTGCTTGAGCATATCGCCGGAGATGGCATTGACGTTGTGTAGCTCGCCTTTATGATCGACAATATCGACCATACGCGTCTGAATCTGGTTGCCCTCACCGCCCTCGTTGTTGAGGCTGTGCATATCTAGCGTAGCGCGTGCGGCAATAGAAAGTGATGCAATGGCTGTTTTCATGATGTTTCCCTTCTTTAAAAAATTACAATGCGGCTGTGTTATTTGCGCTTTCATCGGTCACTATCTCTTCAGTTTCTCCCTGCAGTGGAGAAGCTATCAGTACTGCTATTCATGGCAGGTGTGGCTTCGGATTCTCCCTTTCGTGGCTCGCTAGCATAGCCATAAGCTACAAGTAGGAAAGCCACTGTTTCGGAGCCGAAGTCGTCAATGAGTGCGACGATCTCATCAATGTCGGTATACGAGACACTACCGCGCAATTGATATGCACGCCGATCCTCGCGGGTAAGGGGGTGCGATAGCATATTGGCTACTTTCTCCTCTTCACGTGCAGTCTCGGCATTATACTCGTGCAAAAAGTCTGAGAGCGCGGCGATGAATTTTCTTGGATAGTGTGCCTCACGTTTTAATTCCTGGCCTAGGCCATAGCGAATCTCATACCTACTGCGGTCACGTTGTTGGGAACGACGATACTGTGCTCGCACGGTTGATTCCCGAATTGCATAGGCGATGCGTTTGAAGCCGGGGTTGCTGGTAATAGGGGTCAATTTCTGTCCTTGTGTGCTCATAGTCAGTAGATGCTCCAATCCGTTGATAGTAAATTGACGAATGTGTTTCCTGGGATCTTTCTCGTGTTCGCGCTGGCTAATCAGGTAACCGCTATAGGCAGCGGTGAAGTGCCAGAACGGCTTCAGATCCCGACCTGAGAGGAAATTACGATAGAAGCGCAAGAGGTCAAACTCTTCAGCACCTTCCTCGCCTTTGCTATTGCGAAGTTGCTGGATGATGACAAGGTGCTCCTGGAGTATGGCTTGTGCGTATTCTGCCTCCTCCAGCGTAGGGATAGGCGGAAGCCACTGTGGCAGATTGATCGATGCAACGTTCATCGTGGCGTAGGCGCTACCCATGTCTTTGTAGAACGCGACCTCAAAGCCTTGCGCGACACTGTAAAGCTGTTCCTCATCCACAAATTCGTCCTGCTGGTTCTCTCCTCTCAGAGATTGTTCGCGTAGGGTGATAAAAACCTGGGCAAAACGCAGAGAGGCCATGATATCCATTTTGATTGCCGTCGAGGACCAGCAAACGGCACGAAACGCTCTCATCATGCCTTGCAGCGTGCTTAGTTCGATACTTGTGGGCTGCAAGACATAGGTTTTGCGGTCCTTACTGCCTTGGATGACATACGGGGCGGCAGCGTCCATAAAGCCCTGAAATTTCAGCAGTTCCAAGAGCCAGAAATTATCGGGATTGCCCTCAGAGAGCGTGCTGGACTTGGCGCGATTCGCCCCTTTGCCAGTCGTAGGATTGACGATCTGTAGCTCTGTGACGCAGGCTTTCCCCAGCAGCTTATGCGTATTTGCCAACTCTTGCCAAGCGGCAACGACTGCTGCAAGGTCATTATTGGGCTGAGCGAAGAGCGCAAGCAACAGGTGAATATGCTCTCGTTGCAGCTCTCCCAACGCTTGCCAGCGTAGGGCTACCTCATTGAACGAACTGGCGATCTTCATCTGATTGATAGTCTGATCGTGTACCAATTCAGATGAGGGTGGTGTGAGATCAGGAATTTGTTGGAACTCCTTGCTCAAACGTGCATTGGGTGTGCGAAGGTGCGCAGGCAATTTTTTAAGCTGCTCGTAATAAGCCTTAGCGATATCTTGCTGGCCCTGGTAATCAAAGCCATCAAGCGTCTTCCCCTGCTCCTCCTGCTCATTGGCGCGTTTGTCCGTTACTAATGGCCTTACAAGTGTAAAGGGTTCCAGACGTTGCAGGTCGCTATCAGTAATAGGCATCGGCAGTTGTATTTCGTAGTAAGGACCGACATCGCGGATGACAATGCCCTTACTGGGTTTTTGGATGCCTCGCAGGATACGCTTTAGCAGTGAGGCAAAGCCAATTGCAAGAAGCGTATCCGCTGAGGTATCGTTTGTTTTGTCGACGTAGTAGCTTTGTGGAGGCATATGTAATCTCCATCCTAGTACTCAATTAAATTGTTCAGAGTAACTTGTTGTTTAGCAGTGTGCATAACTGCCTTGACAGCTATAAGCCTTGTGGTCACTTTGAACTAAATCCATCAGCTCTCTGATCGGCGAGCCGCAGAGCGCGCACGATCAGAAAGTAGAGCCATGCCTCCAGTTCGCCAGCACGCCCACTGTCTAGTTCTGGACGGGTGAGCTTTGGGCTGACGGCTGTTTCTGGATTCAGGTCGCCTCCCTGCATAATGTGCAGATCGAGACAGGCGGGATCGTAACTCCATGCACTGCCCTGATGGGCGATGCGCAATGCCTCTTCGGCAGCACGTAGGGCATGCGCGCTCAATTTCACAGGCTTATATTCGCTCGCCTGCGCAGTGTGATGATGAGCGATAGCACTGCAGATAGCGCGCAATACCGGAGCATTTTCTCTCCCAGAGGTTCTGGTAATGCTAAGGCTTGTCCCTATCAGCTTGCGACCGATAGCCACACTTTCGCAGGCGTGGTGTGGGCGCTTGGGCTGTACCTCGCGCTGCCACTCGCGGTATTCCTGCGAATAGCTATTGTCAGTTTTTGCGAAACAATACGCAGGATGAGGTAGTTGAAAAGTCGACCAGTTCTGCTTCTCGTACAGCAACTTCTGCCAGGTAAAGGCCCATTGCTGCCACTGCTGATCCAGTTTGCCAAGATCGTGACAGGCAATTGCAAGACGGATGGCCTGATCGATGGTTCCTGCAGTGAGTTCCATTTCCTTTTCCAGGTGCTGCACGATAAAAGCGATATCTTCTTTTATACCGGCGTTATATGCTCCCACTAGGCCAGTGATGTGTCCCTGGTAACTAGTCTGCTGTGAACCTCCCTTTTCATTGTCAGGAACGAGCTCCGGTAATAACATGCTCTGATAGTCATTCGCCTCAAGGTCTAACTGACCATCCAATAAAACAAAACCCAACTCGCTGTCATAGCGCGCTAGATGACGTGGCAGAGCAATGAACAGCGCTTTGGAGATACTCGCAGGGTTGGTTACTTGCTCCCAACGATAGACAGTCTTTTGACGGCGATTATCAATGCCATCAGCGCCATCTGCCTCAATCTGTGTTTCGGGTACAGGCACAGCCTCTTTGCACACCCATTCCTGATCCTTACCTCGTTCCTGCAGAGCAGCCCAACGCTCTTTCCTGGAGAGCGAGCCAGGATGCATACTAAAGCTCTGCCAGCGCCAAGGTGCTTCTGTGATAGCCTCGTCGGGCTGATCGTGGATAAGAATCTGCACCTGCGCGACATCTCGAATCAGCGTCGAGGCAACGCCACGATCATTGGAGTTGAAGCACTGAAAGATCTTTTCCTGAATTTCACCTTGGTTCATCTCGTAGTTCCGCAGGAGTTCCTGATCTTCCTGCGTATGCACATCATCGATCAGTTTTTGCTCCTCTCGAAAGCCAACATGCTGCCCATCAAACTGCGCCAGTGCGTCCCAAGTCATAGCACAAAGCTTCGTATCGTACGGGAGGGTGCTAGCTGCCCTGCCTTCTTCATCAGCAGGTAGGGGATAGACGATCACGCGCCCTTGCTGCTGAGCAAAACGGGCACAGCGCCCGGCACGCTGGATCAAGCTGTTCGCAGGTACATTCTCGGTATGCAAGGTATGCGTGGATACGTCCAGACCAACTTCGACGACCTGGGTCGCAATCACGATGATGTCACGTCCATGATAAACACCATCGCGCCATTGCTGCGGTCCAAGCTCATGCACAATCTCCTCTGAAAGCCGTTGGCGGTCGGCAATGCTAAAGCGACTGTGCAACAGCACGACACGCGTTCCGTCTTTCTCGGCACCTTTCAGGCGTAAGAATAACTCCTGGGCACGGAACACAGTGTTACAAACGATGAGTGTGGCCGCGTTACCGACCCGCTGTCGGTGCTCGGCTAGGATCGTGTCTGCGTCCATCGGTACATCTGAGCGTTGGAAGGTTCGTGTGCGACCTTGAGCAATCTCCAGCAGTTCCTGGTCATCATCGATAGTCACTATCTCGGCACCTAAAAGTTCTGCCAAACGTTTGAGCAAAGCTGTCGAGAAGGTGGCGGTCATCAGCACAAACGGTGTGTGGGCGGATTTGAGCAGGCGCAGCATTTGCAACCCTGTGGTGCGTGCGCCATAGACGCTCTTGTTATTGCGGGAGAGCGGGTAGAGGTGGAACTCGTCCAGCACGAGATACGAACTGGCAATGCCGCCGACATTCAGGTTTGCGCGACCAGTCCCAAGACTGTAGGGTATAGCAAGAAAACTGGCCAGAAGCTGATCGATAGTACAGAATGTCAGCGCAGACTCGAACTGTGGATCACCCGGCTGTTCGCCAGTCTGAATGGCAACCACATCACGCCCAATCGCATGATACTTCTGGGTTAGGCGCGTGGGCGCGTGAAGATCAACGGCAGGGACAATAGTGTCGTATTCGTGGTAGAACTGGTTCGCCAGCACACGCATGGGAACAGCGTAGCGACAGGTCAGCGGCAGGCGATTTTCCTGACGAGCCAGATTTTGTAGAAACGGCATCAATGCGGCACGCGTTTTCCCTGATCCGGTTGGGGCTTGCAGGATGACGCTTTGCCCATTCATGATATGTTTGAGTACACGCGCCTGAAAGGGACGCGGCTGCCAAGGTTGTGACATAGTGGTTAACCTCCAAACAAGTGTGAGAAAAGATCGGTATCGGGTTCGTCGGACGGCGACGCTGGTTTTTCAGAGAGCACGCCGTACATATGGGCTAGACGATGTGCATTTTGTCTCATCTTCTCGCGCAACTCCGCTGGTGCGAGAACCTCGCAGTCGGCACCCCAGCCGCGTATCCAGTTCTCGATCTCCAGCATATCGCCAATCTGGACCGTCAGTTCGCACCCCTCTGGCGTATCAATGATCTGTTGCGACGGGTGCCACAGCGTCTCTTTGAGGCGATTTTCAACCCATGAGGTGAAACGCAGACGCACCTCGACACATGCCTCGTCGCCATACATGACACCCCAGGCGCGTTTAAGCAGAGCTGGTCCATCAAAATCAGCAGGAATCTCAAAGGACTCTTTTTTGAGCAGCTCGGCGTGATCAATGTGCTCAAGCTTGAAAGTACGGAGTTGGCCAGGTGGGGTACTGCGACCGATGACGTAAATGGTGCGGCCAATGCCGGATGGTTCGAGCAAGTATGGCTCAAAAACGCACTCAAAGGTTTTGCCGCGGGACGGCGTGTACAATAGACGCACCTGATGCTGCGTGGTCCAGCCCAGAGCAAGAGCTTCAAAAATGCCGGAGCGATCAGGTTGCTGCTGCTGGCGTTCACGTGCCATATCGACTAGGCGGCGCTGATGAGCAGCCAGCGATGGTGGCATGACTTGGACGAGCTTTAGCAATGCTTGGATGACATGGCTGTTACGCTCGTCATGAATTTGCGAGAGCATACGGGCCGAGACGAACAGCGCAGTCGACTCCGCCGCTGTAAGGCAGACAGCAGGTAATTCGAGCGCTGCATTTTCCGCCAGCACCCAGAGTTGTCCTTCTTTGGTGAGTGGCAAACGTCCGGTGGCCGCCAGCTCATCGAGGTAGCGCCGCGCTGTGGATTCACTGACCTCTAGCGCCTGAGCAATTTCGGGTGTGCGCAGTCGTTGTCCAGGATTTTTCCAGAACAACATCTGTAGTGTATACAAACGATCAGTTTTGTTATATGCGTCGGATATTGGCATATGTTGTACCTCCTGAGACACTAGTATAAGCAAAAAACCTGCAGGGATTGACGGAATTCTGCAAGAAAGAGGGTTTTTTGGCAGCGAGAGAAAACTCGTATGTTCTGATAGAAACTCGTTGCCTGTATTAACGAATGATGAAGGCCACTAAAAGCTAGCCTACCGCTGTGGTAGAATAGGAGCGTTGCAATTAGAAGTAAAAATCTCCCGCATTCGACGCGGGAAACTCTCAGCAGGCGCTACAAACAGCTAGACTAGCAAGGATACATGACACAACTATTCGGCATTCCGCTTGACACACTGGCAACCATACTTGTGGGCATAACACTCGTTATTATCGGCATGGTA
>JAFAXQ010000151.1 GCA_019240835.1 Ktedonobacteraceae bacterium
AAGAATGTAGTATATGATAATTGTCTTTTTGCATGTTTTGCTAGAGCGTATGGAAAAGTAGCGTAAGGAGCTACTCATGGCTGACATTCACTTGCAACGTATGGCCCAGGTATTGGTTCACTATTCACTAAGTATAAAGGAAGGAGATCGCTTGGGTATCGAAACGAGTTCACTTGCTGCGCCGTTGGTACGTGAGGTCGTACGGGAGGCAGTGAAGGCTGGCGCGCATCCAGAAATCTTTACTCAACTTGCCGATATGCAAGAAATCCTGCTGAAAGAAGGCTCTGATAAGCAGGTGGCTCGCATTCCTCAGCATCGACGCATTATGGTTGAGGAGTTTGAAACGCTGCTACGCATTGTGGCGGAAGAAAATCTGAAGAGTCTGAATACTGTCGATCCCCAACGCTTAGCCCTGGCTCAGCAGGCTAATAATGCCTTGATGCGTACTATGCTAAAACGCACGGCAGAGCGATCATTACGTTGGACGCTGACCATATTTCCTACACATGCCTACGCTCAAGATGCTGATATGTCCTTAAGCGAATTTGAGGATTTTATCTACCATGCCTGTTTTCTTGACCATGACGATCCGGTGGCCTGTTGGCAAGAGCTCTCACAGCAGCAGCAGCGGCTCATCGATAGGCTCACTGGCAAGCGCACAATTCAGCTACTGGGCCAAGACACTAATCTGACATTCTCGGTTGAAGGGCGCTCTTGGCTCAATGACAATGGACACTACAACTTTCCTGGAGGCGAGTTTTTTACAAGTCCAGTCGAAACATCCGCCAATGGCTCTATCCACTTTAGTTTCCCTGCCACAGTAAATGGTCGCTCAATTGAAGACGTGTATCTGCGTTTTGAGCATGGCGTCGTCATTGAGGCCACAGCAGCTCAAGGGCAAGCGTATCTCGACAAGATGCTCGGCCTAGATGAGGGAGCACACCGCCTAGGCGAGTTTGCTTTTGGCAACAACCGCAATGTCAATCGTAGCACAAGAAATGTCCTCTTTGATGAGAAAATGGGAAGAACAGTTCATCTCGCGCTAGGTGCAGGCTATCCTGAAACAGGTGGAACCAATCGCTCAGCGTTGCACTGGGACATGGTCTATGATTTGCGTAGAGGCAGTGAAGTCCTCGTTGATGGAGAACTGTTCTGCAAGGATGGTGTATTCGTCGAGCCTAGTACACTTCCACGAAAGCGCGTAGGCAATGCAGTATCATAAAGGGGATCTGTCACGGACAAAAAAGCAATTTAGAAGAAGATTTTTCTCAAGGGACAGCCTATATTGTAGCAAGTCTGGGAGATAGAGAGAAACGGGTATGACACCTAGTATGCTTTCCTCTTCCAGTTGACTTGTTACACTAGTAAAGAACAGTAAAGGAGTCCATTACATGAGTCAAGCTACTACTAGCCACGTCTACGAGATCTTCATCCGCAGCACGCCTGAGCGTATATGGCAGGCACTCACCGATGGTGACCTTACGCAGAAATACTATTTCGGCTGCCGTGTTGAGTCTGATTGGAAGGTAGGTTCTACTTGCAACTACTATGGTCCCAAAGGGACTATCGACCTAGAAGGTAAAATTGTAGAGATTGAGCCGCAACAGCGTCTAGTGACGACCTTCGAGCCAAAGTGGTTTCCTCCAAGCGAAGAGAAGCCATCTATCTTAACTTGGGAAATCCAGCCGATGCAAGTGGTTAGTCAAGTCAAACTGACGCATGCTGAGATCGATGATGCCAGTTTCGAGGCTGGGCAATTGCATATGGGTTGGCTCTACTGTCTTTCCTCGCTGAAAAGTCTACTCGAGACCGGAGAAGGCCTGCCCGATATCTTTGCTTCCTGAGGAAACAGGCTTTAAACGGATAAAGCGGTGTTATGTTATGGATGCTTGCCATCTATCGCCTTTGAGTCTTCATATATCACCGCTTTTCCGTGGATGTCCAAACTTCGCATCCACACTTTTCAACCTCCTCGGCGTGAGCTTCAACATCAGCCGAGACAAGATCTTACTGCTGCAACAGAGTTGGATGCTTCTCAAATACTATAACGTATTTCTTTTTTAGGGGCCTCTCATATTTTTCTTCGCGCTAAAGGCCGAGTCCAAGCTTAGTTGCCCCTTCTGCTTCAAGAGGGGAAGGTTCTACTAAGCTGATCTACAAAGTCGCCGATCTGCTGGAGCGCGACTTGCCCCTCCGGAAATGGTGCGCTGGCCGCAGTTAGTTGCCAGCCATGCCACATGCCTTCACCTATATGCAGCGTAACGGGAACCCCTACAAGCCGTGCGCGTTCAGCCACTTGCGTCGCGTCGTCACGCAACAACTCGTCGCTACCTACCTGGATGAGCAGAGGAGGTAATCCATGCAAGTCCGCATACAGAGGAGATGCCAGTGGGGTGCGAGGATCTCGTTCACCAAGATAGCAGGTGCGCATTTCATTGATGGTTGCTGGTGTTTCCACCAAGTCAGCCTCGATGTTGGTTGTATGTGAGGCACCACTACAGGCGAGATCGGTGACAGGAGAAAGCAGCACTGCTCCGGCGGGTAAAGGTTCACCAGCGTCGCGTAACACCACAAGGGCAGCTAGGGCAAGACTCCCTCCAGCAGAAAAGCCAGCCAAGACGAGCGTCTCAGGCGCTCGTCCTGTGGTCAGCAACCAACGATAGACCGCGAGTGCATCCTCCAGTGCAGTTGGGAACGGGTGTTCTGGAGCCAGTCGATAGTTCAGGGACAACACTGCTTGCCCACTGACTCGCGCCAGAGTAGCAGTCAAGATACGTTCGGCGCGAGCAGATCCCATGTCGTAACCTCCACCATGTAGATACACGATCGTCCGTGATGGTGGCTTCGCCGCTCCCGCCGAAATACGCACCCATTCACAAGGAACACCCTTCGCCTCGAGCTCCTCAATCTCGACAGCTGGAGGCAGTTTTACTCGACTCATCATCGCCTCAAATTGGGGTCGCCTTGTTTCGAGGGGAATGTCTAGGCTTGCCTTGAGCATAGGTCCAATGACGTTCTTGATTTGGTTACGAACTTGCTCTCCCTGTGGACTGATCATCAGGCATCTCCTTTGCTGTGTAAGGTATCTGCTATTCATGGCTTTTGTGTGTCCAGGATCGTCCCTTGCTACCTCACCGTTGAGTATAGCATAGGAAGTTCTTCGTACGCTTCTTGCAGATTGCTTGCACTCTTTTGAGACCGAGAGCACGCTTCTGGCAGCACACTATCTGAAATACCTGCTTGTCTTTCTCTTTTTGGAACGTGAGTCACCCCTACTTCTGCTGTGCTCATAATGCTGACGAATCCAGCAATGTGTAAGAAGCAATTCCTTTGCAAATGTAGTAGACTAGCTTGTGTGAGTTGCCATCGAGCGCGACTCGGATTTTCCCTCTTAATGGAACAAATGGGAGCATGTTTCTTATGCGTTCCTAACAATGACTAGTACACAGAAAGGATTTTTCTATGTCTACAGAAGCAGAAAACATGGACTTGGTGCGTCGCCTTATCGGCGAATCAGAGAAAAAAAGGGCTGTGGACAATGCAGACCAGTTCTTCGCTGCTGGGTTCACCTTGCACGATAACGCCCATCCTGCATATAAGACGGGCTACGAGAGAGGCAAAGATTTCGTCTCCTCCCACTACAGTGCTTTTCCTGATCTTGCTGTCCAAATTGATGATATCTTTGCCTCTGGAGATAAAGTTGCGTTCCGCTGGTCTTCCCAAGGCACACAGAAGGGTGTTCTACGCGGCGTTCCCCCATCCAACAAGTCGGCAAATATGTATGGGATTGCTATTATGCGCTTCGAAGATGGTAAGCTCGCAGAGATGTGGAGTGTCCAGGACACATACGGCATGTTAGACCAGCTCGGCCACCTAGCCAAGGTTGGCACAGTTGGAGTGCAAGTATAAACAGAAAAATAACAGTATCTCAACGGGCAAGAGCCGAAAGCTTCAGGGTAATCGCATCTCATTTCGAGAATTGGCCCTGCAAAGTGCCTCGTAATGAAACAGTTTGCAAAGGTCTGTTTTAGAGATGCCTTCTATAACTCGCTTGAAAAATGAAATGAGATGCAATTGCCCTGCGCTTGAATTATGATTCTTAAACCCACAAATTACAAGCGGAGGTGAAGAGCAGGGGGTAATTGCATCTTCAGAAGAGGAATGAAATTTGCGTTTTAAGCATGGGGAGAGAAAGGAGTTGCGATGGTCTCCCAAGCAAAACAACTGAGCGGTCTTCCTTACGAGTGGTTTGCTTACATGCGCAAAGCTCATCCTGTCTGGTTCGATGACAAGACCCAGATGTGGAACCTCTTTCGCTATGAGGATGTCTGCTTTGTGTTGAGCAACCCAACTCTTTTCTCCGCCCAAGCCTCCCCTGGCTCACCCGTTCCCGGTCTACCCAGCTTCCAGGGCATGGATGACCCACGCCATCGCCAAATGCGCAGCCTCGTCTGGCACACCTTTAGTCCGCGCATGATAGCAGACCTGGCTGCACACATTGAGCAGGTGACCGATCAGTTGCTCGACGCCGTCATTGCATGTGGCCAGATGGATGTCGCACGTGATCTGGCCTATCCGCTTCCTTTGATCCTCATGGCTGAACTCCTAGGAGTGCCACCACAAGACCAGGCCAAGTTGCATGAATGGTCGAACGCGCTGCTTTCCAACAACACACCCGAAACGATCATCTCTTCGCCCCAGCGACATCGGTGGGCCATCCAGTGCTTCTCTGACTATTTTCGTCAGCACGTGCAACAGCATCGGCAGCAGCCTCGTGCCGATGTGATCAGCCGGCTGCTAGAGGCCCAAGTGGATGGGCACCCCCTCAGCGAGCAGGCGATTGTCGAGATGTGCCTGTTGCTGATGGTGGCAGGCAATGAAACGACCGCCAAACTGATTGGCAATGCGCTGCTGGCTTTTCAACAGCATCCGCAGCTCCTACAGGAGTTGCGCACGAAGCCTGCCTTGATCGTGAGTGCCATCGAGGAGGTGGGGCGCTTGTATCCTCCTATCGTGGCATCGGAGCGTTTTACGACGCAGGAGGTTACGGTGGCAGGGGTGTGTATTCCTGCTCATCAGCCGGTGCTATTCAGGATAGCCTCGGCCAATACCGATGAGGCGCAGTTCGAGGAGCCGCTGAGCTTCAATACTCATCGCACGCCCAATAAGCACTTGGGTTTTGGACAAGGGGTGCATTTCTGTTTGGGAGCTTTCTTGGCCAGGCTGGAGGCCAAGATTGCGCTGAGCAGAGTGCTCGAGCGTTTGCAGGACATCCAAAGCATCCCAGCACGCCCACCAAAGCAGGTACAAGGGCTTTTCACCTTCGGAGTGGAGAGTTTGCCGATAACGTTTCGTGTTGTTTCTTGCAGCTAATCATAGCTTGAGAGGAAAAGTGTGTTATGACAACGCAAAAGATACAACAGCAGCAAGGTCAGGCAGTGCTTGCCTTCTTTAGGATGTTGTCTGGAGGGTGGACTGCGCGAATGTTTCAAGTGGCGGCTGAGCTGGGTATTGCGGATTTACTCAAGGACGGACCCAAAACGGCTGCGGAACTCGCCAAGGCGACACAGACTCATACCCCTTCACTCACTCGGCTCATGCGAGCGTTAGTAGCACTAGGAGTTTTTGCAGAACAGGAGCCGGATGTGTATAGCCAGACGGACCTTTCCTGCTATTTGTGCGAAGATTACCCAGGCACTTTGCGCTCTTTTGCGTTATTCTCTGGATTAGATTGGATATGGGCAACCTGGAGAGAACTCTCCTATGCAGTGAAAACCGGGCAGTCTGCAATGAAACACGCCCATGGTATGAATGCTTGGCAATACCTGGACGCACATCCTCAGGAATCGCTCATATTTAATAAGGCCTTAGCCGAATTCTCTGCGCTGATAAACCCTTCTATCTTAGAGTCATACAACTTCTCCTCGTTTCAGACACTTGTCGATGTTGGGGGAGGACATGGTTCTTTTCTCATGCTACTGCTGGAGCGCTACCCATCCTTGCATGGTATCCTTTTCGACCGTGCATCAGTGATGGAAGAAGCAAAAGCTCTTTATGCTCAGACACCATTTGCCTCTCGATGTACATTCGTGGCAGGCAATTTTCTCACTGAATTGCCCAGCGGAGCAGATGTCTATTTGTTTAAGTTTATTGCCAATGACTGGGGCGATGAATATCTACGGCAAATGCTCACTGTCTGTCGTAACGTGATACCTGCGTATGGGAAACTGCTCGTAATGGAATTTGTCTTGGTTCCACAACGACCTACTATAACAGCCACCCTGATGGACATAACAACTTTCCTTAGTTTTGAGGGAGGCCGTGGACGTACCGAGTTAGAGTTCCGGACACTCTTTACTGACGCTGGCTTCACCCTCAGCCGGATAATCCCTACCTCATCTGGTGTTTATATCCTCGAAGGTGTACCCAATTCGACTGTATAAAGGCTCATACCCTTGTTCTCGCTAAGTTGACACGACCTTCTAAAATCGAATTGGGCACGGACAAACCATCAAGGCTGGCGAGCAGACGCAAGGAAAAATGGTAAACAGAAGAAAAATCGGCTATTCTCCCCACGGCACCGCTGCTCCTCAAGCCAGATATGAGCCTGAGCATGCGTGATTGCGTTGCTCAGTACAGCAGTTTGGGCAATACTAGCCAATACAGGGCTTAGCTGCGCATAGTCTGTGGAGATGAGCGTTTTGACCTCGATAGCAACGTCAACGAAGCCTGCATCCAAAAACAGGTTGCGGCAGCGCCGGCCTATCCAGCGGCTAGCGATTGCGTTGGACTGCGCTTGCATCACAGTTCGGGTAGTTGTTTCGTCATCAGAATCGATCGCCCACATGTCATAGTCTTGATCGACGATTAGGAGAGAGCCGCCCGGCTTCAGGACTCGTCGAGCTTCGACGAGCGCTTGCGCCGGGTCTTTGAGGTGCTGATAGAGGCGCTCGGCCCGGTAGCCATCCAGCGAGCCATCCTCGAAGGGAAGTGACTCAGCAGCTGCAACGAGAAAATCGTTATCAGGAAAGCGGTGCCGAGCGACTGTAATCATTTGCTCGCTAATGTCGACCCCCATCGCCTTGATACCTCGCTCTGTCAATTCCGCAACGACCAAACCTGTTCCACAGCCCACATCAACCAATCTATCTCCTGTATTGGCCTTAAGCAACTTATAGGAATACTCCCGCAATTCCACTGCTGAGGGAAGACGCTCTATCCATTCCAGATGTGCAACAAACTGCTCAATCTGCTTAGTCGCATCGATGTCACTGAAGTGACCGATCCGTAAGCTCGGATTTGTAGCCATTATTTTCTCCTTGATGACCATCTGTTCGGTGTTTACTGATCGTGTCGATATCTCTGACCTTGTTCGACAAATCGCTTGAGGCGCACTCCAAGCAATTCCTGCCAGCCACTAGTATAGATTTTACGATCATTACCATCTACTGCTCCCATAATGCGGTGGGAGAGCTTGAGCCGCGTTCCATTCCCCTCTGGTACCAGATCATAATTGATCGTTGCTACCACAGGCCCCCCCATGCCCATAGGACCCGTCATAGACAGCTTTTTAGCAGGTTCGAGATACGTTACGGTTGCGTAGAGGGTACTTCCCCGTCCCTGACCAAAGTCCTCATAAAACCGACCGCCAGCCACGGGCTCAAGATGCAGAGTAGAGGGGGGCGTTTCAAAGCTCCGCACCCACCATGCGTCGATGCCAGCAGTGAGGGCCTCGAAGATAGCCTGAGGCGCTGCGGTAATGACGATTTCTTGTTCGATGTCTATCGTTTCCATAATGCGTTCCTCCTGATCTAGTAACTGTTCGTATTCCGCTTTTCGCTTGAGTTGCAGCAATGATGCGGCCCAGTCCGACGCGTACTCGCTGATCCAGCGTTCATAGACACGACGCAGTGGTACGGCATTGAGAGCGTGCCACCGTTCGCGTCCCTGCTGGCGAACGATGACAAGATGGGCCTGTTGCAGGATGTGCAAATGCTTCATCACTGCAAAACGCGAGAGACGGGGAGCGAAATGAGCACTCAATTCACTTGTGGTCCGCTGACAATCTCGCAGCAAATCCAACAGTTGCCGTCTTGTGGGATCAGCTAACGCTTTCCATATCAAGTCATCGCTTGCCATCATATACGTTACTCCTTTGTCACGTTACTATATAGTAACATATGACACTAAGAAACGCAAGAATCGACGTTTCAAGAACGCAATGCGGAAGAAGACTTATTTGCTGATCATAGGTTATATTTGTTTAGGTCTATCTTTCCATTCTTCTATGGAGTAAAGGAAGCAGATACAGATGACGGAACAACCAACGCCACTCATGGACACTTCTTATTTCGAACAACTCTTTTCCCCGTATCCCGACTTCTCTAACGTTGATGTGCGACCAGCATATTTCGACTCCAAGCGACAAGTTTGGCATGTCTTTCGCTACACAGAAGTACAGCGCGTTCTCTCCAATTACAGGGGCTTTTCTCCTTCGCAAAAAAGCTCCTCTCCCACCCTTGAAAATAGTGAGGACGCTGCAGAGACTGGCACGATTAACCAGGGTCTACCAAGCCACACTGTTCTGCGGAAGCTCATCTCTCGTATGTTTACCCCTCGTATTACCAATGTGGTGCCTAAAATCCGCGAAATTGTAGAAAGTTTGCTCATTCGTGTCAAAGCACAGGGCTACATGGACCTAGTTGATGACCTCGCCCACCCTTTGCCTTCAATCATTGTGGCGGCACTGCTTGGCGTTCCTATGGAAGATCACCTCCAATTCCGCCGTCTAGCTTTAGATTATATGAATTTTATGACCCCTGAATCCACTCAGGCAGCTAGCAAACTGAGAAGTTACTTTGAAAAGCTCGTGGAAGACCATCGCCAACATCCATGCGAAGACTTGATAAGCGATCTCGTTGCAGCAGAAGCAGATGGTGAGCGATTAACGTCGAAGGATCTGATTGACACATGCATGTTTTTCATTGTAGCAGGCCAAGCACCAAGTGCCCTGCTTACTAATACTATACTTGCTTTTGATGCCTTTCCCCACATCCAACCAATCCTGCGTGCTCATCCTGAAAAGATTCCTACAGCGCTAGAAGAAGTTCTGCGCTTCTTTTCCCCTCTCGTCTCAATTCGTCGCTTTGCTCTCGAAGAGACAATGATAGACGAGCAAACAATTCCTAAAGGGGCCTCGATAGTCACTTGGATATCCGCAGCGAATCGCGATGCAAGCCAGTTCGTCAACCCCGCGGTTTTTGATATGGAGCGCTCTCCAAATCGCCATCTCACCTTTGGCTTCGGTATCCACTTCTGTCTGGGAGCTCCTCTCGCCCGTCTTGAAGCCAAGATCGCTTTAGAGGTGATCTTCCACCATTTGCAAGCTATTGCCCTCGATCATACCACTCCTCTCGTGCGTGTCGAGAGTCCACTGATCTTCTCAGTCAAGCACGCCCCTATTACTTTTAAAGGATAGCACTACAGCGGAGATACCCTATTACGAGGTAAGGTTAAACACTTCGTTAGGGCGGGCAAACCATTCGTCATCTCTTCCTCCAATTGCAAACATTTTTGGAAGCGAATCTTGAAACGCTTCTTGAGATTGCCAGCGTGATATCGCAACTAAACGATTTTCATGCATATCTTGGAAACCTTCAATACTGAATAATCCCGGGGTATCTTGCATTTCCTGCTCAACACGTTTCATATAGGTAAAAAGTGCATTTTTACATCCCAGGACAGGATAATGAATAGTTACCACAACAAACATATGTTGTTCTCCTTTAGAGTAGGACTCAAGCATAACTGAATACTGCTGACAAATTATCCCTGACGACGAACGCGCCAAAACCAGATGATACTATTAGCCGTTGACTTCCACGAGATTGAGCAAGGCAACGCTCGCTTGCCAAAGCTGCTCCTGCAAGGCTCTATCATGCGATTGTGGAGAAGAAGCACGCTCCTTTGAATGATAGAAGAACTTGCCAGTAACACCCTCGACTTCAGGCGATGAAGCCAGGTATATAATGGTTTCCGCCCCTTTCTCCGCGCTAGTGCCGATCAGGCCGAAAACAAAAGCTAGAAAGCGGTTAACACCTCGTGAGTTTTTGGCAAAGTTCGTTTTCACGAAGTTTGGGCCAACTGCATTAACCGTCACCCCGGTGCTATCCAGCCGTCGGGCCAGATCATACGTAAAGAGCAGGTTCGCTAGCTTCGATTGAGCGTAGGCAGCAAAGCCACTATACTGCTTTTGTCGGTGCAAGTCAGCAAAATTCAGCTTGCCGATTTTCTCTACAAAAGAACTGATGTTGATGATGCGTGCGGGAGCACTGGCCTTAAGTAAGTCAAGAAGCAGGTTCGTGAGCTGAAAGTAGGCCAGGTGATTCAGCGCGAAGGTATACTCATAGCTATCAACAGTTTCCATACGCTCGAAGAAAATCCCACCAGCGTTGTTCACCAGCACATGTAACGCCTGATGGCGTGCTTTGACCTCGTCTGCTAGGCGCACAACTTCGCACATCGAGGACAGGTCAGCCACAAACAGATCAATAGTGGCATTGCTACTCGCGTCCCTGATTTCATCCAGCACGCGTTCGCCCTTGCTCTGGTTGCGGGTCACAAGCAGCACAGTGCCCCCGCGCCTTGCCAGTTCCAGTGCCGTCGCTTTTCCCATTCCGGAGGTGGCACCGGTCACCAGACAAATTTTGTTCTGCAATGGACTATCCTGTAATACGCTCATAAGCCCTGCCTTTTCGCCATGTCGAGACTTCGCTAACTCAGGACCCTGGGCTAGAAAAGAGAAGCCCAACTCTCACAGCTTGATGATAGTCTGCAGTGACACGAGAATGAGATTGAGAAGGATTAACCTACTCGCTCTTGAGTGAAGAGGACGAGGAAACTGGTTCCTTCAGGTATTGAGCAACAGATCGCATGATAGTGAAGCAATCCTCTTTTACATGTCCCTGACGGAAGACAGGGTACAGAATGGGATATATGTCGCGGTCCAGCATCCACCGCATTCTCTGACGTCGCTGTTCCAGCGACCCTACTACCGCAAACTTCGCCATCATCTCATCCGTCACAAGACGGCTTGCAGAAAGGATACCCTCCCTGCGCCAGACTGCTAAGATTTCTCGCGCCTCTGGCCCATAGCCAGAGGCCTCCATCACGGGATAAAAATGGGGAGCCCCAAAGAAATAGGTCAGGCACCTTCTCAAAGCACTTAATGACTCATCACTCTCATCAGCAGTTGTCATCGTCAATGTAAAGAGCTTGACATCTTTGGGATTGCGCCCGACAGCCGTGGCCTCTCGCTGAAAGATCTGTTGATAGCGATAATACGACGCCTCTGATAGGCCATTGGAGACGACTCCATCCGCTATGCGAGCTGATAATGCGATCATCTTTGGTCCCAATGCTGAGAGATAAATTCTTGGTGGTGTCTCTAATGGGCCTTCACGCAAACGACACTCATATAGACCGTATACCTGACCTCGATAAGAGAAACGCTGATCGCTATACCCTGCTAGGACAAGATCGCTGGGCAAGCCGTCGATAGGGGCTACTAGCTTTTCATCACCTTGAGGATTCAATAATCCACGAAGAATATCAACAGTCTCCCTGGCTCGTTGAAGAGGACGGTCAAGAGCGATACCATGTGCCACCTCCATCCAGCCACCGCCACCTGTGCCAATTCCATAATGTATAAAGCGGCCGCCGCTAATTCGTGAGACCGTAGCAGCCCCCATAGCCAGCAGCGTGGGAGTACGAGAATAGAAATTGACATCGCCTGTACCTAGGTGAATGCGTGTTGTCCGAGCTGCAACGATTGCGAGGACAGCAAAACTCTCTTTCCCATCTCCTTCTCCCACCCAGAAGCCTTCATATCCGAGCGACTCGGCTTCCTGCGCATACTGAACGATATCCTCTATAGACAGATCTCCTGTATTGAGGAGGGATACTCCGACATGTTCTAGAATCATACTCTCCTTTCAGGGTGGGTTCTCCCCAGCCTAGTATACAACTTGCATACTGATGCGCGTTGCACTGTAAAGATAAGTCATAACGGCTATTTTAACTTACCCTCCTGCTTAGGAAAATGGAACTATTATACTTACTCGTTCTCCACTGTCAAAAAAGTATAGTACACCCAAAAAGGATTTGCTTCTTCCAGATTGCTGGATTCGCCAGTGACGCATGCATCCTCTTGCATGAGCTAGAGCAGAAGTAGGTGTGGTTCGCGTTCCCAAATGGGCGAACAGACAAACGCTTCAGATGGTCTGTGCAACGTCGATTTCAAAAGAGTGCAAGCAATCTGGAAGAAGCATGTGAAGAACCTCCTATGTTACATTCACGATAGTGCTTTATTTCTTAAGAAGAAAAATGCTTTTGTATGAAGATAAATGTTCTGCTTAACCATGAGGAGAGAAAGGAGCTGCTATGGTATTAGAAGCACCCAAATGGAGTAGCCTTCCCTACGACTGGTATCGCCACATGCGTGCCACCAGCCCTGTCTGGTTTGATGAGGCCACTCACATGTGGAACATCTTTCGCTATGAGGATGTCTGCTTTATCTTGAACAACCCGACCATCTTCTCCGCAGAGGTCTTCCCTGGCTCACCAACTCCCGGCTTGCCCAGCATTCATGGGATGGATGATCCGCGCCATCGCACACTGCGCGGATTCGTCTCACACCCTTTTAGTCCACGCATGATAGCCCAGCTAGCTGCACGCACCAAGCAGGTAACTGATCAGTTACTTGATGCCGTCATTGCCGATGGCCAGATGGATATGGCACGCGACCTGGCCTATCCGCTTCCCTTGATCCTTATGGCTGAACTCTTAGGAGTGCCTACTCAAGATCAGGCCAGGTTTCACGAATGGTCTCACGCACTAATTTCCAATAGCACACCCGAAACGATCATCGCATCCCCAGAGCGACATCTGTGGGCCATCCGCAGCTTCTATGACTATTTCCGTCAACACCTGCAAGAGCGCCGGCGGCAACCTCGTTTGGATATAATCAGTCGACTGTTAGCGTCCCAGGTGGATGGGCAACCTCTCAGCGAGCAGGTGATTCTCGACATGTGTGTGTTGCTGATGGGTGCAGGCAACGAAACAACAGCGAAACTGATTGGTAATGCCCTGCTCGCTTTCCAGGAGCATCCTACGGTCATGCAGGAGTTACGTGCTGAGCCTTCCCTTATCCCTAGTGCCATTGAGGAGGTACTGCGCTTGTCCCCTTCTATAGTCTCCTCACATCGTTTTACAACACAAGAGGTTACTCTAGAAGGTGTGCGTATCCCAGCTCGGCAGGCAGTGCTGTTCAGGATTGCCTCGGCTAATACTGATGAGACGCACTTCGAGGAGCCGTTGAGCTTCAATATTCGCCGCTATCCCAATAAACATCTGACCTTTGGACAGGGTGTGCATTTCTGTTTGGGAGCGCCGTTGGCAAGGCTAGCGGCCAAGATTGCCCTGAGTCGGGTGCTCGAACGCTTGGATGATATTCAGAGCATCCCAGAACGTCCCCCAAAGCATTTACAAGGGTTTTTTGTCTGCGGAGTAGAGAGTTTGCCAGTAACGTTTCGTGTTGTTCCTCAATAGCTAATCATAACCCGAGAGGAAAGGTGTTTGCCGAATGTATGATTATATCATCGTAGGTGCTGGCTCTGCTGGCTGTGTCTTAGCTAATCGCTTGACCGAAGATCCTTCAACCACTGTTCTGCTTCTTGAAGCGGGAGGACCAGATAGGAAGCAGGAAATCCAAATCCCCGCGGACTTTCCCAAACTCTTTCAGACTCCTTGCGACTGGGCTTACCAGACAGAACCTCAATCTCAGCTTAACAATCGCAATTTATACTGGCCTCGTGGTAAGCTGTTGGGCGGTTCCAGCTCGATCAATGCTATGATGTATATCCGTGGCACTCACCAGGATTATGACGCGTGGCAAGCTGCGGGCAATGCAGACTGGGGCTACTCTGCGGTGCTCCCCTACTTCAAAAAGTCGGAACGTCAGGAACGTGGAGCTTCTGAGTACCACGGTGCTGACGGCCCACTTTATGTGGCCAACCCGCGTTCTCCCAATCCACTAACTCACGTGTTCGTTAAAGCTGCTGTTGAAATTGGCCTTCCTTGCAACGATGATTTTAATGGAGCACAACTCGAAGGAGCGGGGCTCATCCAGGTCACCCAGAAACAGGGGCAACGCTGGAGCACAGCCGATGCGTTTATCCGACCCGCACGCAATCGCTCCAATCTGACTATACGTACCAACGCCTTGGCACAACGGGTGCTTTTCGACCACAGGTGTGCTACCGGAGTGACGTATGTGTGGGACGGAAAGCAGCAAGATGCACTAGTTACCAGGGAGGTGATTCTGTGTGGTGGAGCGATCAACTCTCCCCAACTCTTGCTGCTTTCTGGCGTCGGACCAGCCAAACAGTTGCAGAACCTGGGTATTCCGGTCGTGGTAGATAGTGCAGGTGTGGGGCAGAATTTGCAGGATCACCTTGCTGTTGCGGTCTGCTATACCTGTACACGCCCGATTACGCTCGATAACGCGCAGAAGTTAGGTAATGTCCTGAACTATCGGCTCTTCAAGAAGGGGCCATTGACCTCCACTATCGGAGAAGCGGCGGCGTTTTGTAAGACCAAATTGGACATTTCCGCACCAGACATGGAAATCATTTTCGGACCAGCCTACTTTCTTGTTCATGGCTTTGCTAATCCTCCCGGCCACGGCTTCTCTTTTGGTCCTGTCCTGCTCGCTCCAGCAAGTCGGGGATATATTGCTCTGCGCTCAAACGATCCTTCTCAACCACCCAGCATTCAACCCAATTATCTGAAGGAAGAAGGCGATATGGAGGTGCTCATCAAGGCGATAAAGCTCTCACGTCGCCTGGCTCAAGCACACGCATTTGAGCCTTACCGAGCAGAGGAACATGCTCCTGGCGTACAAGTCCAGAGTGACAAAGACATCATTGAGTTTATTCGCCTGAGTGCAGATTCTATTTACCATCCAGTTGGCACCTGCAAGATGGGCAACGATGAGATGGCAGTCGTTGATAGCCAGCTCCGCGTTTGGGGTGTTGAGCATCTACGCGTCGTAGATGCCTCGATCATGCCTGCTCTTATACGAGGTCATACTAATGCTGCAACAATCATGATTGCTGAAAAAGCTGCCGATCTGATCAAGCAGGCGTCTTATGCGCCTATAGGTCTGCGGGAAGCCATCCCATAAAGCATCTCAACCTGTTGAAACACATCAATGAAGCTATAAGCCGCTAAAGAAGGTTAGGATTAGATATGAGCGAAGCTGTTCACGGTACAAAAGTCTTCTCTGGAGGAGATTCGACCATTCAACAAGCACATAACCAGCAAGATGTTGCCCACAAAGGTTGGGAGTCTGAGAGGGGAGGGATATTTCCTCTCTCCTTTGGGCAACAACGCCTGTGGCTGTTGGATCAACTCACCCCAAATATGCCCACCTATAACGTCCCCATGTGCATGCGCCTTACAGGACTGCTCAATGCTACAGCTCTATCACAATGTCTGAATCAGGTTATCCAACGGCACCACATCCTTCGCGCTACCTTCCCCGCTATTGATGGCCTGCCCACGCAAATTGTCGCGCCTACGCTTGAAATCCCCATGCCAGTGACCGATCTCCAAGGCGAGCCTGACGATCAACGAGAGGGCCGATTGCAAGTCCTCATCCACCAAGAGATTAATACGCCCTTCCATCTGGAGGAAGGACCGCTCTTGCGTGCACAACTCTTCCGATTAAGCACGCAAGAGCATATATTACTCTTCAATATACACCATATCATCTTCGATGGTTGGTCCGAGGTGATTTTGTTCCAAGAATTGACAGCGCTCTACAACGCCACGTGTAAGGGTACAACGCCTTCGTTGCCGCCTGTACTGCGCCAGTACACTGATTACATAAGCTGGCAGCATGCTTGGCTGGAGGGAGAACAACTTCAAGACCTGTTAATGTACTGGAGACAACAGCTCGATGGTATCCCACCCAAGCTGCACCTGCCCACCGACCATCTCCGGCCCAGCATGCAATCGTTTCGTGGAGCACGCACCCCCTTTCAGTGCCCGAGAGAAGTCTCGGTGGCACTGCAGAGACTGCGCAAGCAGGAGGGGGTCACCCTCTTTATGGCCCTGCTAGCTGCATGGCAGACGTTGCTCTACCGCTACACACGCCAAGAGGATATCTGCGTTGGAACCTCGGCCGCTGGCCGCACGGAAGAAGAGTTCCAGGACGTGATCGGCTTCTTCGTCAATACACTAGTACTACGCGGACGGCTAAGTGACTCCCTCTCGTTCCGTGAGTTGCTGCGGCAGGTGAGAGAGACCTCGTTAGACGCCTATGAGCACCAGAATCTTCCCTTTGAGCGACTGGTCGAGGAACTAGAGACTGGACGTGATCCCAGCTATAATCCTCTCTTCCAGGTCTTTTTTGCACTCCATAATGTGATGGCCGCTTCGCCACCGACCTTCTTCGGCCTAGAGGTACTGTTCATTCCGCTAGTACATGACACGGTGAAGTTCGACCTCTCGATTGGGATGTGGGAGACATCCGAGGGGCTGGGCGGCTACATCGACTATAGCATGGACCTCTTTGAGGCCTCAACTATTGCGCGCATGATTGGGCATTTCCAGACCTTACTGGCCGCTCTTGTCGCCACGCCTGACCAGACCCTGGGCACTCTGTCCTTGCTAACAGAGGCCGAGCAGCAGATACTAGTCGAGTGGAACTCGACGGAGAGCCAATATCCGCGAGACACCTGCATCCACCAGATCTTTGAGGAGCAGGCCGTACGCATGCCCAACAAGGTGGCCGTAGTCTGCGAGAACCAGTCGCTGACCTACGCAGAATTGGAGCAGCAGGCCAACCAGCTTGCTGGGGTGCTCCGAGGGCTGGGCGTCGGGCCAGAGGTGCGCGTGGGTATCTGCATTGAGCGCTCCCTCGCTATGGTCATAGGACTGCTGGCCATTCTGAAGGCGGGAGGAGCCTATGTACCCCTTGATCCGGCAGACCCCAAAGAGCGGATCGCGTTTCTGCTTGAAGATATCGGGATCAAGACCCTACTGACACGCAAGCAATTCAGTGCAGTGCTGCCACCCTCGCAGGTGCAATTGGTCTACCTGGATGCAGAGCAACCGCCCTTTGTGACATCTGACACTGCGCCCGCGGGTCAGTCAACGGCGGAGAGCCTAGCCTATGTGATCTCGACCTCCGGCTCGACTGGCAAGCCCAAGGGCGTATGCGTCACACATCGCAATGTCGTGCGCCTGCTCAAATCCAGCAATGTAGTCACTATCAGCCCGCAGGATGTCTTGCTGCAGTTTACACCCCTGACCTTTGATGTATCGATGTTCGAGATTTGGGGAAGCCTGCTCAATGGCGCACGGTTGGCTGTGTTCCCGCCGCAGCACCCCTCACTGGAAGAACTGGGGCAATTCATCCAGCAGAACGAGATTACGACCATGTGGCTAACCTCTGGGTTGTTCCACCAGATGATCGAGAGCCAAGCACAGAAGTTACAAGGTGTACGGCAACTGCTTGCGGGCGGCGATGTCCTCTCCGTGACATATGTTCGCAAAGCACTGCAAGACCTGCCCAAATGTCGGCTTATCAATGGATACGGACCCACTGAGAATACGATCTTTACCTGTTACGCGCACGTTACGGAACAGACTGATCTAAGCCGTTCCGTGCCCATCGGGCACCCTGTTGCGCAGACGCAAGCTTATCTCCTAGATCCGTTACTACAACCTGTGCCCATCGGCGTGCCCGCAGAATTATACGCAGGTGGCGATGGTGTCACACGAGGGTACCTGAATCGCCCCGAACTCACAAGTGAGCGTTTCATTAAAAATCCTTTTAGTGCCAATCCAGAGGCTCGGCTGTACAAGACTGGCGACCTAGCTCGTTTCTTGGAAGATGGCACTATTGAATTCCTAGGGCGGAACGACAATCAGGTGAAGATTCGCGGCTTCCGTGTAGAGCCAGGAGAGGTCGAAGCCGTGCTACGCCAGCATCCCGCTGTGCAACAGGTTCTCGTGCTAGTGCTGGATGATCCGCAGGGGGACAAACGGCTGGTGGCATATGTGGCCTTGCAGCCTACCTCAGAGGCGTCGCGCAAGCATCTACGCCAGTACTTAGAAGTACGGCTTCCCAACTATATGATCCCATCAGCTTTTCTCATTATCGATGCCTTCCCACTGACGCCGAGTGGCAAAATCGACCGATCCGCGCTACCCATCCCTGACGCCGAAAGCGGGGCACGCTTCGTCGCGCCACGTAATGCGGTGGAAGCCCAGATTGCCCGTTTGTTCTCGGATCTGCTAGGCATCCATCCAGTCAGTGTGATGGATAACTTCTTTGAGCTTGGGGGGCACTCGCTCTCGGCTATGCGCCTCATCGGGCGTCTTCAAAAACAGTTTGGGCAGGACATCCCGTTGTCCACGTTCTTCGGGGGTCCAACCGTTGAGAAGCTGGCTCATTTCCTTTACCAAAAGAGTGAGCGTCTACCCGCGACCTCCCTTGTGGGCATCCAACCCACTGGAACAAAACCTCCGCTGATCCTCGTACACCCAGCCTCAGGGAATGTCTTCCCGTATGTAACACTGGGTTCGTATATGAAGTCAGATCAGCCAGTCTACGCCTTTGAAGAGTCGTGTCTTTCCTCACAATGGAAGCCCTGTGCGCGGGTTGAGGAGATTGCCGCACGCTACCTCGACATGATGAGAACCTTTCAGCCTCAAGGCCCGTACTATCTGGGTGGCTGGTCATTCGGTGGGCTTATAGCCTTTGAGATGGCCCGACGCTTGCGGCAAAAAGGACAGAAGGTGGCCTTGCTGGCAATGATTGATACCTATGCCCCGTTGCCCGAGTATCTGCCACAGACTGAGGATGACACCTGCATTATTAGCTGGGCGGCGAAGCTGTTTGCTTTTTGCTGGCCAGATCACCCACAGGGGTATTTGCCATCCTTCCTACCTTTGAGTACATTGCGCCAGATGTCAGTGGAGCAGCAATGGCAGTACATTACGGAGATCGCTATCAAAGTTAACTTTGCCGATAGTACAGAACAAGTGAAGCGCTGGATCGAGATATATAAACAACACGTTCAGGCCAACCAAACCTACAAGCCAGGCGACTGCTATCCAGATCGGATCACGCTGCTAAAAATGGTCAGCGGTCAGCAAATGACGCAGCCTTTCACTGACTCGACACTCGGCTGGAGCCACTTCACGAGCGAACCAATCGAGGTGTGCCTGATTGAAGGCGATCACTTCGGGATTGCAGGTGCTGCTGGCCCCATTCTCGCGGAGCGGTTGGAATATTATATAGATCAGGCGATTAGGGAACAACGACTGCCCAATCCTGATTAAGTTGAGAACATCCCCTCCGCGAATTTGAGCGACGGGTCGTTTGCCGTTAGATCTTCACTACTTGGCGCTATAGAGGACATCTTTGACAACAAACAAGCAGGAATACAAATATGAGGACAACCATCAGGCCATCCTCCCAAATCATATAATACACCTTAATGGTGATGAATGGGCGCTCTGGCGCTGGGTCGGGCTGCGCAGCGCGGGCTTTCCAACAGAGAAACTGTGTGCCCTCTCCAGCTCGGCTAGTGCAACAGCGGCGGATAATGTCCTCGTACTGGAAAGTCTGGCGTATGAGGCCCACGCAAAGCTGTTCACGGCACTGGAGCAGAAGTTGGCAGGTCGCCAATGCCCCCAGATCCAGAGGATCATCCGTCGGTTAGAGCAGGGGCAGCATTCCAATATGGAGATCGCCCAAGGCATTGAATCCGCACTGGCCACGTTCCAGGCTGCTAGAGGCGCTGCTTCAGCAGCGCATGCCGATTTTGAGACCACGTTTGCAGCAGACGTTGTCTGCGCAATGCAGACACTGCGCCAACTAGCCCGCGACCCGCTTTTTCGAGAAGCGCTCCTGTGGCAGAACAGACATGCCCTGCACAATGGGGTGGATGTGCTACTCTCCAAATCTCTGGATAACCGATCGTTCAAGCAACGGCAGAGAGAAGCTCTAATTACCGCCTACTTACAGCGCTATTGTACCAAAAATGACACTATTGGATTCTTTGGCCCGGTCGGGTGGGCACATATTGTTGATCAGGGGCCATTTCTCAAAGCGGAACCAGGGCCTGGACTCTTGGCAACGCGTACTGTATATTTTGAAGAGTGGTGCATTGATGCCTTAGCTGAGACACTGGCCAAGGATGAAGCGTTACAGCCTTGGCTAGTTCCACGCCGCATGCCATTTGTATATGTTGAGGGCACTAGTTTGCATCTGCCCTTGACTCCACCTATTAGTTTGTCCCTCGTCGAAGCGGCTGTGTTGCGCTCTTGCGATGGCGAACGTACAGCATACCAACTGGCGATGGACTTGCTCAAGACAGGTACACCAGGATTACGCAGCTCTGCAGATGTGTACGAGGTACTGCGGTGTCTACTCGCCAAAAAGCGTATCGCTTGGCGGCTGGAGGTTCCCATAGAGAACTTGTACCCAGAACGATGTCTACGTCAACGACTGGCATGTATTGAGGATGAACGGCTACGTATGGCTGCTCTGGCCGCGCTAGCCGAGCTGGAAGCTAGTAAAGAAGCTGTCGAACGCGCCGCCGGGAACGTAGAGCAACTGGACAAGGCGATGGAGCACCTGGAGACTACCTTCACCAAGATTACTGACACCAATGCCACTCGCCGTGCAGGAAAGTTCTATGCCGGTCGCTCTCTAGTCTACGAAGATTGCCGCCGCGATGTCACTGTAGAGCTTGGACCAGCGCTGCTGAGCACGTTGGGACCGCCGCTGACACTGCTCTTGACCAGCGCACGCTGGTTTACCTTTGAGGCAGCAACACTCTACCGTACAGCCTTCAAAAACATCTACGACGAACTGGTCAGCACCACAAGCGTCACACGAGCTCCAGAGATTCCGCTCTCCAACTTCTGGCTCTATACACACTCTCTGCTTTTCGATCAGCATCACCCTTTGCTCACTACCTTGAAGCGTGACTTGCAAGAACGTTGGGGTCGCATTCTCGCTATACCCGCAGACCAACGCCAAGTGACGTATCAGACGGAGGCGCTACGCCAGCAGGTAGAGGAGACCTTCGCGGTACCCCATCCAGGGTGGCCATCTGCTTGCTATCATAGCCCGGATGTAATGATCGCAGCGGCCAGCCCAGAAGCGATACTCAACGGTGAGTTTCACTATGTTCTGGGCGAAATCCATCCTGGAGCGAACACTCTGCAATCCGCGTTCTTCGCGGCGCAACACCCTCAAAGGCACGAACTGCTGCAAGGAATAAGGGCTGATCGCACCGAGGCTCAGGTTGTGCTGGTGCCTTCCAAGGAGTTGGGAGGAGCAACGGCACGTATGAGCAATGGATTTGTGTTGCCAGAAGATTGGCGCTTTGTGTTTGCCCATGATTCGTGCGATGTGCCAACCAGCCGAGCGGTGCCAATAGGTGCCTTGGTGGTCGTACGCGTTAGAGACGAGCTTGTAGTGCATACGCGAGACGGAGGTCCGCTTTGGGATATTATGGACGTCTTAGGTGAGTTTATGATGCTCCAGACGTTGCATTTGTTCGACATCCTTCCCAGTTCTAGGCATACTCCGCGCATCACTTTTGATCGCCTAATCGTCTGCCGAGAGGCATGGCGCTTCAATCCACACGAGTGCGAGTTCGCAAGCATCGAGCAGGAAGCGGAGCGCTTCTTGGAAGCACGACGCTGGATGCACAAGCAAAACCTGCCGCACCATCTATTTGTCAAAACGCCGATTGAGCGTAAGCCCCTGTACGTGGATTTCGACAGCTTGCTATCCGTGGACGTGCTGGCGCGAATGGTACGCCGTGCTATGCACACCAATGAAGTAGAAGGGGAGATCGCTTTCACTGAGATGCTGCCTGACCTGCATGAATGCTGGCTGCAGGATCGTCAGCAGCAGCACTATACGAGCGAATTCCGCATAGTGGCCGTAGACCGACGTGCCAACGCTACGCGGCCTCTAGCGTTAGCAGAAGTCAACAAGGTCAGTCAGCACTCCGCTCTCTGATTGCTCACGTGTTGTAATGGAAGTGGCCTATGAATATTGAAAAACTGTCATACGTCTATCCGCTAACTCCTCTGCAACAGGGAATGCTCTTTAATAGTATGTATGCCCCAGAGCCGGGAGTAGATATCATTCAGGTTCTCTGCAGCCTGTACGAAGATCTGCATATCAACGCCTTTGAGCTAGCATGGCGGCAGATATACGCGAGGCACTCCATTCTGAGAACAGCCTTCCACTGGGAGGAGGAGGCCCAACCCACACAAGAGATTCATAAGCAGATTGTATTCCCATTCCATGTAGAGGATTGGCAAAGCCTTTCCGACCAAGAGCACCAAGAACGACTAGAGGGCTATCTTCTGGCCGACCGACGGCGCGGGTTTGCTTTAGGGCTACCTCCGCTATTGCGTCTCGCACTCTTCAGGTTCGCCGAAGCCGAGTATCGCTGTGTCCTAACTTTCCATCATATCATCCTCGATGGGCGCTCCTTGCCAATCATTCTAGATGAGGTATTCGACCTCTACGAAGCGTTCAGGATGGGCACAGGGCTGACCCTACCGCCTGTATGCCCCTATCACGACTATGTAGCCTGGCTCCAGATGCAGGATCTGACGGCAGATGAGCCATTCTGGCGACAGTTTCTGGATGGCTTCACAGCGCCAACATCGTTGCCAGCCGACAGAGATCTCGAGAGCACTCTCGATAGCGGAGCCAGCCATGACGAGCAAAACATCACTCTCTCGTTGGATACCAGACAATCATTGAGGCAACTAGCTGACCAATACCAACTCACCCTCAACACACTGTTTCAGGGGGCTTGGGCGTTCGTGCTCAGCCGCCGTAGTGGACAGGCAGATGTGGTCTTCGGTGCCATCCGCTCATGCCGTCGAGGAACCATAGAGGGTGCCGAGTCGATGGTCGGTCTCTTCCTGAACATGCTACCTGTGCGTGTACAGATCAAAAATGATGTGTCAGTGATACCATGGTTGAGGGAACTACGTGCACAAGGGGTTGCCGTGCGCAACCACCAGCTCACGCCGCTGATTCAAGTGCAGCAATGGAGTCGAGTACCTAAGGGCATGCCGATCTTTGAGAGCATCTTTGTATTTGAGAATCGCACTTTGCAAAGCACTATGCGCATGCAGGGTGGTCCTTGGCTCCAGCGCGATCTCTCAGTGCGCCGCAAGCCGAACTATCCATTGGCCCTCTACGTCTTCGGCGAGCAGGAGATCCTGGTGACGTGCATCTACGATAAGCAGCGGTTTGCACCTATAACGATCATATATCTTCTTGAGCATGTCCAGAGCGTCCTGGAGGCGATGATCAATAACCCTTACAAATGCCTAGAGCAGTTACCTATGATGGCAGAGGCTGAGCGGCAGCAAGTTCTTATTACTTGGAATGCCACACAGCAAGAGTATCCACATGAATCCTGCATCCACCACTTAGTTGAGGCGCAGGCAGCGCGCATACCTGATTCCCTAGCTATCCAAATGGGGAGGCGATGCTGGACGTATCGCCAGATGAACGAGCGTGCTAACCAGATTGCACATCTTTTGCGTTCGCTAGGCGTTGGTCCAGATATGCATGTTGGCATCTATCTGGAGCGCTCTCCGGAGATGATCGTTAGCCAGCTGGGCATTCTCAAAGCTGGTGGTGCCTTCGTCATGTTCGATCCGGGGTCTCCCCAAGAGCGACTGGACTTTCTGCTAGAGGACGCGCAGGTCCACGTGTTATTGACACTTCAGGAGCATGTAGCGAACTGGCCAGCAGGCGGCATGTCTGTCATCGTGCTGGATGCGCCCGTCGATCCCCTCGCAGGACGGAGTACTCGTTGCAATCCCCCCAACGTGACCACCGGTGCCAACTTGGCATATATCATTTACACATCTGGCTCCACCGGTCGCCCCAAAGGAGTAGAGATCCAGCATAGTAGTCTGGTAAATCTGGCGACATGGCACTGCCAAACCTTCGCAATCAGGAAGGACGACCGCGCTATGCACCAAGCTTCGCTCGCCTTTGATGCATCTATTCTAGAAATCTGGCCCAATCTGATGGCTGGAGCGAGCTTGCATCTGCCAACCGAGGATATCTGGGTGGACCCGGGTCGCATGATAAACTGGTTAACAGAGCAGGCTATCACCATAGCATTCCTAACCACGCCATTAGGGGAAACCGTGCTCCAGGAGCGTTGGCCAGACAAGAGTGTGCTACGAGTGTTAAGTATAGGAGGAGACCGTCTAAAGTGCGGACCAGCGCGAGAAACTTCATTTAGCGTCTATAACTTGTACGGTCCTACAGAATGCACTATTTTAGCAACCTGGATGCGGTTACCACCAGCAGAGGATGGAACGCTGCCGCCGATCGGACGACCTATCGCCAATACTCAGATTTATCTGCTTGATGAGCGACTGGAACCGATGCCGATTGGGGCAGTCGGCGAACTTTATATCGGCGGCAGTGGATTGGCACGCGGTTACCTAAATCGTCCAGAGCTGACTGCTGAACGCTTTATCCCGCATCCCTTCAGTCAACAAGTGGGAGCACTCCTCTATCGCAGCGGCGATCTCGCACGCTATCGACATGACGGTATAATTGAGTACATGGGACGCATCGACCACCAAGTCAAGGTGCGTGGGTTCCGCATCGAACTGGGAGAGATTGAGGCTATCCTCTTGCAGCATCCGGCAGTGACAACAGCACTGGTGCAGACGCGAGAGAACGAGCGAGGAGAGAAACAACTCGTAGCCTATCTTGTGCCGAAGCAGCAACAGCGGCTGGATAAAGGCAATATCCGACGTTTCCTGCACCAGAAACTCCCTGAGTACATGGTGCCCACCGTGATCATCTTGCTCAATACCCTGCCCCTGATGCCCAATGGCAAAATAGACTATCGCGCCCTGCCCAGCGAGTCCGAGCGCTATATACCCTATGAGGCCCCGCGTACCGACCTAGAGACGATGCTGACCACAATCTGGGCACAGGTGCTGCAGATCAAGCTAGAAGACGGTCAATCGTTGGGTATCCACGACAACTTCTTTGAACTGGGTGCGCATTCGCTCCTAGCCGCACAGGCCATCTTACGGATCAACAAACTACTGCGCATCCGCCTGCCAGTGCGCAGCATCTTTGATGCGCCAACTATTGCCCTGCTTGCCAGATATATAGAAGACCATTCCGGTTTATACGCTGACTAATTCCTGCTTTTTTGAAAATGTTATCTCTACTCCTCCTAGACCTGTCAACGGTGCCTACTGGAACTGTGCTAGTACTGAGCATCTGTTTGCTGCTTTTGTCTTGTTGCCGCGCAGCACTACTTCTCCATAGTTGCCCAGACTTCAGCGCCACATAGTTCCACTTCGCGGGCGTGTGCTTCGACACTGGTCAGGGTTGTGCGCGGATTGATAAAGCAGGCGCGAATCACAAAAGCGCCGTCAATGAGCGTTGCGGAAGGAATCGCTTGTCCTCGCTCGTGGATGCGGCCAAGTATCGTGCGGTTGAGCCGATTCAGCAGTTCCATTGCCTCTGCATCTTTTCGCCCTCGCAAGGCATCGGGAACATAACGGAAACAACACGTTGAGAGCGTTACAGGTGCCACAAGCTCCAAGTTGGGTGCATCCCCCACCAAATCCGCAAGATAGCGAGCGTACCAGTTATGGCGACAGACGCGGGCTTTGACTCCTTCTACCCCTATCTCTTTCAAGACTGCCCAGACCTCGACTCCCCGCGACGGGAGACTATGCTCGACACCGAAGTTGTGAAACACATAGCCCAGGTCATCAAACTGCGAGGTAATAGGAGCATCATCGGTATAAATAGGAAGTGATTCCTCTATGTAGACCGCCGGTTCAAGCGTAAAGGCTCTTTCCAGCAGCTTCCCGTCGCGCACATAAATGGCCCCACACCCCATAGAGGTAGCCAGCCATTTGTGAGGATCGACAACCAGGGAGTCACATCTCGATAAATCTCCATAGAGATGGGAGATGTCGGAATCCAGGATACCGAGCAGACCATACGCGCCATCGACATGCAGCCAGATATCTTTCTCCTGACAAAGCTGTATTAGTTCAGGCAAAGGGTCTATCGTGCCCGTATTGATCGTGCCAGCACTCGCTACAATAGCAATCGGTGTGCAACCCTCGGCACAATCAGTTTCCAAGCGTTCCTTGAGTTTAGCTATGTCAAGGCGCAAAGCGTCGTCAGTAGGAATGGTGACAACGGCCCGACGCCCTAACCCTAGCACAGCGGCAGCCCGGTACATAACGTGATGAACTTGGGTAGAGGCATACATACGGGGGTGGGGCAGGGCGCTGATCCCATATTGCGCAGGGTCTATGCCATGTCGTTCAAACGCATATTGCCTAGCGGCACCAAGCCCAATTAGGTTAGCAACTGAGCCACCACTAGTAAAAATACCCTGATAATTAGCAGGCAGACCTACTAGATCCCTGAGCCAGCGCATAGCAAGGTTCTCAAGCAGGTTGTATGCCTGCACTGCGACGCACAGAGGGCCAGAAATAGCTGCCGCCAAGTGAGCTACAGCCGGAATAGTTGTTGGCTGAGTCGCAACCCAGCCGGAAAAGCCTGGATCACCTGCACGCAAGCCGTTGGGAATAACCACATCACGTAATCGGGCCAGGACTGCCTGAGAGCCACTTCCCGCCTGTGGTAGTGGCTCTTCGAGTCGGGCCGACCAGAGAGCTCGCTCTATAGCTGTCCGCTCAGGCTGGTCAAATTTGCAGAATTGCTCTAATGCCGGTAAGAGAGCTCCAACTGCTATGGCCAAGCCATCAATGGAGGCAAAATCTGGCTCTTGGCAGAGCGTATGCGGTGAACTGCTGTGATGCTGCTCCATAATACCCTCCAGAGGCTGGGTACAGAAATTACACGTAAGTAGAAACAAAACTACACTCTAGGGAAGAGTATAGCATGCGTAGCTCACTGATTACTTCTTCTACCTTGCGTGTTTTGGAAAGAGGAAGCATATCGCTGCATTGCCAGCCTTCTCTGCAGACCAAGTAGAGAGGTTCAGATGCAAAAAAGGAGAAGAATGCCTGAAGCTGCTCTCTCTAGCCGATTAATTCACTTCTTATTACTTTGTATGATTGTGTAAAATGTGTGAGAGCCTCTTCAACCGCCGCAATAAATGTATCAGT
>JAFAXQ010000216.1 GCA_019240835.1 Ktedonobacteraceae bacterium
ACTATGGTGACAGTACGGGCTTCTTTGCTACGAAGATGTTTTCCGGTGGCCCCAATTACCTGAGCGCCGCTGTAATGTACGAGAGTCTAGTGGTTGAGGCCAACGAGCCAAGTGTCTACCCACAAACTCCCTTGCCTGTGGTGGCCATCTACCCTAAGGAGGGCACCTTCTATAGTGACCATCCCTTTGCCATCCCGCAAGCAAGTTGGGTGACCACGGCTAAGAGGACATCAGCACTCGCATTGCGCAACTTCCTGCTCGACAAAGCGCAGCAGCAAAAGGCGATGCAATACGGCTTTCGCCCCAGCGACCTGAGCATCCCCCTCACAGCGCCGCTCGACAGCATACATGGTATTGATCCTAGCCAGCCTAAAACGCTGTTGCAGATCCCTTCGACCCAGGTGGTCAGCGCCATCAAGACGTCGTGGGATGAGCAGCGGCGCAAAGTAGACGTGATGCTGATCCTGGACCGTTCGGGTAGCATGAATGACACCATTGGCGGGATTAGTAAAATTGGCGCGGCCAAGCAAGGCTTGACAGAGTTTGTCAATCTACTCGGTGATAGCGATGGTCTCGGTCTCACCGTCTTCAGCTATGGTGCCGACGTCCTCACGCCCGTCACTGCGCTGGGGCCTAAGCGTCAATCTGTGCTTGATACTATCAGCGGCATCACTGCCAGCGGCCAGACACTCCTCTTCGACACTATCGCCGAGCAGATGAAAACCATCAGGGCTATGCCTTCCAAACACATCAAAGCCATAATAGTACTGACCGATGGCATGGACAACATCAGCAAGCTCTCTATAGATCAACTAGTGCGACAGATCGGCCCCTCGCAGCAAGACAAGAACGCGGGTGAAGGAGTCAAGGTATTCACCATCGCCTACGGTAACGACGCCGATGTAAAGGGCTTGACAAGGATCGCCACGGCCGGTGGGGGACAGGAGTATACTGGTACGCCGCAGAATATTCGCCAGGTGTATGAACTGATTAGCGCGTTCTTCTAATAAAAGCGCCCTAATCAACTGATACCTACAGTGCCACTATGACATAGCTAAGCAACAAGCCAACTACCCTGCCAGAGTGCAGGAACCGATTTTTGTGAAACACCTTGTGATAGCTGGCTCTTTCTGTTGCACTATAGACAGAGCAGGAGAGATTATGGCAGTAAGACAACAAGCACGACGAGCCATCGCCGTGCATAGCCCACATTCTGGGGCGTCCGAGCAACTGAATCAGGCCCTGGCGGCCCTTCAACAGGGGGGTGTAGCGCTTAGCCAGATCATCTCTATTGCTGAACTGGATCACCGTCCTGCCCAAGGAGCTATGTGGCGACAACAGCACATTGATCTTGTGATTGCAGCAGGCGGTGACGGCTTGATAGGAAGTGTTCTTACTCATATTGCTGACAGTGACCTTCCGCTGGGCATACTACCGTTAGGGACATCGAACGACGTGGCGCGTTCGCTCGCCATCCCTCAAGATATTGCGCAGGCCGTTGAAGTGATTGTGCTAGGACACGAACGCGCTGTCGATGTTGGAGCTGCACGCCCAGCAGAACAGGTTCCACAAAATGTAGTAACCTCACTCCAGACTCCTCTTGCACGCGGGGACGTGAGCTTTTTTGCTCATGCACTGACAATTGGCATCAACGCCTCATTTGCACATGTGGCAACACAGGCAGCCGTACGAGAAAGATATGGAACTCTCACTTATCCTGTCGCTGCTCTTGAAGCTCTCAAGCACCTGCAGACGCTTAAGGTTCAGCTTCATTTTGAAGGAGTGTCACTCCCATCATCGTTGCATCTAGGTCACACGGCGTCAAACTCTTTTTCGCAGGAGGCCCTGAATACGCTGCAATGTCATGCGCTCCTAGTAGCCGTGATCAATGCTCCTGTCTTTGGGGGGGCATGGCAGTTTACTTTTCCTCATGTGCGTATTGATGATGGTCTGCTCGATATCGTAGTCGTGCAAGATTTCGACCGCACGGCACTGAGCAGTAGTCTGGCAGCATGGCTCTTCGGCAACAGGGAATCCTCACCCGCTGCATTTCCACATGCTGCACGTAGCCATCCCGCGGACCTGATCCCCCTGCCAGGGATTGCTCACATCCAGGCGCGAGGTGTCACCATCGCTACAGATGCTGATCCGCAAGATGCCACTTGCGACGGAGAGGTGCGAGGTCAGACCCCATTGCACGTTCAGACGGCGAAGAAACGGGTTCGCGTGCTCGTCCCCTAGGGTCACAATCCTTGCGGTCGCCATGTCCCCACCTACGGCATACTCTGCCTACACACATGTCACTCTGCTGCCTGTGGGATGAAACTGACCATTGCCTATGTTATACAAGAAGGAGTGGTTTTGAACTACTCGTCTAATAGAGTGACGAAACTGATAAGGAGCTTTTTTGTATGGCAAAAGCAACTTGGAATGGTGCCACCCTGGCCGAAAGCGACGAGTGTATTGTTGTCGAAGGGAATCAGTATTTCCCGCCCAATTCCGTCAACCGTGACTACTTGCAGCAGAGCGACACACATACGACCTGTTCGTGGAAGGGTGTTGCTAGTTACTATACAGTCGTGGTGAATGGCAAAGAGAATAAGGACGCTGCCTGGTATTATCCACAGCCAAAGGATGCAGCAGGGCAGATAAAAGATTACGTCGCGTTCTGGCGTGGTGTCGGAGTCGAACAGTAAATACTCAGTCTAGAGGCTCAACGCCTATAACGACGACGCTGACATTATCAGCTCCACCACGATTAAGCGCTGCTTGTATGAGTGTCGTACTGATCTGGGTAGCGTGAGGACGTGAGGAACTGATAATCTTTTCAATATCGGCATCGCGTACCATCTCCCACAGGCCGTCGGAGCACAGTAAGAGTAAGTCGTGTACTTGCAGCTCAACCTTGAAGAAGTCAGCCTGTACCGATGAATGATCGCCGAGGCAGCGATAAATTTGGTTGCGCTGCGGGTGGGTGTAGATGTCGTCACGGGTGATGACGCCATGCTCAACGAGGCGGGCTACGACTGAGTGATCCTGTGTAAGTTGTCTAAAGCCCTCACCCTGTCGATAGCGGTAGGTGCGACTGTCTCCTACATTCACAATGTAGGCTTGAGTATTGACAACAAGCGCGGCGGTGATTGTCGTGCCCATCTTGCCCTGCTGCTGAGAGTCTCGATTGCGCTGGTAGATGGCCAGGTTGGCACGATGTACACCCTCCTTCAACAAGTCTGCGAAAAGTTCGTCCTCGTTTTCCTCACCTACGCGCTGCAGAGTAGGTACGATGGCATCGTGTATCGCCTGAACAGCCAACTGGCTTGCTTCTTGCCCGTGGGCGTGCCCACCCATACCATCGGCAACTGCGAACAATCCCACTGGATGCAATTCACCAGCAAAGGGACGCGTTCCCTGTAGCGCTAGTACGCTGTCTTCATTGGGTGCATTTTTGCGCGCAATCCCTGTATCGGTCTCTACCCCGACCAGTAACTGCAGTGTACTTCCCTGCACCGCCTGTAGCTCCAGTGTTTGCTCTCCCTCTACTTCTGCAGGTGTCCTTTTGCCGACAGGGAGTGTATCACATTGCTCGATGTCCACGATGGGGAGAGCGCAAAGCTTTGCCCCTACCATCTCCATATCAGGACTCGCGCAAGGACTCGCCTCTGCGATGTCTACGACGGGGAGGGCACAGAGCTTCGCCCCTGCCATCTCCATATCAGGACTCGTCTCTACCATAAAGGCAGGAGCTGCAGAACCCATGTCATAGGAGCGGCCCTTGCGGTCTCTCTGAATCTGTACTGCTGTCCTAACGCTATGGGTGCGACGTTCCACTTCTGCTGTGCGTTGCACTATCTGCTCCGCCAATTCTTCCGCTTCTCTCAGATCCTGTGAAAAGCTCTGCTTACCCTTGAGATGGTGCCACCAGCCCAGTGTGACGCTGCCAAGGGCGACGACCAGCGTAGACCATAGGACCAGTAGCAAGAATGAGAGTAGTAACAAGCCGACCAGGGGCAGTAGCACGGTCAGACCGCGCACGGCCCACAAATTGGGTAATTTTGGAAACACCTCTAAGGAGAAGCGCCATGCCCATGGTGGAAAGCCGTCATCCAACCGGTAGAGTATGATTGCAGAGAGCAACAGAGCCGCACAGAGCGTGAGTCTCCCCCACCAATAACCTGCATACACATTTTTTAATTGTCCCATCATTGTAAAGTATTTCTCCACTATGCACCCGAGATCGGTAGGGGCCCAATTCATTGTGCCCAGGGTGGTGGGGTACCCCGGCATGGGCATGGCGAACCCCAATGGGCACGGTGAACCGGGCCCCTACCGAACGACTAAAACTCAGACTTTGTTTTAGATGAGTACTTGAGTATATAGCCCGTCTCTAGAATCGAAGAGATATCAATGGCAAAATCCTTGAGTTTCAGACGTGTACGCGAGAGAACATTGCGCAGCGGACGCAGCTCTTGCTCCCATATGCCTGTCTCTAGAGCCTCGTGCAGGTGTCTACGCGCTCGCTCGACAGTCTGCTCCTGTGTATTGCCGTTATAGAAGCTAGCAAAAATGACTTCGTAGGGACAGTAATATGGGAAAGAATCAAGCAGAGGGAGTAAAACGCTCATTTCGCTTGGCGTGAATTGCTGCTGTCCGACGAGCCATGGACGTTCCTCGCGGCAGACAATATGCGACAGTGTACAAAGTGTCAAGTTGAGTGCCAACGTATGACCTGCTGGTAATGAACCTTGCAGTGAGAAATGCATAATGTGATCGTTATCATGACGCACGTACGAAGTAGAAGCCTTCGAGTTGCTACGTAGGGCTACTTTTTGCATTGTTATCGCTCCTCTGCTCACGCTTTGTAGCTGTCTGCATCGCGTTCTTGCCTATTGGGTTCCAAATGAGTTCCTTCTTGATGTTAATTATGCTAGAAATTGTGTAGCTTGGTAAGTGGTTAGCTAATCATTTTGATAATCAAATTTATCATTTTTCCTAGCTTTTCTACTCTAGCCGCCGTTGCAGAAGGAATTCAAGCACTTCGCAGTCATTGTGGCAACCGACGCAGGGGAGGGCCAGGCAAAGCAAAGAATAAAGCGAACATGAAGTTGAGGATAGTACTGGCTGGCGCACTGATCCAGGCCAGAGCAAAAGCGGTAAAGTAGAATAAGGGGCCAAATGAATACTGTCGACTGATAGCTGCAACAGTTCGTTGATCTATATCTTTGCCTATGAGCCGATTGTGATAGGAGGCATAGCGCCAGAGCAGATTAAAGCTGCAAGCTATCAGAAAAAAAGTGCCACTGTATAGAACAGCGGCTGCCTGCTCATAGGGTTCGCCTAAGGATCCACCTAGCAGTGCTGTAGGGACTGGTACGAAGACAATGAGGAATAACAGTAAAAGATTAAGAAGTAGCAAGCCTGTGTCAGTGCGCTCAACATGCTTAAAAACTCTATGGTGATTAAGCCACATGATACCAACTGTAAGAAAACTCGTCACAAAAGCAAACAGTGTCGATCTCTGACCAAGCAATGCAGACCATAAACCTAAATTATCCAGTATTTTACCGGAAGGATCTACTGTGGATATCCTAATATCCAAGACAAGCAGGGTAATAGCGACGGCGAACACCCCGTCGCTAAAAGCTTCCAGGCGATCAGTATCTTTTTCGTCCATGTCTTCGTCTTTCTCACATTTCTATACAATACTTGTAATCACTTCTCTCTTCTCAAGCTGCTGGCCGAAGCAGGTATACGATGACGGCGATGATCAAGATAGCAATAGCTACTTCGAGGAACGAGGAACTGAACTGTAATCGTCGTTCCTTTTTCTTGATGAGCGTTTCATCATCATCGTTGAGATAGCCGCTGGGGTAGAAAACTCGCAAAGCAGAGACTATTGTAGCAAGAAGGAGACAGAGGGGTAGTGCATAGAGCAATGCATTTACTAGTGCTCCTGTCATGACTTTCCCTGCAAAGATTGCTCCTGAATAAAAGGCAATCAACACCCCAGCAACCGTTATATGCGTGCTCGCCACCTGATCCAATTGTTTCACCACATCAGACAGAGGTTTGTTTGATTGTCTTAGCAGTTCCTTCATAAAATAACCTTTCTGGGTATATTTTACGACTCTCACACATGAAGTGTGTGTGTTGAATAGACACAAGCAATAGCTAGTATATCATCTGTAGCGGTAAGTTAGGGAAACTATGGGCATATTTGCATTGCAATGCCTAGTGCGGGCTTGTAGCTCGATGCAACCTGAAAAAAGTACTCGTGGTCACAGGAAAAAAGAACAGAAACCTGTCACGCAGTTCACACAATTAAGCTTGTTTCCTACATCAGAGTAGTAGCAATAGTACTACAGGTCATCATTGCCAGCTTTTGTACTCTCGAAAAGAGTAAGAGGGTAGAGATGAGTTATAATTCTCTTCTTAACAATGTTAATATAGCACAGCAGTACAAGCTGGAAAGGTTGGAGAATCAGCATGAAGAGTATTGCTCACACGAAAAACGCCGAGGGGAAACGACAAGATCTGGAGGAGCATCTGCGCAATGTCGCTGATGCCACAGGACAATATTGTGCCTCGTTCGGTGGTGAAATATTCGGGCGCTATGCGGGATTGCTGCATGACATCGGGAAATATGATCCAGCATTTCAACAGTACTTATTGAATGCTGAGCAGAATCCGGCAAAGCGTTTGAGAGGACCAGATCATAAGGGCGCTGGTACAGTGCTTGCGCAAATGGCGGAAGCGGGAGGCTCGCTGGCATTTCTTATTAACGGACATCACGGTGGCCTTGCCGCACGGTCGGATCTCAAGACAAACATCAAGGAACGTATGGTAAATAACGCCGTACAAGATGCTATCGCCACTGCAAAACGCACGCTACCAGAGTTGCAGGCTATTGTGCATGATCTCATTCCAACGCACATACGTACCGAGTTGGAACGAGAACTCTTTGTGCGCATGGCTTTTTCCGCGCTAGTTGATGCCGATTTTCTTGATACGGAACAGCATTTCAATGCAGGGAAAAGCCCAGAGCGTGATAATCACTGGCATATCTCAGGTTTATGGGAACGATTCGCAACATCGTACCGGCAGTCGTTTGCTGACGTGCCGCAAAGTAACCTCAATACTATCCGTGCTGAGGTCTACCAATATTGCCTGAACGCTGCCGACCTTGCACCTGGCTTCTTTCGCCTGACTGTGCCAACTGGCGGTGGGAAAACACTGGCAAGCCTGGCTTTCGCACTGCAACACGCGCTGAAATACGACCGTGAACGCATCATCTATGCCATTCCCTACACTAGTATCATCGACCAGACAGCCGGGGTGTTCCGTGGTATCTTTGCCGATGAGCAGGCTTGCATCGAACACCATAGTGATATCGCCATGCAAGACCCACAATACCCAACACCAGCAGAGATACAAAGGAGACTTGCCGCTGAGAACTGGGATGCATCTTTGATTGTGACAACAACGGTCCAGCTTTTTGAGAGTCTTTTGGGTTGCAACACTGGCAAATGCCGCAAGCTGCACAATATTGCACGCAGCGTTATCGTCTTGGATGAAGTACAAATGCTACCAGTGCATTTGCTGACAACAATCCTTGATGTTCTGCGCCAGTTAGTCGCCTATTACGGGGTCACTGTCGTACTCTGCACCGCTACTCAACCAGATTTTGAGTCAAGGCAGGGATTTGAGGGTTTGCCGGATATTCGTGAGATTGTGCCAGCGCCAGAAAGGTACTTTGCACGTCTACAGCGCGTCGAATATCAGTTGCCTCTAGCAGGCGAGACCTGGACATGGGAACAGGTTGCCGCACGGGTTCAGGAAGAGCAACAAATTCTTGTTATCGTCAACACGCGACGCGATGCGGCGCAACTTCTTGATCTACTCACACCCGATGACACAATAGAGCAAGAGGAGGATCCCGCGCTATTCCATCTCTCGACACGTCTGTGTGGAGCACACCGACGGGAAGTATTACAGGAAGTTCGCCTCCGGCTGCGAACAGGTGAGCCATGCCGTCTGATTGCGACGCAGGTTATTGAGGCGGGTGTGGATGTTGATTTTCCGCTTGTCATGCGTGCTATTGGTCCGCTCGATAGAATTGTGCAGGCTGCTGGGCGAGCCAATCGCGAAGGAAGAATGCCTCATCCAGGAACGGTGATCGTGTTTGCTCCTGAAGACGGTCACATTCCTAAGGGGTCATACACGCTCGGAACAGATATTGCCAAAGGATTGCTGCGCGATGGACAGGCGAATTTGCATGATCCCAACATCTATCAAGCGTACTTCCGAGATTACTACAGCTATCCTAACCGTGACCCGGAAGATATCGAGGGAACGCGCAAACGCTTCGATTATCCACTCGTTGCCGAAAAATTTCGTATGATTGAGGATGATAGTATGCCTGTAGTTGTGAAATACGCCTCTCCTGAGTCAGAAGATGAGCATGCAGTCGAAAATCTCTTCAATAAAATACGATCCTCCTCACATCGCGAATACCTGCGTGCGCTGCAACCCTACACAGTCAACCTGCTTGCTTATGAATTTAAGAAAGCTCAGGACAACAAACTTGTGCAAGAAGTCATTCCTGGTGTCTGGGAGTGGCTGGGTAGATATGACAGTGGGCGCGACGGCAAACACGGACAAGGCATTGTGCTTGACAGCACCTTGAGCACGCAGAGCTATGTCTGGTGACGGCATATCAACCATCGTGCCATACAGAAAGGATTATGCATGAAATATCCTGCGGTCGAAGTCTATGTCTGGGGAAAGCTAGCCTGTTTCACCAGGCCAGAGATGAAAGTTGAGCGCGTCAGTTATGAAGTGATGACGCCATCAGCCGCTCGTGGTGTTCTTGAAGCCATCTTCTGGAAGCCAGAATTTCGATGGCAGATTCGCGAAATTCGCGTGCTGAAACCGATACGCTACTTCTCCATTTTGCGCAATGAGGTCAATAACCGCGCAAACTACTCGTCTGCACAACGTCACCTCAAAGGCGAAGGTGGATATTACGCCGATGAAGACCGTTCGCAGCGCCACACACTCTGCCTGCGTGATGTCGCATACATCATTGCGGCAAATGTTGCTGTGAAGCCCAACGTTGAGGAAGATGAAGCCAAGTATCGCGACCAGTTCCAGCGGCGTGTCAAGCGGGGCCAGTGCCACAGTATGCCATACCTGGGCTGCCGCGAATTTAGCGCGAACTTTGGGCCAGAGCCGCCTGTTGATGGGGATACGCGCTTGCAAGACATTACAGTCGATTTAGGGCGCATGCTCTTCGACCTTGATTATGAACGAGACGGTAGCGGTAGGGGCACTCCTCGCTTCTTTCATGCTCATCTACGAGGGGGCGTGTTGCAGATACCGGAGAGACTGTATAAGCAAGGAGAAGAGTAGCGATGTTGCTGGAAAAATTGAGTGAATTTGCCGAACAGATTAATCTCCCACCTCCGATGTATCAATCAACCTCTATTCGCTATGAGATTCGCTTAGACGCGGATGGGAACTACAGAGGCATCTATGATCTTGCCGATGGCAAAAACAGGTCTACTGTCTCATTTGAAACGCCTTACTGTAATCGTTCTTCGGGCGTCAAACCAAAGCTGCTCGTTGACAACGGCGAATATACGCTTGGTATAGGCCGCGAGAAAAGCGACCCTAGGCGGGTCCAGGAACAACACGCTGCATATGTCGCGCAAATTTGCGAGTGCGCTGTAGCAACAGGGGAGCCATCAGTAACAGCAGTGGCACAATTTCTTCGTGCATTGGATGTTGCACAAATTATCAAAGACAAGCCAGATTTTGATCCAACTGGCAATATCATTTTTAAAGTGGCTGGCGTCTATCCTTTCCGACTGGATTCTGTGAAAAACTACTGGGCGCAGAAGGCTGCCGCTGCCAGCGACGCTGAGCAAACGATGCAGTGCCTCGTCTGCGGACAAATGCGGCCACCCGTGGAACGGCTTCCCATCGTCATCAAGGGTATTCCC
>JAFAXQ010000259.1 GCA_019240835.1 Ktedonobacteraceae bacterium
GATGTCAGCACGAAACGGTTCGTAGCGCGGCCACGTTACCGGACGATCCTGTATGAGCAAGGGGAGTAAAAAGCAGAGATGTCCAATCCCGACGTAAGCCAGGGTGCGGTCTGTCTCCGCTAAACGGGTCAGGTCACGAAGCAACCAACCCACCTGCCAGGGAAGAAAATCTGGTACAATCTCGCCGGTAAGAAGGTCACGGTACAGACGTGCGTCCGTCAGGCTAGAAAAGATGTGGTTTACCAATCGGGTCACGCTACTCATCCAGTCCTCTTCTTCTTTGCCACACTCTTCTTCGCTCAGATAGTTGTACTCATATCCGTCTCGGAAAGCAGGGTCATCAAGGATTGGGCGCGGCAAGTGAACAGGGAGAAGCAGAAGGCATTCATCGCCTGTAGAAAGATGGGCATGCATGGTGATGATCTGTGCAGGGTCAATAGGACCGATGACATACGAGAACGTAGAAGCAGCAATGTCTTGATGCTGGTCTTGTGGGAGTGCTGCTACAGAGACAATGGTACTAACGCTTGTGGTTTCGGCATAGTTCAGCATGCTTCAAGCCCTTTCCTGTGCTTGACGCTAGACTGCCTCAGCCCCATACTATGAGGGATGAGTGTCTAGGGTTTTTAACTGGCTAGACGTTTATCAATTGGTCGATGTTAGGAGCATCGACCAATCTTACAGGCTCTCTCAGCCTTATACTGCATGGGCATCGTTGTCCATAAAAGTATTCACTAGTTCAATTATAAACAGGACATCCTGATTTGTCAATAGATTTAATAAATCAGGATGTCCTGTTTTTCTCGTTTTTAGGATATAAAGGTTTCAGTTCTTTACAGCTTCCTCTTTCCAGAGCGCTTCGCCCTCATAGTCTTGATGAAAGACAAAAAGACTCGCAACAAGCACGATCCTATTGAACCAGAGTACCTTTCCACCCTTTCGATCATAACAGGTACGCTTTACCTCCATCACAGGTGCAGTACGTACAGTCCCAAGAAGCTCTTGCTCTTGTGCCGTTGGAAGACGTGCAATGATATCCTCTGTCATAAATGTGGCAACAATCCCATGTTTGTTCTTAATGTCGAGAATGGCATCGTACTTGTCATTTGCTTGCATGCCTGCCAATGTTCCATCATCAATAAGGCTTCCAAGAAAGTACTTTGAGGTCAGTCGGTAGTGCATCTGCTTTGTTCCATCACGGCGCACTCCGGCAACATAAGGCGTCCCCCCTGGCACACCAAATTCTCTAGCAAGGGCATCAGGCATTGGTTTACGCTCTGGTTGTTCTAAGTACTCTGTCACTGGCTCAAGCCCCTGCTCACGAAGGAAACGAACAAATGGAACGTCCCTTAAAGGAACTCGGTTTCTTGGAGGTGTCACAGTGAGTCGTTTACTACCACCATTTCCCGATGCGATAAGTCCCTCACCTTGTAACTGTAAGATGACTTGGTTCATCACTGAATGAGAAATGCCGAATTCACGTTCAAGAATCGATCTTGACGGAAGATACCCACGAACGCCATAGTCACCTCGTAAAATCTGTTCTCGTAAAAGCGCAACAGCTTCTTCTAACTTTTCTGCTTTTGCCATATTTCTACCTCATTTATCTCAATCATGAGCGTGCTTCCTGCTTTTGGCGCACAGTGAGCACTTATTCAGGATGTCCTAATTTGAAACACATTGAGACATCTTATTCAGGATGTCCTAATGAATGGTGCCTTGATTATAGCATTTCCATTGCAATACGACAATGTCGCGGCAATGTCGTATTGCAAATGCTAGAGTTTGCTACGCAAAGAGAGGTGGAGGGAAGAGCGGCTAAAAAGGTGGGATAAAAGTCTATATTTGGCTACATTTGTCCATATTTTTTAAAACATATTCCGATACTCAAGGCATTAGCAGAAGAATTACACATCGTAGAGAAGGTGCGGTTCACGGAAATGTGCCGTTATGATGAGGTAGCAGAGTTTGTGTTGCATGGAGATGTGGGTATTATCCCCTATCGTAAGGATGGCTACATGGAGCTAGTCTTGCCCACGAAAGCATTTGAATTTGCCTGGATGCAGCGTCCGATGATCGCAGCAGATATGCCCGGCATGCGCTCTCTCTTCCGTGCCCACTCGGTTGCCTTCTGCGAGCCTTCCAACCTCAGTAGTTTTGCTGCAGCGATTGTCGATCTTTATACTAATGCAGAAAGGCGCATACAGATGGTACAGAGTGCCGAAGAGGACTATCAAGCGTATCGCTGGGAAATTATGGCAGCACGCTATCAGCAGGTACTGAGCATGTTGAGCCTGAAAATGGCGTGAAAGCCTGTGAGAAACTGTGTGTAGAAAGGTTTGAGGCCGCTTGTTCGAACCGAGACGCAGGTTCTTTTCCTTCGAGACGGCTGGGGGAACACTAGAAGGATACGATATATAGCCAAATCCGTACCCTAAAAGTCCGTACTTCTCTCGTTTTAATAGTGAGGAACCGCATCTAATGCGACAGAGCCACAGCACCAAGAAGACCATCATGTTCCCATCATGATAGTCTCATGAAAGGGGAGACAATATATGAGCACGTTAGCAACTTTGACTGAAGCCGAAGTGCACCAGTTTGTAGATCAATGGTACCACAAGCTAGACATTCATGCTCCATTAGAAGAATTCCTGGCGCTAGTTGCCGATGAGGGTATAGAGTTTCGCTTTCCAGAAGTAACAGTAACAGACAAAGCTGGATTAACAACCCAGTGGTACAACCGGGTTATCAGAACTTTTTTCGATGAAATCCACGAGACGAAAGAACTGGCGATTACCATAGAAGCTGATCGTGCAACGCTAAAGGTGCTCACTTTCTGGCAACTAAGCGTGTGGGATCCACCTGCGCCAAAGAGTACACGTTTGGCATTTCTTGCCCATCAAACTTGGACGGTGAAGCGCTCAGACAAAACAGGGCTTCCAGTGATGGTGACCTACTTTGTAGATGCGTTGGATCCGGTCGGGGGATCAGGTGCTCTTCCAGTAAAAGAGGTCACTAACACATGAGGTAATTCTGCCTCACTCCACATTGCGCATGGGGCCCATGACTCTGCCTCATCACGCGCTTTCTGTACAGGGACGGGTGTCTTCTCTTGCCTCTAGCTGTGCTGGAGGAGAAGAAGGGGCAGGGTCGGTATGGCTCTCCGTATGGCTCACTTTGCTCAATGAATCAAACACAAGATTGACCTTATTGTATCATACCTGTGAGTAAACACGTCAAAGGGATTATCATGTATTGATGAGATGATGAGCGTGCGGGTGTTCGTGCGAATGATCAGGCCAGTGCCGATGCGCATGGCTATGCAGGGTGCCAGCGGGGGGAAGTTCTTCGGCAGGGTGTGAGTGTGTTCCTTCAACATGGTGAGCGTGGTCATGGCCCTGCCAGAGATGCTCTGGGTCGTAGTGCGCAACCAACAAACTCTGTCCATGGTGCCAGCGGTCGCGGAAGATATCATAGTTCTTCTTGCTCTTGGTGGCACGCTCCTCATCGCTCAAACTGTACCACTCGCGATGGGGATGTTGCACGACGCGCTCTGCCACTTGCGGGGTAGCGAGAACGCGATAGCCCGCCGCCTTGAAGAAAAAGCTGAAGTAGATATCCATCAGCCGATAAAAGCGAAACTTTTCGTCGATCCAGCCCACTTCTGACAAGAGTTCACGGCGGAAGGCCATCAAGTAGCCTTCAATAGCGTCGACATCGGGACCAGCAGATACAGAAAACTCGCGTAAATCAGTGGTCACGAGGCCAAAGGGTCCTGCGAGGCCAACGCGAGGATCGGCAAGGGTGAACGCTAATGGCTCCCAGATGTCACCCTTCACTTCAATAGAGGTATCGAGCAGGACAACGTAGCGTCCCTGGCTCGCTCGCATGGTCGCATTGCGCCCGGCAGCAGAGCCTATATTATGATCGGCAAACAACACCTGTAAGCCGATGCGCTGCCCCTGTTCAGCAATGAGGCCGCCTTGACGTGCCAAATGCTCCAGATAGGAGAGGGTATCATCGGTAGAGCCGTTATCGAGAATAACCAGTTCAATGCTACAGTGACCGACAGAGCGACACATGCTCTGCACACAGCGCTCTAGGTCTGCGCGACTATTATGAGCCAGCAGATTCACAGAGAACTCGAACAGGTCAGGCTGGCGCGTATGGTCAGGCGCGTCACCCGAACTGGAAAGCACGACAAACGCATCGTCATGAGCGTATGGCAAGACCAGCGTACCCTGTGGCGTATCACGCACCTGGTAACCGACAGCTTGTAGCTCTCGGCGCACAGCATCGGCTTGGGCGTAGTCGCCATGCTGGCGCAGGCTGTCTCGCTCAAGCGCTTTCGCACCAACGTGAGCAGGTACAGCAGCCAGATATACCTGTGGGTCGTGTTTCTTACGCGGTTCGTCACTCTGCAGATAGCGCTCAAGGCCAAAACCAAGAATGCGATCAAAATCAAGCAAGAGGCGAACACGCGTCGTTGCATCGTACACAGGTGAACGCAGCATGGCCCACACCACCGACAGTGCGCGTGGCATGTGCAAATCGTCCTCAACTGCTGCTAAAAACGCTTCACGATAGGGATGTGTGCTAAGGTCCTCAGTGGAGAGTACACGCTGTTGATCAGAGCGCAGGAACAATGCATAGGCCGTTGCCCGCAAACGCTCTAGCGACGTTTGCGCCGCTTGTAATGCACGAAAGGTGAAGTTCAACCGGCTACGATAAAGCGCAGTCGTGTAAAAGTAGCGCAAGGCCAGCGCATCAAAGCCACGAGCTTCAATCTCCGCACGGGTATAGGCATTGCCCGTGGACTTGGCCATCTTCTGTCCATCAGCTAGCAGGTGCTGCGCGTGTACCCAGTAGTTCACAAAGTCTTGTCCACTAAAGCCCTCACTCTGCGCGATTTCGTCTTCATGGTGTGGAAAAATATTATCCACACCGCCAGTGTGCAGATCAAAATGGGGACCAAGGTATTTCATAGACATAGCCGAACACTCGATGTGCCAGCCAGGAAAACCGCGTCCCCAAGGGCTATCCCAAGCCATTTCACGACCAGGTTCAGCCAGCTTCCACAGGGGAAAATCTTCGGGATGACGGCGGCCCGCATCTACTTCGTCTCGTAGACCTGCCTGCATCCCTGCAAGTTGATTGCCAGAAAGCTTCCCGTAGCTGGAAAAGCGTTTCACATCGTAGTACACGTAGCCATTGACTTCGTACGCCATGCCCTTCTCTAACAAGCCCTGAATAATCTCAATCATCTCGGGGATATGCTCCGTAGCGTGAGGAAAAATATGAGCAGGCAGAATATTGAGTGCTGCTTCGTCCTGGTGGAACGCCTGCGTGTAAAATTGGGCAATTTGCTGCGAAGTTTTGCCCTCCTTGCTTGCCTGAGCAATTAACTTATCCTCACCACGATCTACACGCTCTAGTCGCATATGCCCGACATCGGTGATATTCTTGACATGCAGTACATCGTAACCAAGATACATAAAAGCGCGCCGCAACCAATCGGCCATCGTAAAAGTACGCAGATTGCCAACGTGGATATAGCGGTAGACGGTGGGACCGCACGAATACATCTTGATCCTATGAGCCTCTAATGGGAAAACCTCTTCTACTCGTTTTGTAAGGGTATTGTAGATACGCATCGTCGTACAGATGGCCTCCGGTGGCGTGTCCAAAGCAGGATAGTATGGCAACTAGTGTTTGAAAATCCAACGTTTTCTTGATTCTTCTAGCGTTTTATGACAGGATTTTGATCCTGAAAAACTATCCTTGTAGTTTTCACTTTACTTGCTGCTTTTTCTGGCAAGGCTTTTTGTTCCTCCATTGTGTTGAGTATTGCGCTTACAAGTCTTACTGGCTGTATTTTAGTTTCTAACATGTAAGCTTTTCTCTTTCCTCCCTCAAGGCTCGCGATTTCTTTGAAGCCTAGGGTTTCCAGTATGGCTTGTCCATCTGTAGTAACTCCTATGCTGTACCAGTTTTTGATGTCATACCGAATAGTTAGGCTGATAGCCCACTTGATAGCTTTTTTAAGGAGGTAGACTCCTATTCTTCTGTCCTTCCCTTTATTTCCTGAAAGGATTACTTCGATAATCGGTATATAAACTGATAGCTGCTTTTCACTCCATCTTTTGATGGCTCGTAGAGGGATATCTTTTTCTCTCATTTTGTCATGGATGAGTGCTAGTATGATTTTTTCATCCAAGGGTAAGAAAGTTATCCATCCCCTTAGTTTATTTCCTTCCCTGACATCCATAGACAACTCACTATTTACTTTACGCCATTCTAGCACATTCTTGAATGGTACGAGATCCTGATCCTCGTAGGGATGAGCCATCTCTTGTTTCTCCCATGCTGAGGCAATTGTCGAGGGAATAAAGGTTAAGGTGGTTTCTTCTTGATCAAACGTTCCTACTTCCGCTAATGCATCTATTGCCTCTTTAGGAAACCTCATATTCGGTCTTTTTCCTACGTGAGGTATGAGACCTGCTTTAACCTCCCTGTAGAAGGTGGCATTCGGTTTCTTCAATATCTCCATAGCTTCTTTAGCGGTGTAATACTGCCGTTCCATTTCCTTTCCTTTGAGGACTAGTCTAGTGTTATTTTGAAACTTTAGTAAGATTATAGTCCGGCAATCTGAGAGAGTCAAATTTGGGTAAAGCCCATTTTCCCCACATCATTCTAATGATAATTATTTGATAGATATTGACAGATTAGTGATAATATGGTAATATGATAATTAATAAGTGCATTGAGATAACCGCATTTGAGAGGCGACGAAGCGCATAGTTGCCTGTACATGCACCAACAGAGCCTCGTCGTCATGATTGCTCGTAGCGCGTTGTTCTTGTAACGTAAAACCTAGCTCACGTGTTCGTAGCGCGTGAGCCAGCGGTTAAGAGTCTAGTCGTCGTTAAACGTAGCCTAGCCTCTCAAGCGGGATGATACCTGTCTGAGGGTCTAGCTGTCAAGCACACAGAAAGCGAGTACACCCCATGCCCCATCTGGTCGACCCTCAAGGTCACCTCTATTGCGTTAGTACCCTAGACAATGGGCGCTTTCAGCCTGAACTGCTCGTGAGCCTGCCGACAGGAGGATGCGCTGTTGTTGCCCTGTGCTCTTCACACACGGGTCAGCCACTCAGCTTTGTCCAGCGTCGTCATGCCGTGCGCTTTACCGTCCTGCATGCCCGACGCGCTCATCGGCTGGCTGCACGCTGGCACGCGTTACGCTATTATCCCCTGGATGACACGTTCGGCTATTCAGTACGACTGCATTGCTGGCTGCTCGATGGTCGAGTGGTGAGCGATGAGCAGGCAGAGGTGCTTTTTCAGCGGAAGATGCAGCAGCAACCCCGTTCATGCCGTGTTTCTGCTGTGAACGTGTCGCAAGGATGCACACCCGTTGGCGTCT
>JAFAXQ010000274.1 GCA_019240835.1 Ktedonobacteraceae bacterium
GTGCAACTACTGCGCTTTCACCTACGCGCAACTAACATGCAAACCAGAGAGGCTGCCAGTCTCTCGTTTCTGCTCATCTGGCTCGTCTCCATTGTGAGCACGTTTAGTCTGCTCAACATTGTAGTAGGTACACACTATGAGTTGCCCATTGCTCCCCCACTGGCCCTGGCGGGCGTGTCAGGACTAGCCATCCTATTGCGTTACTGCAAGGAGCCGTTATTCGCCTCTATAAAGGCAGGGGATATGTCCCTCAAAGCAGTGCGGCAAGCTGGTGGACTCAGTGTAAAAGCACGGGGAGCCATTATAGTCGCCTGTCTTGCTCTGCTGGCGGTAGGACCACATCTGCTCGGGCTGAGCACAGTCTATGCAGCGGAAGGGTACAGTAGTGAATTCTTTCACGGTGAGAACACCGCGCTGCAGGTGGCCTATCCTGGCTACCGAGAAGCTGTAGAGTGGATTGCGGCCCATACGCACGGACAGCAACGGGTAGGACTTGGCGCTATTATGGGAACACTCACTGGTGGCGACGCTAGCGTGTCATGGGTAAGTTACAACAGTGACCTTGCAGGAAGGCTCACACTGATCGAAGCTCACCCGAATGACCACGCCTATCCATACGATTATCTGGTGTGGCCTATGCACTTAGTGCAGCGTGGCTTCGCGCTTCCTGTCCTGTGGCATGTCGTGCATATCGTTATGGGCGGAAATACAATCTACTCTTACATAGCCACTCGCTTCCCCCAGACAATGAGACCGTAGCGGAGGCTTTTTCCAAATGAGGCAAGTATGAAACGCGTCCCTACTCGCGATATTCTTTTCCTCTTTCTCGCTACTCGTGTGGCGCTGGTGCTGGTCACCTACTTCGGCTACGTTCTGCTCACTGCGCCGAAATACTCCAGCATACCGATCGATAGCGCCTTTTTCACCTCGTGGAATCACTGGGACGCGGCTAACTACACACGCATTCCACAATACGGCTACCAGATGCGCTATGATGTCGCGTTTTTCCCGCTCTTTCCACTACTTATTGCGAGTATAGCACATCCTTTGGGCAACTGGAGCTACATAGTCGTTGGCATGCTTATCAGCAACCTGGCTTTTCTGGGAGCGCTCTTCGTTATCTATCTGCTGGCCGCTGACAGTGGTGGCGACCAGGTGGCACGCAGAACGATACTGTACTTGAGCATCTTTCCGACAGCATTCTTCTTTTTTGCGCCGTATAACGAATCATTATTTGTGTTGCTCACAGCCAGTACGTTTTTAGCACTGCGCCGACGATGGTGGTGGTTAGCTGGTATGCTCGGTTTGCTGGCAGCACTCACGCGTGCCACGGCTGTTTTGCTGGTCCTGCCATATCTTTATGAGTTTTGGGTAGCACGCGAGCAGCTTGTAGCGAGCCGCCGCACACTACTGTCTGCTCTGCTGCCATTGCTGCTCATTCCATTGGGAACGGCGCTTTATTGCCTCTACTGCTGGCACATTCGCGGTGATCCCTTTGCCTTCGCAACCCTGCAATATCACTGGGCGCGCCACCTCTCCTGGCCGTGGGACGGCATCTGGCAGAGCCTCTACCAACTCCTATGGAATCAGCCATTCGGCTCCTTCTACCAGGCGCATGTATTGCTAGACTTTGGGGCAACACTCGCTCTTATTACGCTCGTCATCCTTGGTTGGCGCAAGTTACGGCCCAGCTATGTACTGTGGGCGGTACTGCTCATTCTCTCGATGCTGCTCAACGCGGCTGTGAGCCAGGACCCGCTTGTCTCGGATCAACGCTTCATGCTCGAAGTATTTCCCGTCTTTATTACTCTAGCCATGCTTGGTGTTGCGCGTCCGCGCCTGCATCAGGCTCTACTACTGTTCTTCCCTACGCTATTGGCGACTCTAAGTCTACTATTTGTTATGAATCGATGGATGGTGTGAGAAATTGATTGTTATATGCTGGCGAGAATTTCCAGGATGGTCCTTTCTTCGCGCACCGGATCTTTGACCGGGGTGAATGCGGCTACGATCTCGTCGACGCCAGCATTATGCATGGCATACAGTCGATTGCGAATGGTAGCCGGGTCGCCATAGAGGTAGAGGTCGTGGATCAGTTCATCGCTGAGATTGCCGTCAGGGGTGAGGGGGTAGTTGGCCTCCTGGAACATTTTCCCATAGGTGGGAAAAGATTTGTAGAGCGCAAACGCAGCCTGAGCGTGCTGACGTACAGTGGCAAAATCTGTGTCGAGAACGATGGGAGCACTAGCCACGAGAGGAGGTCTAGGCCGATTGGCGATGCGAGCGCCTTCCTGCATCGCAGGCAGCGCGATGGATTGCACATATGAGATAGTGGCCCAGGTGACAAACGCGCCATCCGAAATTTCACCGGCCAGACGCAGCATATTTTTGCGCAGGGCGGCCAGCACAATAGGGAAGCGTGGAGGAGGCCCCGCCAATGGAAGTTCGGCATGCACACGGAAGTAGTCGCCAGTAAAGTCCACGTGCCCATCCCAAAGTAGGTTGCGAAGAACTGTGATATATTCGCGCAAATGCGCCAACGGTTTGGCAAAATCCAGGCCGTAGTTACCTTCAATGCTAGATTTGTGGCTCGCGCCAACGCCCAAGCGAAAACGATGAGGCGCGAGTTCAGCTAGCACCGAGACCTCGTTGGCAAGTGTGAGCGGATGGCGAGGATAGGTGATAGTGATGCCTGTACCCAGTCCAATAGCGCTCGTCTGGGCTGCAGCGGCTGTTACAATGGTCAATGCGTCAGGGCCTACTCGCCAGGATGGAACCCAGGCCATAGGGACGCCTAACTGCTCGGCCAGTTTGATGGAATTGATTACCTTCTGGGCAGGGGGAGGGAAAATAGCGATGCCGACTGGGAATGTGGTAGTCATGGATTGCTTATGCCTTTCTAGAATGTGATCATAACGACGACAGTCTCCTTGCAATCACTTGAAGGGCCAAGGAAACATCCTCGGTCTCCGTTCGAGATGCTGACGGGAAGGAACATAGCCATCTTTGAAAGCCGTCCAGCCAATGGGACGGGGCGAAATGAGCGGAACGAAGGAAAGAGTTCCGTTAAAGATGGGATTGATTTTTTGTGTCACCTCTCCGTCCTTCTTATCACACATCAACAAGTCTCCGACGATCATTCCTCTCTCTTGGTCGTAGGTTCCGCTTGGAACGACCAAGCGAGATCGTGGTGAGGCCATCTGCTCAATGAGGTGCTGATCCGCTTCCCCGTGAATGGCTGCTCCAAAGAGCATGCGGTCAAAAGGGGCATGGTGCGGTAGCCCTTCAGCAGCGTCACCGTGAACGAAGGTAACGTTAGTGATGCCCAGGCGTGCCAGGCGCTCCTGGGCGTCCTCAAGTCGTTTGCGGTCGCGTTCGACAGTATAGACGTGTGAGCACATTCGGGCAAGAATAGCCGTTTGATATCCAGTTCCAGTACCTGCTTCAAACACCTTTTCCTGTCCTTTGAGGTAAAGGTATGCCACCATGTAAAATATAACGTTTGGCTGGGAGAGAATGCCTGCACATCCTGCATCCGTATGCACACGGTCGAGGAATATTTCACGCAACGCTGCTGGAACAAATAGTTCTCTAGGAAGCGTTTCAAACTGCTCTACGAGGCGTTGTGGATAGGGGTGGAAGCGTTGTGCGCGTTCTTTAACGATATCAAGAAACGGTCGTGTATGGTCAATTTGTATAAATGTTCGTGTCGGTTGATTCATAACGTTCCTCAGTTTCGAGAATTGGCTAACAGGAGAGCAAAAAAGTCATTTTTAATTTCGACTGGGAGATGGGCCACCGCCTTCACTCAATTCATCAAAATCATCTGCGTCGTATACCCCGTGGTCGCCGTCTTCTTCATCAGGACGTCGATATGCTCGGTAATCGATGCTAGTATCAGACCCCTGATACGACCAGTCTCTCTCACCTTCTTCCTCTCCACCACCCCCACTGGCTGCCACTAGCAGCGTTGCGCCAAGTGTGTAGAGTGCGACAGGAATTTTTGGTGCCTGCGAAGAAAACGTTCTGGCTGCTCGAATAGTCATCTTCGGCCTCTGCTTCTGCCTCAAGCAGATATTTGCCAGAGTTACTATGATAACACCAGCAATTAACGCCGTCAATTTTTCAACGGTCGAGAGATCAGGCCGACCTGTTTCTTGCAAGCGCTGCAAGAGGTAACGACCCGCAATCCAAAATCCTTCTCTTCTCAGCCTCTCAAACGTTGGTCGAGAGACCGATGGAGATCCCCATGTTTCAGACACACGATTGTGCTCATAGATTCCTTGTAGCGTGGTGGCAACAAAGGTTGCTATGGGTCTTGCCTGCTTCATTGTTTCAACACCTGATTGGTCTGTAATTGTGCCTGCAAGCGGTGTTGATACTGCTGTAATAAAGGAACTGCTTGTTCATACGCTGATGAGATAGACTTGCCATAGCGTTGAAAAAACAGAATAGCGAGATCCAGAGCAATCATCTCATGGGCAGTAATGGTGACGTGAATCACCTGCTCATCGTGCGATATATTTTGCATTCCTGTAGCACCTTCTTCTCAGATTATAGTATATAACACTTCAAGGTATGAACACGCGGAAATGGTGGAGATGAACCACCCGACTACATCAGCCTTGTGTCATCACTGCATCCACTCGTTGCCTGGCAGACGTGGGTTGTTCCATATGATTCTTCTTTCTCTACTATCGTGCGTTTCCTTGCATCATGCGCCTGTCTGCTACTGTTGTTCTACCTTGGTCACGTAGATAGACAAAGAGTAGCCGCGTGCCTGTGGCATCAGAAATAGCTTTCAAGCGTCGAAACCGTTGCTGGCTGGTCTCCTGGGTGGTCGCTGGCGAGTCAAGGGCCAGACGGATGATAGGGAGAGGTTGTGTTTGTTGGTCGTACATCTCATGGTTCTCTGGATAGCTACACCACGGTTCAAAGACGGGGGATTGCTTCTTCATTTTCATACCTTGGGCTTCTCCTCTTATTTGTGGGTGTCCGTCGAAATTTTGCAGTGAGCATGGCGGGCGCGAGGCCCGCCACTACGATAGACGAGGTGTCGTTGAGGCGTGTATAGTAGTGGCGATCCCTTGCGGTCTCGCCGATCCACGCTCGATGCAAAAACTTGACTCACCCCTTATTTGTTTCGACAAGATATATGTTGACACAGTAGCTACCGTAATGGGATACTGAAGAGGGAAGGAACGTATGGTCGTTTCCTTGCTCCAATAATGAGTATACCAGAGATTGTACATGTAAATGCCGTGGTTTTTCGCTTCTCGCTCCATAACACGAGTGACCATGAGCATCTCTAGACAGCGTCGGCTCCATCTGCTACACTTGAGATAAGAAAAGCTTTTAGAGCAAGGAGACGAAAAGATGTCTGAGCCGATCTATTGGGGCGAAGGGGGCCAGTACGGCCCATTTACCCTGCAAGCAGATGGCTGGCCTAACGCTGGTGAAGTCGTGCGCCACTATCGCAAGCAAGCCAACTTGAGTGCCTCTGAAGTGGCACAGCGCTACACCCATGCGACTGGCAAGCCAGTCGCAACCACGTGGATACTAGATATGGAAAGTAAGAACAAAGTGCCAAATGATATTACACGGCGACGGGCCTTAGCAGACATTCTGGCTATCCCCCCTGTTCTGCTAGGCTTGGCTTCACGTGAACAGGTGGTCCTTCATCCCACGGGGCAAGCCCGATCGGCATCAGCCGTCCCAACTATTCTCAAGAGTGCTGCTGCGAGCGCAGATTTTGACGTGACCAAGTACGAAAAAACCATTCGCCTGCTCTGGCAGCTTCATTATACCAGCAGTGCTCATGATACGTTGGAGGATGTCATGAGTGCTATACGGGCGTTAGAGGGTCTCAGGCAGCAAGCTAGTGGAAGCCTGTTGAAGCGCATTGAGTTCCTGCTCTACAGTCACTATCGGCTTGCGGCGGTAGTGTATAGAGATCAGGGACAGTTTAGCAAGGGATCTGCCTACGCCAGTGATGCAGTCAGCGTGGCGAAAGACCTCGAAGTGAAAGGCCTCAACAAGGAGGATGTGCTTGCAGTTGCTCTTTACTCTCGCGGATATGGTTCTCTCGAATGGGGCATGCTGGGCGAGAAAACCCCTCTAGGGGTTGTCACCTTCGATTATACGAAAGTGCTGTCAGCGATCAGGGATTTTGAAGACGCTCTTAACTGTGCCAGTCGCCCACGGCTTCAGGGACTAATCAAGGGTCAATTGAGCCGCGCACAAGCCTTTTTTGCCATGCAAGGAGGAAAAGTAGTGTATCCGAGCTTGGTGACGTTAGCGAAGGGCCATATCAAGACAGCACGAGATATGGTAGGAGATAGCCAGGACGACCCGTATCTGCAGATTTTCCTTGATGGAACCATCGGAGGGCTAAGTGAGGGGCGATATTTACTCGATATGGCTGTTACCTATAATCTCATTGGATTGTCAGGACGGGCAGAGGAAATCATTGACGACGAGTTAGAGCGTGCTCTTCCACGCAACCGGATCCGTCAAAATGCCTGGATGCAGATTGTGCGGGCACATGTCGCGCTCAAACAGAGGGATTTCTTTACGGCTACTTCAATGGCGACGAGTGCTTTTCTGGCGTGTCAAGATATTCACTGTGTGAAAAACCTTGCGATCATCAATGACATTCATTCTCAACTGCTCAAGGTCAAAGGCATGAAAGTGGATGAGCAGGCAGTGTACGATTTAGGAGTAATGCTCGCGGGCTATTACGTACGGCTTTCATACACTTGATCGCAGTGAGTGGGCTTACCCCCAAATTGATCGTTACCGAAAGGTTCCGCATCAAGAATACTCAGCAGAGCATCGCCCTGACCACGGTCGCACACGACACCTAGACGAACGAGAGGATGACACTTGTTGCAGGATGAGCACGACATCGCTACGACATATTCCTGCTCATCTCAACGCTGGGAGACCGAAGGAGTAATCCCTTCTCTCTACTTTCGTCAACGGCTCTGTGAGGTCTTCGGGATGTCGCTGGCGGAGCTGGGCATCTTCCCTCGGGTACCTCGTGCCGCTGCGCTGCAAGAGAGCGCCACGTCAGAAGAGCGCTTGCCCGCAGATGGGGTGCTGACTGAGCGGCTCGGCGAGGAGGTAGTTGTCCTGACCGGACAAGAAGCAGAGTTGTTCTTAGCTAGATTAGGAGCCATCGACATGGCACACTTTGACCCGCAACGTCGTAGCGCCATCCGGAGCGCGCTGCAAGCTGTCGGGAGCGCCTCGGGGGCCGTGATTGTCCTGCCCCACATCTTGGACCCTGAGCCGTGGGAGCGACTCACCCGCGCTACCACACAAGCACTTAACATCAACGAGGAAACGTTAGAACATTTTGCAGAGTTAACGACCACCTGTTGGCGTCTGCATAACGCTAACCAAACCACAACTGTAAAACAGGTACTGCCCGCTTTTCTCCCACAGATAGAAGCCATAGCCCAGCAATCGTCCATCTATCAGAAAAAAGCAGCAGAGATAGTTACACAAGGATATCTGCTTGCCTCCTTCATCTATACGCCTGGGTGTATGAAATACCCTCTCCATGTTGGACAGAGATATAGCAAGCTGGCAGTCCAGTACAGTGAAGTAGCTCAAGACTTCAGTCTCAGAGTTGCGGCACTGCGAGACCACGGTCTTGGAGCCTTTATAGCAGGTAAGACAGAAGAGGCTCTGGAAACCCATCTGAGGGCACTCCCTTTTTTGCCCTTTGTCTCCCCGCTCGTTCAATCACGCCTTTACATGAGCATTGCCAGCGCCTATGCCATATGTGGCAAGCACAACGACACCTTGGCGAGCAAGTACCTGGATCTGGCACACGAAGCGTACCCCCGACAACCGGAAGCTGATCCTAGCTACCTCTACACCATCTCCAACCCCGTAGTAGTGCATCTCAACGATGGGCTCGCCTACATGGACTTGGGCAGATATCAAGATGCATGGGATAGTATGGAGAATGCGAATGACATCATCCCCAAAACGACTGTTCCCGAAAGCTTACGTATCGAGATCATCAACCTCCAGGCTAGGGCAGCTATAGGCTTAGGAAACCTAGAAGCCAGCCTGACGTATGTGGAGGCTGCACGAGGGGCATCAGTAGCTCAGGGATACAATCTGTGGCAAAGCGAAGCGTATGAGGTGTTTCAACAGATACAACGCACTTGGCCAGATGAGCAACGGGTGAAAGGAGTCGCTGAACGCTTTCACGTTGGAGAAACATCCTGATACGTAGCTTTTCACGAGAGCGAGAGTCTTGTGGGCGGTTTGCCCCA
>JAFAXQ010000091.1 GCA_019240835.1 Ktedonobacteraceae bacterium
CAGGCAAGCCATCTTTGAGTACACAGAAGTTTTCTACAATCGGGTCCGACGCCATTCTTCACTAGGCTACAAGAGTCCCGTTGCCTATGAACAACTGATGTGCTAATTCAAATCTTTGGAGCCTCTACAAAAGTAGTTCAAGCTCAATGTGAACCGGAAGAAACCGCTGAGGCATAGCACCATTGCGACCCATTCCAAGAGAGAGTAATGCCTAGCTTCGATGCGAGGGCGATAGCCTCGACCGGGCCAATGTAGTTGCGTGGCTTGAGGTAGCGTGAAGTGTTGCGGCGGCGCTTCTTGCCCTTGCCAAATGCGCTAAGTTTGCCGTGACAGCGTTCACAGAGACACTTGAGTACAGGTTGTGGGTTGCCAGTATCACCATCGATGTGATGAGCGGCAAGACGCACAAAGTAAAAATCATGGGAACGGCGAGAGACACGCATGGTGCCATGAGGGACCCGACAGACTTCACATCGCCAGCCCGCCCGCTCTTTGCACTCATGCGCCAGGCGCTCCCATTCGCCAGGGTAGAGGTGACGTTGCATCATGCTTGCTTCCCTCCCTTCGCTGTCACGACAGCACTGTAGCGGCAATCTGAACACTCAAAAGGGGCCATAGGAAGGTTAGGCGCAGCATTGTGGCGCAAACAGATGGGCTGCTGACATCCGTAACAACGCACGTCAGTATGTTCAGCGCACACTTTGCAGCGCGGAACGAAAAGCGCAAGGTTGAAATCGTAGCTTCGGTGTCGTCGTCTCATGGGTTAGACCTCCTTGTTGCATTGGTCTTGCTGGCTCACTGCATCACTAAGTATGCAGATCGAGCCATCATGAACGCCGATAAATCCAAGATCCTTGAGTTGTTTGAATGCTCGTGCATATTGCCCCGCTGTGAGCCCTGCCTGTTCAATGAGGGCGGGCAAGTCTGCAAGGGTTTCGGTTCCGTTGCTGTAGTGGAAGACGAGCAGCAGCCGCGCTGCATTGTGGCTCAAACGTTTGATATGGTTCTTGTCCATAGGTTGCCTCCTTTCACTAATCATTGACTGCCTGTTGTGTGCGCTTTTCAGCCAGCAGTCTACGCGCATACGAAGCACTGATACCTGCTTTTTTCGCTAACTCTGTTGGGGTGATATCTGGATTGTTGCGCATGTATCGCGCCGCTTTAGAAGCCTTGTCACGTGTGCTCGAAGTCTCGCGTTTTGTGCGCAACATCGTGATATTGGTAGCGCCACTAGTAGCGCCTTGCGTGTCACTTTCAGGAGTGCTTTCTGTCTCGCTGAAAGTCTCGTTTTGTGGCGCTACTTGTAGCGTTGAAGGAGCGCTACTTGTAGCGTTTTTGTGCGCCTCTTGTAGCGCCTCTAGTTGCGTCTGTAACGCTCCTATTCGCGCTTCTAGTGGTGCAATGAGTGGCGCGACATCGATGGTAGGTTGTGGCTGTTGTTGTGCGTGGCTCACCACTTGCGGATAGTCGTCTCTGAGTGCGTGGATCGCGTGTCCATAGAGCACTGCCATAATAGCGCGGGCCATCAGCAGGATTGTTTCAATAATGGTGAATGCCAGCGGCGGCAATGGCACCACTTTCTTGAGGGATGCCATTGCGACATTCGCCATCATTAAGCCAATGAGGATCACGCCGACGCGATAGGCGTAGGACTCTTTGCCCAAGTTGGCTTGTTTCGCAATTTTCATCAAGCCCAGCCCGCCAATATCAAGCGCGGCCTGCTGGGCAATGAAGACCGGCGCATCAACGATGGCCCCCGGCTGTGGGACGCTGGGTAGCAGTTCATAGCCGCTGTAGAGCACCGTGAAGAACAGGATAGGTTCAGCCGATTTACTGAGCAGCTTCATAAACCAGTTCCAACCATCGGTAATATAGTTGCTGTGCTTGAAGCTGTGCCAGGCGCGTTGCCTGAAGGTCAATGAGGATTGCTGTGTTGCTGTCATACTCTGTCTCACTTTCTATCAATGTTGTGCTTGTCGCACACTGGCTTGACCACACGGCTGTAGTCTCGATTGCCCCATCCGAGGAAGTCATGAATGCGCCGCCTGGTCACAGGTTCTCCAGATTGAGAGAGCGCGGCGTATGCCAGAATGACTTTCATCTCTTCCTCATGGGTATAGCCCTCGGGAACATTCCCCGCATCCTCGGGAATGTTCCCCGGTTCGCGGGAACGTTCTCCGCTGTTTCCCGACTCTGGGAACGGCTTGCCAGGCTGTTCCCCGAAATCTGGGGCATGTTCCCCGTTCCCCATTCCCGTGTTCCCCGGTGTGTTCCCAAGCTCAAAAAGTGGCTCGGTCTGGGAACGGGGAACGATGGGAACAGAGGAAGGAGTCTCTTTTTTGAGAGCTTCATATCCTGGAGTCTTGGCTTCACTTGGGCTGAACCTCTCGCGAAACTGGTAGACGCCTTTGGTGCCTGGACCCGTAATATAGGCCTGTCCCACTTCAAGAGACCGGGCGATTTCATCGCTGCAACCGAGTGCGCGATACACTTGCAGATCTTGGGGCATGTCTGCCCGGAGTAAGATCTTCCAGTCAGCTACGGCGATAGCTCGCTTATCAATGTCTGCTGGGCGCTGGGTGACGATCACACACCCCATGCCCATGCTTCGTCCACCTGTAACGAGAGAAAAGAAGGTCTGCTGTAACTTGCTAAAGATGGATGGCTCACCGTCCTTGCTTTGCTTGCTGACGGTAGACATCGCCTCTTTTTGCGGCAACCAGTAGTGGGCTTCCTCCAGAATGATCATACAGGGAATGCGGTCCTCATTGGCGTGGGCCTCTTCCCATGCCCAGATGCCCGCCAGGATCATAATCATGACCTTGGCCGCGGTGGTGTCATTCCTGTAAGACCGGAGATCAAGGACCACCTGTAAGCGCTCATTCATGATTTGGACGCCAAATTGAAAAGCGCTTTGTGGGGTGACATTGGCCGCAGAAGCCTTGAAGGGGTTGCGTAGGTAGGGACGCTCACACAAGGGGCCATATTCAGGCTTTTGATCGAAGATCAGGAGTGGCACATCAAAATCAGCAAGTTCCTCGGACAGATCACCCACCACGTTTGATTTCCCCATTCCAGGTTGTCCAAGGATAGCCATGCGGCTGCTGAGCACGGTATTGATGTGTGGCCTGAGTTGTGGTCCCAGATTGAGCGCCCCTTCTTCTAGCTCGTCCTCGATCACCTCTTCATCAGCGAATGAGGCTTCCTCCTCACGTGCACTCTTGCCATTCAGGAGACGATAAGCAAGGCTATGTTTTCGGGTCTTCCTCTCGTCCTGGCCAGGCTGGGGAGATTTTCTCCCCCCAGCAGGCAGTTTGGCGACAAGGGGTGCACTGTATTCATAGGCAGCCCACGACGCAACGAGCCCCACAAGCACGCCAGGAGCACCGAAGTGTGCCAGCCCAGCTTCAGCAGCGACCAATGTAGCAGCAGCAACGCCTAATCGTCCAACGTTCTTGTTATTGTTGTTATCGTGGGTACCCATGTTCCTTACCCTTCTGCTAGTTCTGAGAAGCCATGCTCAATCAAGCCAATGCCCAGGGGAAGCCCTACCACGACGATACCGCCAACAGCCAATGCAATCAGGAATTGCACGAGCGGATTGTTGCCAGGACTAGCGCTGTAGTCGGCCCAGCTATTAAGCGCGATGAGCAGCAGACCACCACCAACGAAGCCACGGCCAAGATGAGGATTGGCCGCAGAGATCTTGACGATAGCCACAGCGAGGGCGAGACCGAAGATCAACGTCACCACCTCAACGACCCAGCCATACACCCAGGCAGTGGCAAGACTAAGCGGGGCCTGTCCAGTGATCAACAGATAGGGCTGCATGAACACCCCCCAGGCCACGCCAGCAATGTGATTGTTGTTGCCGAGCGCGAGGTATTCACTGGTCTGGACCTGTACCACCGTTGCGCAGGCCCACAGCAGCAGCGTAAGACCGCCTAGCAGGAACATGATAAGCGGTGACGATCCAAGTTTGCGATGCAAGCGGCTAAATTGTCGGTAGATTGGTCTTTCCATATGCCTTTCGTCCTTTCGTGGCTATGCGTGTGTGCGAAGAACAGAGAGAGACGCGCTACGATGGCAGGTGCTACAGAGACAGGTGTATTCTTCGTTAAAGAGAGGGGTGTACTGAAAGGAACGACCGCACAATTGACAAGAGAATGAGCAGTGAACGCGCCGCCAATGACGGCTATATCGACTAGGTTTTCTCCACATCCGATGGGACATAGCTGGATGCCTCCTTGCTTTGGCCTGCTCTAGTAGCGGGGCCACTTATCGCCACGGCGGTTAAGCACCATGCCGATCACTATACTACCCAGACACAGGCACACGATAAACCACAGGTTGACGGTGATAGCGAGATTTATAACATCCATGGTTGGGTTTGACCTCCTAGAACTACTCGTTTTATGCGCTACGTGAAGAGAAATGGATTTTTTGTTATCGTACAAAACAATCATAACAAATATCTTTTAAAAAAGCAATATTTTTGTTATCGCTTAAACTTGATTGGGTATCCAAGGAATGTATGAAAGATGTGAACGTAACGAACGGATGTGTTGTCGAAAAGACAGCAATTCATCATAATTGCTAGACCTTACCGGCCTGCCATCAAGAACCAGAGACTCTAGGCGTATGATTTCACCGATTTGCATCAGGCGCACCAAGTAAAAGATGCCCTGCGCACTCTGCACCACTGCATAAGTTGAAGGCGCGACAATACAGTGATAAGCTTTGCGCGGATATATTTCGTGAGCATCTCTTTGATAATCTGACATACTTCTCACTCCTTATAAGCAATAGCAACAACGGCGTAGATGTCGATCTGGATAATCATGATCTTTTTTCTCCTGTTTCTGAGATATTTTCCATGACGTTTTGAGCACCTCGTGTTATACTGTTACTTGTCAGGCTATGTTGTTGTGTTCTACTGCAAGCATACAAGGATATGGCTTGAGCAAACACCGCCAGAAGAGGGCCAATCGAGGAAGCCACTAGGGGGCCAGAAGAGGGGGGGCCATTAGTGGGCCAGAAATTTTATCACCCGTTATACTTGTAATACCCTTGTAAGTCTCGTCTAGTCTAGCTACAATGTTTAGTAGAGTCTATGAGGTACAGCCGCATGAACCAGGAAACAGAAGACATCAGAGAGGATGAGCGAGTGCCTAATCTTCTCTTACGCCGAGCTCGCAAAGAGCTTGGCTGGTCACAAAAGCAACTTGCCATAGAAATACACGCAAGATACCCTGGTGTCGCTGTAACAGACGAATATGTGGCGAGGTGGGAAAATGGCAAAAGAAAACCTGGGCCGTACTATCAGGAAAAACTCCGCAATGTGCTTGGAAAGACTGCTGCTGAGCTTGGATTTATTCCACCGGAATTATCCTCAGTCCCAAAGAAAAAGCAGGAAGTCTCCATAGCCACACCAGCGCAGATAGCTTATGTCAAACGGACACTAGGACTAGGAGACCAAGACATGGCAAACTTTGATCCATCAAAACGAGGAGCTTTTGAGAAACTTCTACAATTAGCAGCAGCAACTTTACTTGCACTACAAGACGTCCCAGAGGCTCTTGAGAGACTGGAAACAGGAAACCCTCAAGACATCAACGAAGAAAACATTGAATGCTTCATTAAACTTAACAACACCTGCTGGGATCTGAGCAACGCAAGCGAGGCCTCCACAGTCGAAGGCATTCTACCCACCTATCTGCCAAAGATAGAGCGATTAGCACAAAGATCATCAAGAAATCAGAAAGTAGCCGCTAATATTGCCACGCAGGGCTACATCTTAGCCGCAGAAGTCGACAAGGGCAACATTCCACTCATGGAACACTACTGCCAGCAGGCAGTACAATACAGCCAATTATCAGGAGACTTCAACATTCAAGCGGCTGCACTGAAACAACAGGCTACTATCGCCCTAGTTGCAAAGAAGCCCGAACAAGCACGCTACTTTTATCAGAAAGCTATTCCTCTTCTACGCTATGTCTCACCATTGCTTCGATCAAGAATCTATATGGGGCTTGCAAGCGCCCATGCTCGCTGTGGCCAGCCTAACGAGGCCAGGCGATACATTGGAATGGCAGAAAATACGTTCCCATCAAGTCCAGAAGCTGATCCAGCATACTTATACACTATATGCGGGACACCAGTACTCTACCTCTATCAAGCTCTCACATACATGGACTTATACGATCCTGGAGAGGCCTGGAAAGCTCTGGAGAAAGCTGAAGGATTGCCAGTGCCGATGAGCACACATATCGAAATTATTAATCTACAAGCTAGCGCAGCCGCCGCATTAGGAGATCTAGGAAGTAGTTGTGCTTACGTCGAAGCTGGAGCCAAAGCAGCAGCACAACAAGGATATCCCATATGGAGTAGCGAGGCTGCTGATGTCTTCCAACAGATACAAAATACATGGCCCAAAGAGCCTAAAGTATTGGCTCTAGCAGGACTCTTTCAGAAATAACAGTACAGTATATCCGCTTCTCACACACAACGAACGACGCTCAGGAGTTAGTTATATCCTGAGCGTCGTTCGTTGTGCAACGTAAACTAGCTAGTGCGGTACATAATGGTAGGCGACCCTCTTACGAAAGAGAAGGAGCAGCATAGTCATAAGAAAGCACAAAGTAACTAGCGACGAGAATACTGTGGAGGTAGAGTATCACCGTCTTATCGTCTTCTGCATAATAGGTGCTATTCACTTCCTGCACTGGTGTACCAGGAACGATTTCTAGTAAGTCTTGCTCTTTCGGGGTTGGGAAAC
>JAFAXQ010000108.1 GCA_019240835.1 Ktedonobacteraceae bacterium
AGTGGAGCACACTATCAATGCGGGCTATCGTACAGAAGACGTACGAGAAGAAGGGAAGAATCTCGTAGGAACGAATGACATGGGCAGTCAGATCGTGCAGGCACTTTTACATGTTGTAGGGACATAATGTAGCACGCCCACCACTCACTGCTCAACCCATCATCGCTTTGGGACAAGGGCCTAGGGCACGAAGTTTCTTTTGGGCCTTTATAAGCTGCTGCGCTGTATGCTCTAGCGCAGCTGCATTGCTATCTTGCTCCTCTTTTGCCTGTGTAAAAGCAGCCTCTAACAGAGCGATTTCGCCAAGAATACGCTGGCGTTGCACATACCACTGCGTCGCTGGACGTTCAACACCCATGCCCCTTTGAGTCCTCCCTGCTTGTGTTAACGAGTCACCGTACCATACACAAACGAGTTAATAGTGTTAATGAGTTCCTCATCCTGGTATGGTTTGACCATATAAGCGTTTGCCCCGAGCTGCATAGCACGCTGTTGATGCTTCGAGGCAGCTCGCGATGTAAGCACGATCAGTGGAAGCGTTCGATACTGCTCCTGCGCACGTAGTGTTGCAATCAACTCATACCCATCCATACGCGGCATTTCAATATCAAGCAAGATAGCGGCTGGAGTGCCACGCGCAATTATTTCCAGAGCTTCTACACCGTCGCGTGCCATCTGAGTCTCCCAGCCACGCTGCTTGAGCATCATATTAACGACCCGACGCACACTAGGACTGTCATCCACTACTAGAATGCATTTTCCACGTTCAGGCGCAGTCGGTACTGACTGTGGCACTGCTGTTTGCCTCTGAGCATGGATACTCTGCCGCACAGCAGCCTGAGTACTATTCTCGGGCCGCATAACTATACCTGCACCGCTCGCTACACTTGAGTTCAGTCGAGGACGGACTGTGAGCAACTCGGACAATTCAAGAATGAGTACAACACGACCATTACCAAGGACAGTACCACCAGCAATCCCGTACACATGGCGCAGATGTGGTCCGAGATTCTTCATAACCACATCCGACTTGCCCTTGATCTCGTCGACGAGCAGAGCTATACGACGACCACCAGCATTAACCAAAAGTATAGGGGCTTTATCGTTAATGATTCCTGTGGGGAGCGACAAGTATTGAGCTAGTATGACGAGAGCATAGGGATCATCGCGCACAAGAATAGCAGGTTGACCCGAGAGCGTTGAGCGCTTGAAATTATCGAGACGACCCACAGATTCTACTATAACGGTAGGAATAGCATACTGTTGTGTACCAACCACCACCATCATGACGCTTTGGATAGCAAGACTGGTTGGGAATTTCATAGTAAAGGCAGTACCCTGGCCAGGTGTTGAGTCGACTACTAACGTGCCTCTAAGCCGAGCTACACTATCTCGCACAACATCTAAACCTACGCCGCGACCGCTCTCTTCACTCACAAACTCAGCAGTTGAGAACCCGGGACGGAAGATAAGCTCTATCAAGTCGCTCTCGCTGAGTATCTGACTTGGTCGGATAAGCCCACGAGCAAGAGCCGCACTGCGCACGTGCTCCGGGTCGATACCGGTTCCATCGTCACGCACTGTAATAACGACCATATTTCCTTCGTAACAGGCCGACAAGGTAATTTTCCCGGCGGCCGGTTTTCCCTTTTGGATGCGCACATCAGGTGCCTCGATAGCATGATTAACAGCATTGCGCATCAGGTGCAATAATGGTCCCGCAACTTCTTCATAAACGGTGCGATCAACTTCCGTCGTTTCGCCCTCCAGTAGGAGTTCGAACTCCTTGTGCTGTTTGAAGGCAACAGCGCGAGCTGCGCGGTAAAGGCGTGGGGTCATTGCAGCAAGGGGCACAAGGCGTATCTTCAGCAAGCGGTCTTGGAAGGTCGTACCGAGGCGATTCTCACGAGCAAAGACACCTTCACACTCACGAATGACAGTATCCATCTCGCTACTCAACGTTGTCATGTCCGAGATACCTTCGCTTAAGCCACGAGCAAGTTGGTGAAATTCGGTGTAGCGGTCAAGCTCCAATTCGTCGAACTCTGCCAGGTACTCTGGCTCAGCGCTACTTTTTCCATTGTGGCTGTCAATGATCTGTTTGCTCTCTCCCGGCATCACCTGCACGGAGCGTCCACTCGGCAAGGTTGCCGCTTCAAAGCGGCTTTCCAATTTCTGGCCCACGTCGTACAAGCGATTGCTACTCAAAGCGACATCTGCAACCAGGCGAGCGAGACGACTCATCCGCTCCTCTAGGACGCTGCGGTTGACTAGCATCTCCCCAAACAAATTCACTAGTTCATCAAGTTTCTGAAGCCGCACACGTACACTTAGATCACCTTGAGGACGCGCCTCAGTCGCTTGTCCAGCTCCGAGAACATCAGCAACAAGAGGTGGTTGTGTCATCGAGCCTTCAACAGCATCGACATCCTCATCCAAGGTATGTGGAGTTGTGGTTTGCTCACCAAGTAACTCGACATAGCGAGCACGAAGAGCCTCTGTTCTTGCCTCAGGGGAGTCTTGACCTATTCCCTTTCCAGTGATGAGCATGTCAAGTGTTTCTGCAGTATCAAGAATAATGCTGAGCACAGCCGGTGAAATGGGAGTTGAACCCTCCATAACGCCGTCGAGCAGATCTTCGGAGACATGACAAAGATCTGCTATAGTGCGCAAGCCCATCATCCCTGCTGCCCCTTTGAGCGTATGTATAGCACGGCGAACGCCTTGGATAAGATCACGGTCAGCAGGAGCCTTTTCAAGGGCAGCAATGTGCATACTAATCGTCTGAAGATGTTCTTCAGCTTCCAAACGGAAGATCTCAGCAGCTTCATCCCCAAATTCGACCAAGGGAGACGAAGGTGTAGCAGAAGAGACTGCTGATGGCTGAGATTGTATTGACAAGCTCATAGGAGCAGGGGAGATGGAGTCTACTGGCTTTGAAGGCTGCGCAGGAGTGTCACGCTGTGTCAACCTGGCAGTAGTACGCTCTACAAAGTTTGTAGGAGGCAGAGCATTTCGAGGTTGGGGATGCATCATTTGCAGAGCAGACGCAATGCTACCAATGTTGGTAATCTGGTTCAAGAACTCTTGACGAACCCGAATTTCACTCTCACTACGCAGCCGGTCCTCCAACTCTTGATGTGATTCAGTTACAGCGGAGAGATTGTCTTGCATATGCTGCTTCGCTTCGAATTCCTGGCGGACCTCATCGCGTATTTGCTGCTCCAGCTCTGCTCGAGCTGCTGTAGGGATAGGGCGCGCCTCATACTCACGACGCAGTTCCTCGCGTAACTTTGCCTCTAGTTCCGCACGCAACGAGGTAATGTCACCATACCGTTCAAACGTCACGCGCTCGCGCACCGCATCCTCTTGCATCTGCCAAGCAGTCCAACCCCGTTCTTGAGCGGGTAGGTGGGCAGAATCAGTTTGCAATTGTTTAAAGGACTCACCACAAGCAGCTATCGACAGATGCAACTGCTGCAAGACCTCGTGGAGATGGGCGTCGGTGATTTCAACACCTGCGGTAATCTGGTTAAGGAGGTCAAGTACCTCCTTAAGTTTACTACTCGCCACCCACATAACGGAGAGCGGAAGGTATTGTCGCACCTGCTCAGGACTACTACGAAGATTCAGCCCCATCGCTTGCCCAGCCCAATCTTCCAAACGGCCAAGCGCATCTTCGGAACCATCGAGGAAACCCTTAAATTCACCATGCTGCACTTCAATGAGCGACATAGCCGAGCGCAGTTGTGTCAGAGCCATCTTTAGCGAGGAGACTTGAACGTCTAGCGTTCGAGCATCCTGCTGCACACGCATGTATACCTGTGGAAGCGAAGCAGTCTCCGTCTCTTGTGCAATACTCTGATACACAACCGGGACAGGATCATACGCTTGACTCTCCATAGGATCTTGTGGAGTCTCTGTCGGAGAAAGAGGAGACTGTGCGCGCATATGCATTGTCGAAGCCGCCAATATATCTAAAGCGCTTGCAGATGGTTGCACATACTCAGAAATGCTCTCTTCTAATGGTGCATCTAATAGAGGAAGGGAGACAGTATCGGGCGCAAACTGTGCAGAGAGAGAGGGAGACACCACCTCCTCTGGCCAAGCAACGTCCTCTTCTATAGAGGAGGTAGTCGATGTGCGGAAAGAGGCTAAAACCTCGTCAAATGAAGGCATACCTGCTTGCATGGGAGGTAGAGGTGGTGACATGTCAATATCTTGTTGCAACGGTTCGGTATACTCATTGCTTTCAGCATCGCTGTTCTCGGGTTGGGGAACAGCTCCACTCTGTGCGCGGTAGTGCGCATAGTCCTCATCGTCCTGGGCAATAATACTATTTTGATCGACGCCACCGCGTATACCCTTCACGAGAGTGTGTGTACGACCCAGAGAGCGCTGCAAGAGAGCAATAGTAGCCTCATCGAGTATTATCACGCCTTCCAGAGCATCGGCAAGAATATCTTCCATCCCGTGGGCGACATGAGCCAAAGCGGGGAAGTCCATCATCGAAGCAGAACCGCCAATAGTGTGAGCGCGGCGATGAGTTTCTTCCAGGGCATGCATGTCGTTGGGTGACTGTGCTAGACGCTCAAGGTTTGCCTCAATCTCCGGCAAATAGCTCTCCACCTCTTCGATAAACGAATCGAGAACTGATAGTTTATCAAATGTATTCGACATGTTGCGCACACCCACTCATTCTAAGGTAACAACGAGTTGTACACGCGTAAACAAGATACACACGACACAACCCGCAGTACAGATTACTATTCAGACAGCCAATGAACTCCGTTCTCATCTAAGCCTTTTTCTGTAATGATACTATTACGTCTAGAGCTAGTACTCCGCTCTGGCAGTCTGCAAGGAAAGACTCGCTACTCGTCAGACTGCACGTCGTTCTGGAATGAGAACGGCTCCTGATCGAAGGGAGATTGCTGCTGAGTATGCCAGCGTCGATGAGATGCCACTGACTGCCCAGATTGAGGGGGAGGTGGCAACTGATTCGAAGCCTGATACGCTGGTTGATTCTGAGATGTAAAACCTGTTATTGGTCCGAATGGCTGCTGGTCCTGATGCTCAAAGTTATTCATCAAGTTGTTCATCTCTGCAAACTCTTGTTGCTGCGCACGTGACCGAGCACCCAAAATAGGCGGATTATACTGTTGTTGACTTAAAAGATTCTCTTGGTTAGTAAAAGGCTGAGGGACTATACCAGCAGATAGGCTGCCAAAGGGCTGCTGTTCAGGGGAGTTGAGATGGCCTTGTTGAAACTGATTGCTAGGAGGACTGCTCAAGTTGAATTGACCCCTCAAATCCTGCTGTTTAAACATAAACTGTCCAGTCCGCGAGGTTAAGGAAAGCATAGAGCCAGAATTGGCTGGCTCAGGCAGAGGAGAGAAACCGTTAGAACTGTTTTGACCCCAATCATCCTCTCTGACTGGCGTCATCGTTGGGGCAAACAGTTGCCCCATATTATCGCCGGGCAACTCGGTAACAGACGTCGTAGCAGAGAGGGCCGCCATCATCTCATGCTCACCCTCGGGCAGACGGAAAGTAGAAACCGAGGCACGTAATTGCTCTGCCAGTTCAGCAAGATAGCTGACGCTTACAGTAGCTTCCTGCGCACCAGCATTCGTTTGCTGGGTAATCTCGGATATCTGGCTCATTGCCACAGCCACACTTTCCGATACTGAAGTCTGCTCATTTGCCGCACGTGCAATACCTTCGATCATCTGGGCTTGGCGCTCTACAGCGCTGTAAATAGAGTTCAACGAGCGACCGGCTTCATCGGCTAGCTGCGACCCCTTGACCACTTCCTGAGTACTATCTTCCATGGCTACGACAGCCTCATACGTATCGCCCTGGATACTCTTCACTAGTGTGGCAATGCGCTTAGTTGACTCTGTAGAGCGTTCTGCCAGAAGGCGAATTTCGTCGGCAACAACAGCGAAGCCGCGTCCATGTTCACCAGCCATAGCAGATTGAATAGCCGCGTTCAAGGCGAGCAAGTTCGTCTGATCAGCGATATCCTCAATGATGCGTACAATCTCGCCAATCTCGTTGGAGCGCTCACCAAGACGCTTGATTTTCTTTGCAGTCTCCTGGACATTCTCACGAATAAGCATCATACCATCAATCGTCTGACGCACAGATTGCTGACCACTGATAGCATTGTGTAGAGCTTCTTGTGCTGCTTCAGCACTCAATTGAGCGTTGTGGGCAACATTCTGAATAAAGACAGCCAGAGCCTCTACCTCCTCTGTCGTTTGTGAAATCTGCGTCACTTGCGCCTCAGATGCTTGAGCAAGTTCACCTGAGCGATCAAGGATGCGCCGCGTCGCATTGGTCACCTGCACCGCTGTTGCCTGAACGCGCCCTACGACCTTGGCTAGCTCTTCTATCATGTAGTTAAAGGAGTCAGCCAACACACCAAGTGTATCAGGTGTCACTTCTGCCTGGATGCGAAGGTCGCCGTCTCCGACAGCACTGACCTCTTGCAGTAACTTCTCAATCTGTGCTTGCAGGGCTGCTGCGTCGCCGCTAGCATTAGCAATTGTTGTGCTATTGGCTGGGCTAGCGTGAGCATCAAGCAAGGTGTTAAGTGACATCGAGAGCATAGCGAACTCGTCATCACCATTGACAGAAGCCCGTACGGTCTGATCGCCGCCACTATAGTCACGACACACATCGACGAGCCCTAGCAGCCGATCTTTGATGCGACGCTGCACAAAATAATTCACAATCAACACACCGAGCAGTACGATAATTGCACAAGCGATAACCACCAGCAGGAATGTTGTTTTATCCAGTTGTGATTCTGTAAAACCAAGTAGGGCAATAAATAGGACTGGAAGAGCCGTTGAAGTGACTAACCCTAGTTGCATCAACGCATTTACTGTCATTCTGCCTGGACTACGTTCAAGATTCATGCGCCACACCTCCTGTTCAATAGAAAAACACGCTCATCAAATTGAATGTGCGCAAGAGCCTTACGACGCATTCAGTTTTAAGAGACTCTAAAATAGGAACTGCTAAAGACCTTCTAGTCCCTGTAGCTCATAGCGCTGCATCTTGTCTGAGAAGAGCAGGCGCACCGCATCTAGCAAAACCACTGCACGTTTACCCAGTAGTGCATATCCAGCAGCATTAGGCAACGCCCACTGCGGAATAGGAGCTTGAAGTATCTCACCACGGGTAATAGCGGAATTAGGAATGAAAAGCATCTCGCTCACCCCATCCACTACGAAGCATATCGTCATGTCATTATGCTGCAACGAGAGCAGGCGGGCACGTGAACCATGTGTAAATTGCTCCAGACCTAGAAATGTGCGTAAGTCCACTACAGAGACAATAGACCCACGCAGATGAGCAACACCTCTCACCCAGGGAGCAACGTTGGGAATAGCAGTCACATCGACGAGTCGTTCTACTGCTTGAACCAACTCAGCACTGACTGCAAGCTCACAATCACAAAGAGAGAACACAAGATACTGTTCCCCGTCACTAGCCTGAACGTCTTCCGGAGAGGCATGAGTATCTAACTGTTGAGCAAGTGCCAACTGAGCTTGCATCAGCAAAGATGTTCTTGTCCGTCCAGCACTAGCTAAAGCGTCCTGTAGCATTTTTCGGTTATCCTTAGCCACAAACCTGCTCCTGGTAGGACCATTGGTCGTGGGGCAATGTACAAGTCCTTTCTCGCCCCCCTTAGGGGGAGGAAAAAGGAGAGAGGAAACCTTGGGGCTACTGCCCCACCTTGACCCCGCTTAGACAAGGTGCCGTACACTAGCAACCAGCTCAGCTTCATTGAAAGGCTTAGTTATATATAAGTCGGCACCTTGCTTGAGCCCCCATGACTTATCCAATGGAGTACTTTTACTCGACAACAGAATGATCGGAATATGCTTACTTACCTCTAGAGCCTTTAGCTTTCGGCACAACTGAAACCCATTTTGCTTGGGAAGGACAACATCAAGAACAATGCATTGAGGACGCTCTTTGAACACCTTTTCAACAACTTCATCACCATCCACAGCCGTCACAACCTCAAAGCCGCCATCACGCAACAAAGCAACAATCATTGTTAGTTCAGTCCAACTGTCATCCACAACGAGCACTTTTTGTCCAGACATCTGGTTACACCTTTCTCAAGCAATCACGAGTTGAGCACCTGATGCATTGTGCCAGACCGAGATATCTCCATTGATCTTCTGGATATTGCCTATCCCCGGTAGCGCAGGCGGGGACGCGTATTCTCATATTGCGTAGGAACGCGCTCCTGCCAGTTTGCAAGATGCTTCTTTACTGTCTGTATAAGTTCTGCAGAGTCAAATGGCTTTGTGAGGTATTCTGTTGACCCAGAAAGCTTGCCTCGCATCTTATCAAACAGACCATCCTTCCCACTGAGCATAATAATAGGTATTTGCCGAAACTGCAAGTTTTTGCGTATAATCTGGCAAATATGGTACCCATCCATTCGCGGAAGTTGGATATCGAGAAGGATAAGAGCAGGTGCTTCGTCAGCAACTGAGGTAAGCGCGCTTAAACCATCTCCAGCAGTAACCACACGAATATGTTCACGCTGGAGCGTCATTTGAATGATCTTACGCACAGTAGGACTATCGTCTACTACCAGTACAGTCGGTACGACCATCTAGATTGACCTCCTTTTTTCAGATGACCAAAAAGACCTTCCATCTACTTCAGGGACAGTACTGCGATTTTGCGCTACTCCCGTAGGTGATGGCTGTGTCGCATTGCGGTCACGCGCCGCTCGTGCTGCTCGCTGAGCACGGTACGTCTGGTACTGTTGTACTTCTTGCTCAAATTCGAAGAGAAACAGTTTCCAGGCGGCACTGAGTTGACGACCCGTACTTGAACTTCCCACTTCGTCATGTAGTAACTCTGCAAAGAGCATACGCAGGAATGCACTCAGCCCTTGCACTGCCTCCCAATAAAACTCCTCTAACTGTTGACCCTTCACTACCTTATCGAGAGCAAGGATCTCATTACAGTTAAGTTGACCATGACTGAAATTTGCTGTCTCCAAAATAGGATATTGACTTGATAGTGGTTGCAATGGTGGAGCAAAACGACGCTCCAAGTAGCGCACAATCTCTATAGAAGAAATCTGGCCGCGTCCAAGAAAAACTCTCGCATGCTTGCCATGGTGAACAAGAAGCTCATTGATACACTCGGCAAGTATAATGAGCAGTCCGTGAAGATGCTGCACGGGATCCGAAGCTCGCTTACGCCACGCCAATGCGTTCTGAGATCGCATAATCCGATCTGCAAGGTCTTGTCGCAACACGTCCTCAAAGGCTGTATCAACGACCTCAATTAAATTCAGTGCTACCAGACGAGTCATAATGTGTGCCACACGCGCCTCTGGCATCATAAGTGCCAGTGAAATAGCCTGCAGCGGCAGCTCACCATTAGAGAGACACAGTACCTCAATGCTTTCGGCATTCAACTCCATGCTGCGTACATCCCTGCTGACCTCTGGTTGCCAGCGCGCTACTGTCGTGCGTGTGAGATGCATCACTCCTTCTTTGGCAATCTCTTCCCACTCATCTGCTTGACGTAATGCCTCTAGCAGGACAGAGTCAATATCCAAAGGAAGCATTTTGCTATCCATTGGCACCAGTTGCCGATGAAACTCGAAACGCCCATTGACCCAACGGAGCGCATGACTGATGCACTGTGTCACAGCAAATTCAAGGCGACGTTGCATTTCACTGACAGTCATCCAACCTCGTTCAACTAACGTAGCAAGCGTCACTTGCATATCGCCCTGCGCAAGTTCACGAATCGTCTGTACTCGTGCAGGATCGAGTCTATTGATGAGGCAAAGCATAGCGAGCAGGTCCGGTTGTGGAACACCCTCTTCATGAAGTCCAACAATTTGTCCCTTGCGTAGACCGACAGAGAGTGTCTCCGGGCCAGAGTAGACATATAGCTTGCCTGTCTTGCCACTTAATGCAAGCATTTTTAAGATGGATTGGAGACCTAATGTCTGTAAATCTCCATCCATAATGCGGTCTTGCTGCTCCATTGTTCTTACAGTTCCTTTATCAAATGTGCTTGTCAAGCAGGGTTGACTGAGACGGCTCGCCCCTCAAAAGGGTGTTCAGTTAGTAAAATAATGTTAAGAACTCTGAATTTCAACACGAACACGGAAAACATAACCAACACCAGGCTCAGTCAGAATGTAGCGAGGCCGTGATGGCTCCACCTCCACCTTACGCCTGAGTTGGCGTATGTATACTCGCAAATAATCAGCTTCTTCACCGTATTCAGGTCCCCAAACAGCTCGTAGTAAAGAACGGTGTGTAAGTACCTTGCCAGCGTATAACATGAGTCGTCGTAACAACTCGAACTCAGTCGGCGTCAGGCGCACTTCGTGACCTGCGACCAGTACCTGGCGTCGTGCAACATGCATGTAGAGATAACCATCCTCGCTTTGTAATACTTCTGGTTCAGTTACTTCTGCTGTTGCTGTCACACTTGCACGGCGCAGACAAGCCCGCAAACGAGCTAACAGCTCTTCAGTGCTGAAAGGTTTCGTCAAGTAATCATCAGCACCTAGGTCCAGAGCTTGTACTTTTTGTTTTTCCCCAGTCAATGCTGAGAGTACTATGATTGGTGTCTGCATAAGTTGTCTCACCTGTACGCATACGTCCATACCATCCAGCTTCCCATTGGGAAGATGGAGGTCGAGTAAGATCAGGTCAGGGTGATGAAGACATACCATTTCTACAGCCTGCTCGCCATTCTCAGCAACAAGTACTTCGTAGCCCGTTGCCATCAGATTACGACGCAGATTACGCTGAATGGGAGGCTCATCATCGACCACAAGAATACGCTTCCCTTTCGCTTTCATCACAACTTCTGCCTTTCAAAATGTGTTCAAACATATTGAGTGCAATGAAAACTCCACCTTTTCTACACAGTTGCTCGTGCCGAGATAACTCTGCTTGCACGAATAGGCAACGTGAAGATAAAGCAAGAACCACACGCTTTCCCTGCATTGTTTCGCACAGCTTCTACCCAAATACATCCCTGGTGGGCTTCTACAATACCTTTACAGATTGCTAATCCCAGCCCACTTCCATATGAGCGAAAACCATAATGAAAAGAGCGGAAGATACGCTCACGTTCATGCTCTAGGACAGCGCGTCCATGATCGGTCACGCACACACGGACATGTGGTGATGCATGGTCCTCAAGCACATCAACGGCAATAACGATTTCAGCACCTTCTGGGCTGTGTCGTATGGCATTGTCTATCAAGTTGTAGAAGACTCGTTCAAGTTGGGCGTGATCGGCGTACACAAGTGGCAATTGAGGCGGCAGGTCGATGCGCATTGGGCAGGTCGCTAGCCGACGATCCAGCTTTGCCTGTGCTCCATGGATCACCTCTACAATATCACACCATTCTTTTTCTAATATCAGAGCACCCATCTCTATGCGCGACAGTTCTATCAACGCGTTGATCATGACGGTGAGTTGGTCGGTCTCGCTATCAACATCTTCGAGCATTTCTCGACGCGCCTGTTCGCTCCACGCAATGTCTGCTTGAAGTAAACCTGTCACAGCAGCCTTAATAGTCGTCAGGAGACTACGCAGGTCATGTGACACAGATGAAAGCAAGGCACTCTCTTGAAAGAGGCTACGCTGGCGTGTTGCCTCAAGCAACATGCTTGTGTCAATTGCTAGAGTAGCTTGGCTCGCGAAGAGCGAGAAAATATCGACTTTTAACGGGGTAAAGCCACCCGGCTCTGCAGAGCAGAGGAAAAGAACCCCGTAAACGGTTGTGTCTGTCATTAGAGGAATAGTGTAGACTGAGTGTATATTTAGTTTCCTTGCGGATAAATGATTCAGTGGAAAGCGGTTATCTGTAGCGAGATCGTAGGAAATAGTAGCTCGGTGATGCTGAAGTGTATAGCCAATGATACATTCCTGTCTCATATAAGTATTACACGTACATATTTTTGGGAAAATATCTCGGTCTAGTCCTGCTAGCGCTTCTACCTGTAATAGTGCCGTATGGCGATTGTACATCATAATTGCTGATGCAACATTCAATGATCTGGCAAGACCAACAACGATTTGATTAAGGATAATAGGTAGTTCCATTTTCAAGGTGAGAGCATAGGAGACCTCCTTGAGTGCTTGATGTTGGCGGTCTTGTATTTGTGTTTTTCCCTCCAATTGCACACCTTCAATAGCAGCAGCAAGCACATGCGCCACCGCGTTCACCAGCCGTTGTAGTGCTTCATCTGTATAGGTATTTGGGGCCACTGTTCCCAACTCGAGTGTTCCTAGCACGCGCTCTTCCACAATCAAAGGAACAATCAGTGTGGAGTGGAGTCGATGATCACTGCTAAGAGCATCACCACACACCTCTGGGGGACCATCTAGCCCCTTCTCATATTCCCTCACGATGGGCAGCCGAGTCTGCAGTATCTGTGCTAGCATAGAACTTTCTCTAGGATGCTGATGCTGTAGAGCCGTCCAATGCGTTGCCTCTTGATACTGTTCACGATGACAAACGGTGACACGTACAGCCTGACGATCCTGCCGCAAGAGCACTATCCCCACCACGTCAAAGGGGATAGCTAGCTCCAACTCAGCAGCTAGGCGTGTGTAATCGGGTTTCGTTCCACGCACGCTGGAAACAATACGAGCCACACGCTCGGCTATAGCAAAATCTTCCTGTGTAGAGGCACGTGTTCTCGTTTTCATCTTTCCTTTGCCGCTTTCATCCCCAAACTCACCCCCTCCTCAATCAGACGTGAGAGAAATAACACCTAGATGTATATTGCATTACATAGGTATGCTCTATGTAACACATAACTATGACATCGTAAACGCCGCACAAAGTATACCATATTCTTTCCTCCACACGTCAACTATGATGTCTGCGGGCCTGACCCGTGGGCATAGCCAGTCAGCTCAACGTACCCTTCACCCTGTATTGTTCTACCTTGGCTCTGACCTGCAATAGTGACGGCTCCCTCCCAATAGCTATTGCCTGTGGACTGATACACTAGCAGTTCTTGATCTTTCAGTTGCGGGACTAGTGTCAGAGATACTTGCAACTGTGGGCTATTGATATCCAGGAGCCAGCCAGAAGGATAACTTGTCCCCGTCGTAGGACTCCGCCAGTGGTCAAGAACCTTAGTATGGAGTGTATTTGCTGCAATAGGATCATACTTACCGCTGCCATCAATGTACGTAGCGTAGGTAGAAACGCTATTTCCTGAAGCATCACGAATGAAGTAGAGCATCATCTCGGTGTTGTTGTTCAATTGGATGCTGTACCAATCCCAGCCACCACCCCCAAGCAACGAGAGAAGATTGCCCCACTGGTGGTCCATCCAGCTCTCCCCTGAGACTGCTAGAGGCTGACCATGATCGGTAATGATACCCGATAGTACCATGTTTGGCCGTGAGTAGTAGTAGGAGAACCCTCCTAGCCCAAAGGTAATCAGTCCATTCCCATTGTGCAGTATAGCAGGCTTACGACCTGACAAGTTCACGTCAATAGCATAGTTCGTCATGGATGCTTTTAAGTGATCCTGCCCATTCACTCCGCGTATGGACCAATCGCCGATACTTACATCAATGCCTTTGGTCGATGTACCATCAGGGATAATGGCGTTCGGTTCAGTGAGACGGCGCTGATCAAAGTGAAACGAACCACGCGTTATGTCACTTATGGCGAAGTGGGCTGCATAAATAGGAGGAAGATCACTACGTAGGCTTTGAAAGATGACCAGTTCAAAGCCATACTGATGGAGCCTCCCAACGTTATCGGTTGCCTTCATGTGCCCCGTGTAGTACCACCATTCGGTCAAATACGCGTGTGCCCCTTCATCCTGTGGAAACCTTATAGGTGGCAATTGTAGCGTATGTGGCGTTTGACTCACTTGTGGTAACTGCTGCGACGTGGAGACAACACCTGGGAAACTACAAGAGGCTAATAGCACAACACTCATCACCAGTAAGACAGCTCTAACCAAGTATTGCATTCTATTACTCATTTTTCCTCTCCAATGCTTATGTCACCGTGCCCTAACGTATTCACCCTAGCAACGTCTAGAACGGATTCTTCTGCTCTGTACTCTGCCAATGCTGGTGGATGGCGTTGCACGCCGACAAAAGGGAGCCACCAATTCCAGTCACCGAGCAGACGCATAGTAGCTGGGACAAGTAGACCACGTACCAACGTAGCATCTAGTACAACCGCTAGCGCCATACCTAGTCCAAGTGCCTTGACGAGAATAACATCAGCGGTCGCAAAACAGAGGCTGACCACAACGACGATGATTGCAGCGCTGGTAATGATGCCCCCGCTGCGCTGTAGGCCCAGAGCTACAGATCGTGTGTTGTCGCCTGTCTGCCAGAACGCTTCCTGCACACGAGAGAGGAGGAAGACTTCGTAGTCCATGGAAAGCCCGAAAAGCGAACAGAAGAGCAGAATAGGGCTGGTTGCCTCGACGAATCCCAGTGGAGTAAAGCCGAGCACTTGATGCAAGAAGCCATCCTGGAAGATCACTACCAATGCCCCATAGCTCGCCAAGATAGAGAGCGTGTTCATGATGATCGCCTTCAAGGGCAATACGACTGAGCGGAAGAGCAGTAAGAGCAGAACGTAGGTAGTGAGGGCCACAATGAATACAGCCTTTGGAAAGTCGCTGTACAGGGAATTAACATAGTCGATATTGCCTGCTGTACCTCCATCCACTAGCACCGTCATACCATTGCCAGCAGGGGTATTGCGAATTGTCTGTACAAGCGCCTGTGAGCGCGTATCTAACATAGTGTACTTGCTGATGACTTGTATCCTTATTGTGTCACCGGCAACCGAGCTTCTGAGGAATGCTGACAAATAAGGGTCGGCAAGCAGTTGAGGATGTGTGTAGAGCAGCTGGTATTGTTCTAGGGTGAAACGTGGGTCGGCACTTACAATGCTGTCAACACGTGCTACGCGTGGGTCAGCTTCAATACGTTGCACATAGTAGTAAAGGTTGTGAATATTTTCGGCTGTCAGCACGTTACCTCTTGTTTGTACAGCTATCAGAATGGGCGTTGTTTCGCGATCATTGAAGCGTTCTGCCAGCAGATCAAATGCCCGCCTGGATGGCACATTCGAGGGCAGGATTGAGGCGTCGGGGGCCGAGAAGCGCACATCCAAGAATGGTAGCCCAAAACCGATGAGCAGGAAGAGCACCGGGAAAAATACACGCACAGGATAGCGCATAACAAACTGAGAGAGTCGATACCAGAAACCATGATGGGCATCGCCTACAGTCTGACCGAGTGCTACATCATTTACAGCGGAGGCAGTGAAGTGCTTCCAGAAGGCGCGCAAGCGTACAGGCAAAGCATTCACTCGCAGCCCAATAAGAGCTAGAGTGGCCGGAAGCAGTGTTACCGCTGCCAGCATAGCGAGTGATACAACCAGCACACCGCCCATACCTACAGAGCGCAGCATGTTGATGTGGAAGAAGGTCAGTCCGAGCAGACCGATGGAAACTGTCAAGCCGGAAAAGGTAACAGCGCGACCGGCAGTGGCAACTGTCAAAACGACAGCATCTTCGATACTGTGACCATGAGCCAGTTCTTCGCGGAAACGACTTACTATGAACAAGGAGTAGTCTACACCCAGGCCCAGGCCGAAGAGCGTGGTGATATTCAAGACGAAGATTGAAAGCGGTGTGATATGCCCCAAGCCGAAGATAATCGCTAAAGCAATGACCACGGCAAAGCCGCCAACCAAAGCAGGCAAGAGCGCGGCTACCACCGAGCGGAAGACCAAGAGTAGTGCAATAATGGCAAACGGAAAGGCTAATATCTCCGCACGACGCAAGTCGTTCTCACTAACTGACTGAAGATCCTCGTAGAAAACGGGGCCGCCTCCGATGCTCGTCTTTAGATGAGGGACTGCTTGCAACCTCTGTTGCAGTTCGGGCAAGAGCTTCGGTGCAGCATCGGGATCGGATTTGAGCAGCACATTCACATAGGCAGCATAACGGTCTAGCGCTATCTGGCGCGGATTATCTGTAAAAGAGATAACCTGAGTAACTTCTGACCATCCCTTGAGGCGTGCTAGTGCCTGTTGCGACTCTTGTACGAAGCGTGGGTCATCGGCAGTGTACTCATGACTTGTGAAAATAACTTGCACAACTGTCAGGTCCAGATGTAATTTTTGTACAAGTACATCTACGGCCCGTTGCGACTCAGAATCAGGGCTACTGAAGCCACCGGAGCGCAGTACCTGACCGACCTGCGGAGCAAACAGCACAGCCACGGCAGCGGCGACTATCCATAAACCTACAATCAACCAGCGAAAGCGAGTGGCAATCTTGCCTAGATGATAGAACATAGCCAAGTCTTTCTACAAATATACCACCTGATGTATGACATGTTGAGAAATGTTCGTATCTCTCTACTCTATTGTAGAGCGATCTACAAGGGCACCTACTTCAACTGCGTGTTCATCGCAGGTGACTGAGTTGCTGCACGTCTTGACTGTTTGAGTCAGAGATGTGATACTAGACGAGACTCAAGCTGCTAGTTATGAGGGGATGTCCAGTACCACACCATCTACTATGCTATCTGAGAAAGCAGAACACTGCACCCAGCAGCCTCTGCAACTCTCAGAAGTAGTGTTGAAGAGTTGCATGCTCTGCTCACCATTGCAGACATGGATCAGCAACAGAAGGAAAGGTGAAAGTTTCAATGCAAACCTTGTACTGGTGGTCTCGCTACGGAGATTTTTCC
>JAFAXQ010000148.1 GCA_019240835.1 Ktedonobacteraceae bacterium
GAATGCTGCAACGCTTGCTGAGCGCCCTATTGTCGTCTGCAACGGTGTTGTGCCAAATACACAGGGACTACACCTTGACGCTCCTGGCGTGCAGTTGAACGAAAACGGCGGCATAGCAGTCAACAGCATGCAGCAGAGCAATGTTCCTACTATCTATGCCGTTGGAGACTGTACAGGTGGACGCACCCTGGCGACTGTGGCCATCAAGCAGGGCAAGGTGGCAGCAGAGGTACTTGCGGGCCAGCGCGTGCAATTCGCACCTCTCGTTACTCCGCTGGTCGTGCATACGACGCCAGAGCTAGCTACCGTTGGCTACACTGCCGAGGAGGCTACGCGCATCGGCTACAACGTCAAGAGCGGGCGCTTCCCCTTTGCCGCCAACGGTCGCTCCCTCACACTCGGAACTGACAATGGCGTCGCCATGATCGTTGCCAATGCCGATGACGATGTCGTGCTGGGAGCAACGCTGGTAGGCCCACGCGCTGGCGACCTGATCGGTCAAGCCACTCTAGCCATTGAAATGGGAGCCACCCTCACAGATGTGTCCGAAATCCTCTACGCCCATCCTGGATTGAGTGAGACGGTCCAGGAGAGCGCTGAAAATGCTCTGGGTAAGGCGATACATATTCTCAAGATAAGTTGAAAATCCGTGCAAATTTGGCGTTGAGGTAGCTAGCGAAATAGGCGCTCCAGATTTTGTTCTACGTCATACTCTGGCCCGTAGATAATACGCAAGTACTCAAGTCCACGGCACTTTACAGCGGGCTGAATCATACCATGTCGTCCTTTGGCGATGAAATCGAACGGCTTCACCACCATAGTTGTGAAAAACATGGACAAATGAGGGCAAAGCCCTCTCGTCCCGCTTCTCACCTTAACCTACGTCCGTTGAGGCCTCTGAGCAAGCCCACAGGCCCAACTGGACGGGAGGTTGGACTACGGCCAACCCGAATTGCTGCTTCCACTGCTCATGTCGGCGGAGCAGTAACGCTTTGACTTCCGCACGATTGGTGCAGGCGCGTAATTCCTCATCGTGCAGGCGGTCGGCAATATTCTCGGAGGCATTGCGATCCGCGTGCGTGGTGTGACCACAGACCTGACAGAGAAACGTTCCCTGGTTAGGCCGATTTTTGCGATCTACGTACCAGCACACATGGCACTGCTGAGAGGAATAGGCGCTTTTTACCCTGGTTGCTTGCACACCACGCTTGAGCGCATTCCACTCGATCTGCTTGGGGATCTGTCCCAATTGTGAGGCTCGCAGGTAGGCATTTTGTGCGCGGGCTTTGAAGCGCATCGAAGCGACTGATAACTGCTCATAGGCAAATTGACAACCCTCATGCTCCTCGAAACAGAGATTGACCGCCCGATTGATCGACTGCTTGACGTGACGCATAAGCCTCTGTCCCGTCGCGCTCGACGTAGAGGGGAGTTGCTCTTCAGGCACGCCTTTCTTTTTGAGGCAAGCCCGCAGTTTCGCCTTCCTGCGCCGCTTCTCCCGATCTCGCTTCTGCCGCTTGCGGAGCTTGCCGTTGAAGGTGCCGTACTGCTTGCCGTCTGAGGTGGTGACGAAATTGGCGATCCCGACATCAATGCCAATCACAGGTGCATCCGGCTTCGTCTCCACTGCTACCATCTCATCGTAGGAGAGGGTGAGCCACCACACATTGTCCCTGTGATTGAGTGTGACACTACTGTTGATCTTGCGGCGCTGCTTCGTCTTTGGGTCAGTGAGGGCCTCTACGTGGTAGTCAGCCAGCTTCACCGGAACCAGGAGAGGATGACCCTTGTCCAGCGTGCTGATTTTCAGCCAGTAATCAAACGTGGAATCGGTGGATGGCTCTAACTTGAGAACGTTGCAGTTGCCCTGAATGCAGGTTTCGCGCAACGTGGGAACGTCCCATTCGCGCCACGTGGGTTCTTCTACTTCGCCTTCGTCTTCACCCTCACCACCCGCTTGCAGTTCTTGGTACTCTGCAAGCTCGTCTAAATACTCTTGATAGGCGTTGGCGCGATTGGTGCGCCATGATTTGGCGATGCCTGCCGCTTGCTGGATCGCCACGCGCTGCCACCGTTCAGAAAGAGGTGTCGGAAAGCAGGGAGCAGAGAAGGCATCCGGCATCTCATCGGTGCAAAAGAGCGTGACATACTGCTGCACAAGCGGAAGAAAGACATGCGCAAGCTGCTCGAGAGCAGCAAGTTTCCCTGGGTTGGTTTCAGCCAGTCGGATGCACGTCACCGCTTTCGTGATCCGCTGTGGCTCGCCTTTTTTTGCACGCTTCTTTCGCTGCTTGCGCATATCTTTTACGCCTCCTCTTGTTGTTCTGATAACGCTCCATAGCGGGCCTGCATCTGCCGCTCGCATTCCTGGGCATATTCGGGGTACGCTTTGGCAATCGCATCATAAATCCGGCGACGAATCACTTTTCCTGCTTGACGGACCCCGATCTGCCCGACAAGTTGTTCGAGATGCGTATCGTAGGAGGTAAGATGATGACGAATGTAATTGACCGTGATCCGGTCGAGAAAAGTGGGATCGCTGCTCTCGGTTGCAGGTTCAAAGGCTTCCCCATGCCGCCACGCGATTTCCCAATTGTAGGCATTGTAGGAAGCAATGGCTTGCTCGATCACGGTCTCGGTGGGTAAGCGGTCAACAGTGATCCGCATCTGCGAAGCCTGTTCCACTAACTCCGCTGCCTTGCGGGCGGAAACCTTCTTGCTTGCCTCCGAACGTCGAGAAGCCCTCGCTTTGGCCTGCTGCCACTCTTCCTGGCTCTCAGCCTGCTCAACACGGGCAAGCGCATACAAGCGCATAGGAGCGGCCTTACGGTAGTGAGGATTGGGCTTGGTTGCATCAGGTTCACCAAGAAACTGCTTGACTAACGCATCGGTCCAGCCTCGTGCTTTGAGGTCGGTGAGCGTCAGCATCTTCGGTGTCTCATTTGTTTCCGATTGACGTTCGGGCATCCTCTTCGACTCCTGTGGAACAACTATGCACTCTTCTCTTCTTTTTCTTCTCGTAAATCCTGGACAATCTTCTCAGTCTTGCGCTTGGCTCGACGTTGCCCGTAGAGCCTCGCACAAAAGCTGTACAAAATGCTGACAAAATCCGCAATGATATCTTCAATCGGGTTCTCTGTGACGTTGACGACTTCAATCGAGCGTCCTTGCAGAGCAAGAAGCGTCTCAATATATTTGAACCCGAAGCGGGTCAGGCGGTCCTTGTGCTCCACCACAATCACGGTGACGGTTGGATCAGCAAGCAAGGCAAGCAGTTTCTTGCGTCCATCGTTCACGCCTGAACCCACTTCTTTGACCACCTTCACCACTTTCCAGCCTTTCGCCGCACAGTAGGCGCAGAGCCGTTCTGCTTGCGCATCCAGGTTAGGCCGGTTCTCATTCGCAGAGACACGCGCATAGACCACTACGATCCTTTCCTGTCCTGGTTGCTCGCTGATCTCTTCGGTGATAATCACGGTCCCCGTCTCCGTCTGGTAGCCCTTGATCTTGCCACATTTCCACCATCTCCATGCAGTCTTGTAGCAGATACCGGCTCGTCGTGCGAAGGTACTTAACTTCATACGCTTGCTCTACATATCCACATGCAACGCTAACCGTTGTGCTTCGTCATAACTCTTACCTTGCTCACGATAGCAGCGTACCCGCGCCCGGTAGGCTTTTACCGCATGGTCATGGAGATAGGCCGGATGATATGGTTCATAGCGCGGCCAGTCTACCGGATGCTCTTGCGTAAAAAGCGGCAACAGGAAGCAAAAATGGGCAAGACCAGTCAGCGCAAGAGGCTTGTCCCATTCAACAATGTTTGCCAGTTCTCCAAGCAGAAAACCAAGTGTCCAGGGATAGAAGTCAGGGTCTTGTTTGGAACGCCACAAGTCTGCAAGGTTCTGGTACAGTTCATTGACCAGCTTGGGGACGCTCCACTCTTCTTCCTCTGCATGGCTTTCGAGATAGCCCCATTCGTATCCTTCCTTGAACACCGGATGAGTAAGCATGGAAGACGGTATCTGAGTAGGAATGAAAAGAGAACATTCATCACCAGTTGAAAGATGCGCATGGAGCGTGGTGATTTGCGTGGGGTTAATGGGACCGATAGCATACGAGACAACAGAAGAAGCGTGGTCAGTTACAAGTGGCCGACACTGGCTTGGTGAAAGTGGCATTACAGAGACAATGGTACTGATGGTTGTGGTTTCTGTGTAGTTCAACATGCTTCAAGCCCTTTCTTGTGCTTGACGCTAGACCACTTCAGCCCCATACTACAAGGGATGAGTGTCTAGGCTTTCTTAACGGTAGCTAGACGCTTATCATTGGCCGGTGTTAGCCCATCGGTCAGTCTTCCAGGCTTCTTCAGCCCTTCCGCCTACAAGTAACTGCTGTCCATAAATGACCACAGTTTTCATGGTTAACAATATCAACGCAATTTAATAATATCATAGATGTTTCACAAAATCAATAGCAATTCGAGGCGAATTTTTGACGATAGTCATTTTGTCATGATATAATCAGGAAGCTACAGTCGATATGAATTAATATGGATTGATATCATTTCATATGGAGGATTGTTCCACTTGCTTACAAATCAGCCCGCGCCGCGCTTCCAGACAGAGAAACGCCGCATTGTTCTTTTACCAACAGGAAGTTGTGAGCAACATGGCCCGTTCTTGCCCATTGACACGGACCTGAGAATAGCAACCCTGCTTGCAGAACAAGTTGCTCATCTGCTTCCAGAGGATGCTATGCTGCTTCCCGCATTGCCTTTTTCTTGTTCCCATGAGCATAGAGGACTAGGAACAATTGCGCTTGACATCAGCACTGTCTCTGCTTTTGTTCACAATGTTGCCCGAAGTTTAAAATCCTGGGGGACTCCCTCTTTACTGGTGCTTCTGAACTGGCACGGCGGTAACGATCTGCTAGGGGCGTTAGCAACGGAAATCACTGCTACAGAGACTCTTCCTTGTGCTGCTATTCCCTCCATTGCTCAAGTTGGGAAAGCATGGGATGCAAGCGGTATGACAGTTGCAAAGGATATTCATGCGGGTGCAGTTGAGACGGCTATCATCCGTGCGTACTGGCCTGAACTTGTCAAAGAGCCTATTCCTTCAACTGCACATTGCGAGCCTCATATCAGCCCTGCAAAGGTGCAACCAGTCTTGCAAGCCATTGGCACATATACAGCGACGGCACAAGGCATCTGGGGCGCACCTGAAGACGCTGATGAAAGTAAAGGACGCGAATTAATCGAGAAACTGAGCCGAGACATCGCTGTGCAGGTCATGCGACTGCTCGAACTCATTAACGATAACTAGAGAAGAAAGAAACAAAGATATGCGCATATTGCCACAAGACAACCTACTGGAAACGCTTCCTGTAGAATTGCGAGAAAAAAGTAAAACAGGTCAAGCATATATCGAGGTGCGAAGGAAAATCCTGCTTGGAGAGTATCAGCCCGATCAACTTCTTCTTCCAAGCGAAATTGAGCGAACCTACCATGTGAGTAACACAGGTGCTCAATTTCTCTTGATTCGTCTTGCGATAGAAGGGCTAGTAAAAGTTCTTCCGATCAAAAAGAAGACACGGGCAACAAGCGCCGCGCTAGGGGAATATCGCGTTGCAGACCTCAAGATGAGAGATCGGATGCACACAACACGGCACGGTGATTTTGTCAGCGATGTTGGGAAAGGGGGATATCCAGCCTACAAGGAAACGCTGATCTTAAAAATCGACTATGCTGATCCAGAGGTTGCCCGTCTACTCAATATTGCAGAAGGAGAAAAGGTCATTTTTCACCGAAACCTGCAACGCCGCGATAGAGAAACAGTTGTATGCATCAACGATCAGTACCTTCCTTTCTGGTTTGTCGAAATGATGCCAGAACTTGAGAAACCTGATAGCGATGTCTACGAGTTACTACGTAAACTTGGGAAAAAACCTTACTGGTGTACTGAGACAGTAGACAGCGTACCTGCAAACACCGTAGAACGTGCAATGTTCGGGCTTTCCTTTGATGATCCAACATATATGTTTAAGATTGTTAGAAGGTCGTTTGACTGTGAAGGGCATCCGCTAGAGGTACAATTTCTTACTGATCGTGGAGACATCTATCGTTTGCATTACTCGTTTCACCTCTATGCGTCCGACATACCAGAGACGCTGCGAGATAAGTAGTTAATGGAGGGTTTTCCTCTCCATATTTTTGCTCCGGCAGAACCGCACTAAGATACTGTTCCCATACCTTCTCCCCCTTGTTGCGTTAGCTCCTGCCACCAATATATTCCTTCTTCTGTCTCTTAGTACAGCATATGCTTGTCGATGAGATTTCTATATCACAGTTCATCCAGTTGCAGACACGTTTCAGCCATAGATGGCAAGTTCAATAGCTTTGAAACTGCCATTATTGGAGATTTCAGCAGAGCAAGCTGTAACTGCGACAATCATATCCACCTCCGCCCTTAAAGTGATGAAATCGCCGGGGCGTGAAAGCGGTGGACCAATCTTCAGTTCGCCGCTTGGCAGAACATCAACATTCATAAAGATGTTGAAGGTGGTAGGAATAGCATGCCCCTCAATGCCAAATTGAGCCAGATTTTTCGTCAGATTCTCAAAGCAACTGGGGTGGTACCCCCCGCATTTATAGATGATCTTAAACATCTCTGGGCTGCAAGGAGTGAAGAGAAAATCATGTTTTCCTACCTTGTCCTCAAGGATTGTGAACATCGGGTTACTTTTATTGGAATAGAGGATATGACTAGTGGTCAAATAGATGGTGTTGTTGTAATCAAAGCTGCGCCCAGACGAGAGCCATTCGGTCTTGTCAGTTTGAGCAAAAGCAACCAGGTCAGCAACTTGCTCTCCTTGTGGGTCAATGACGCGTAAAACTTGTCCTTTCTTCAGCGGAAAACCAACACCAGTTTGCGGCTCCAGGTGATAATGCGTAAGATTTTCCAAGACCTGCTCTCCTTTGCTGTCAAAACCTCTCCTCGTGAGGATGTGCGGAGAAAGGACACTTCCATTCTTGCTCTACGGTGCGACCCGCGTATTGTCGGGCCTCGGAGACCTGTCCGAAGTCACTGAGAGTGGGGCTAATAGTGCCCTGCAGGACGTTTTCTCGTAACCGAATAGCCTTCTGTAGCGGCTTATATTTGCCCAACTCACGCAGACGCTCGAACTGATAGTGCGCGTTGAAAATAAGGGTGGGCCAGGCAAAGCGGCGTGTCCAGCGCGAACTCGCTGGGGAGAGACCTACAATAAAGAAGGCCCGACCAGCAAAGCTAAAGGAAAAATTGGGATGCTCGGGATTGGAAGCGACCGATGAGTCCCAGGTGTGGTAAAGAGCATCTTGATCGTGCAAGGCTTGCAGTTGAGCCCAGAGGTGCCGCTCGAAGTCTTCCTCGTCAGTTGCATATGGCCCCACGAAGCTGGCAATAAACGTAGTGAAGATGCTGTTGAGTTTGTTTTGTTCCTCTACAAACGCAAACAGGTCCCGAGAAAGCCCAGCAGTCGCGTCTATAGAGTTCATTTCTCCATACATGCCCATGCGATAGTCTCCACGGTGAATTGCCGCTTTTGCCCCAACACACGAGAATCTGGAGCTGAGGACGAGAGCACGAAACGAGTCATGGACAAGCTGCGTCAGTGGAGATGGAAGCACGTCAGGATCGAGCACGCGCACTAACTTGTTCTGCTGGAAGGCCGCGTAGCTACTGTTGGTGCGGGCGAGGTCGCTATCAAATGGATTGGAATGCTGTAGATTTCCATCAGAGTTTACCTTCGTCATGCTCGATCATTCTCCTCTATGAAAATGCTCTTACCACGAGCTTATTTACTTGCCCATATCCTGCTTACCAAGCATATAGGGGCACTGCTCATCTTTGTAGCAGCAAAGCTCGCGCCGCTCTATGTCGTTGCCGAAGCTTGCTCACAGGTGTAGCGGCACGAGTCAGTAGAGACCCATGATAGGGAATACCCTTTAGGAACAGGCGCGCAGCTAGTGCGAGCCAGATGCAGATTGCACGCTCTGCCAGCCAGATGGGAGCAAGCAGCGATGCCGCGAAAGGAAAGACGTTAGCACCATTGCCTCGCCTTCTACCCAATTCAGCCAGCGCGATAATTGCCAGAACTCCACCTACAAGGGAGACCCAGCGTCGGTAGAGAGCCAGTGCGAGTGTCATAGGAAGCAGTGTTAGCAACACGACGAAACGCCAAGGGCGCGCCAACTCGTCATAAGCCTGACGAATACGCTGAGACCAAAAGTGACGCGAACTAGGAGGATTGCGCTGCACGAAGAGATCAAGGGGAACTATCTCCACACCCCCAACAGCTTGGACTGTGCGGGCCAATTCCAGGTTCTCAAAGAGCACGTCACCATCATAGCCGTCTGTAGCTTGCAGCATTGACCGCCGCACTGCCAAAGTGCCGGACCAATCACCTCCAGTCATCCGATTAAGAAGCGTACGACCCGTATCCCACAGAGCGTGCCATGGCAGCGGAGCAAAATAGTTCTGTGGTCGCACGATATGGAAGCTATCAAGCAATCCAACCGCACGGGCCAAGGCCGCTGAGTCATAACGCACATCATCATCAGCAATTATCAGAAACTCAGAGTTCGCTCGTAGCAAGCCTGTAAGCACGCCTCTTACTTTCCCATTCGCGATGCGAAGATGTGCATCTGGCGGAATGTGCATCGTAAAGGAGCTCCAGTTGACTGCATGAACCGCAAAGACATCGGGTGGTGAAGCATCGATGACAATCACCTGCACTCTTCCTGCTAACCAACGCAAATAGGCGCTGAATTCGTCGAGATTTTCCATCGGCTGGCTGCGCCGCAGTGGCAAGATATATGTAGCGTCTATGATGGCCTCCTACCCCTTTTTACCCACTAGCCGTTTCTGGTACACACCCAACTGCCACAACCTGCCCTTCGCAGGCATAGAAGTCAGGATGGTTAACGAGATGCTCTGGTTCAGCTTACGCAGGAGCAATAGAGTCTGTTTGTAGCACGTTGAGTAGCCGAAAAGAGAGACATGCATTACACAAAATCAGTTTGCGAAACCAACTCAAGGGCGTTATACTTAGAAAGGCGTCAAGGGAGAGCAAAGGAGCCGCTGAAGGAGAAACGGCTAGCGCGCCAAAGGATACCCTCTATGGACATGCTATCTGAACCCCTCAAGCAGGGGACAAGCGACAACACGCTGGCTGGGGGAGGAGAGATGGGCAGGCTCATGCGTGAGCACGACTGGAGTGCCTCTCCTCTTGGCCCAGTTACGCACTGGCCGCAGAGTCTGCGTACCGCTGTCAGCATTTGCCTGGCGTCTCGCTTCCCGATCGTCATTTTCTGGGGTGAGCAGTTGCGCCAATTCTACAACGACGCCTATCGTCCCATACTGGGCAAGAGCAAGCAGCCCGGAGCATTGGGCCAGCGTTCCCAGGAATGCTGGTCAGAGATTTGGGATGTGATAGGCCCCATGCTGGATGGGGTTCTCTCTACAGGTGTCGCTACTTGGTCGGAGAATCAGTTGCTCCTGCTAGACCGCAATGGCTACCTGGAAGAGGCATACTTCACCTTCTCCTACAGTCCCATTCGTGATGAGGCTGGCGAAGTTGGCGGCGTATTCTGTGCGGTGACCGAAACGACAGAGGAAGTGATCAGCGCACGGCGCTTGCGTACATTGCGTACCCTAGGGGCTCATATTGCAGAAGTCAGTAGCCTTGAGGAAGTTTGCTCTGTCACAGTGCGCACGCTCGCCGACAATCCCGCTGACTTGCCTTTTACCTTGCTCTACCTGCTCGACCCCGACGAAAAGTGTGCTCGTCTTGTGGGTACATCTGGCATTCCTGCATACACGACTGCCTCTCCCCAGAGCATTGCCCTGGATGAGCCATCTGCACCGTGGCCATTTGCACAGGGGGCCCAGAGCGGCAAGCCGGAGCAGGTTGATGATCTTGCAGCACACTTTGGCACTATTGCAGGTTTGGTGTCTGTCGGCCCGACTCCTCACTCTGCCCTTGTCTTACCGATTAGTAGAGCAGGACAAGCCCGTCCTTATGGCTTCATGGTAGCAGGGATCAATCCCCGACGTGTGCTGGACGAGGACTATCGTGGCTTCTTTTCGCTGGTTGCCGACCAGGTGGCGACAGCGATAGCGGCGGCTCGCGCTTATCAGGAAGCATGCGAACGCGCCAATGCCCTCGCCGAACTGGATCGGGCCAAGACAGCCTTCTTCAGCAATGTCAGCCACGAGTTCCGTACACCCCTCACACTCCTGCTGGGCCCCTTGGAGACTATGCTATCCGATACTGAGCATCCTCTCACGTCCTCGCAGCGGAGTTCTCTAGAGATAGTGCATCGCAATGGACTACGCCAACTCAAGCTCGTCAATACTTTGCTTGACTTCTCCCGCATTGAAGCAGAACGCATGGAAGCTGTCTACGAACCAACTGACTTGGCCAGTTACACCACCGATCTAGCCAGCACGTTTCGTTCAGCCGTCGAACGAGCAGGCATGCGCCTCATCGTGGACTGTCCGCCGCTTCCCGAACCTGTCTATGTGGACCGCGAAATGTGGGAAAAAATCGTCCTCAACCTGCTTTCTAATGCCTTCAAGTTCACCTTCGAGGGGGAGATCCGTGTGTCTCTCGCCGCAGTGGAGAATACCGTACAACTCTCAGTCATGGACACGGGCATTGGCATTGCCGCAGAGCATCTACCCCATCTGTTTGAACGCTTCTACCGCGTATCCAAGGCCCGCGCACGCACCTACGAGGGATCAGGTATTGGCCTGTCCTTGGTCCAAGAACTCGTGCGCTTGCATGGTGGAAGCATCCATGTGAATAGCGTGGTCGGGAGCGGCACCACCTTCACGGTGACGATACCTCAGGGCTTCTCTCACTTGCCAAGTGATCGGCTGGGAGGAGCGCGTTCCCTGATCTCCACTGTACTTGGGGCTACTCCCTATGTGCAAGAGGCACTGCGCTGGCTACCAGAGAATGGCCACGGGTCAGCAGAGTATGCAGTCGTCGAAGAGACCTCTACGCAAGGCTCCCCAAGCCTTGCATCACCAACGACCGCTTTTAGGTCGTCGGGGCAACAAGGAAGAGCCACAGCACACATCCTAGTTGTTGACGACAATGCCGACATGCGCGACTACCTGAAACGGCTGCTGAGTCCGTTCTACATACTCCAGCTCGTCGCTGATGGAACAACCGCTCTCCAGGTTGCACAGAACTGGCTGCCCGACCTGATTCTCGCGGATGTGATGATGCCAGGACTTGATGGGTTTGCACTGCTTGCAGCTTTACATGTTGATACGCGAACCAACGCGATTCCGGTGATCCTGCTCTCAGCGCGAGCCGGAGAAGAGGCGACCATCGAAGGACTCAAGCTTGGGGCTAATGATTATCTGGTCAAGCCCTTCTCTGCCCATGAGCTGCTGGCTCGTGTGGAGGCACAACTGGAGATTGCGCATTTGCGCCGCGAGGCCGCAAACCGCACACATCGGTTGGAAGCGATCTTCGAGGCGATGGTCGATGCTGTCGTTGTCTACGATAGCACAGGCAGAATCGTACAGGCTAATGATGCCTTCCAGGAACTGCTTGGGATACGGATGCAACCCGACTATCTCACTTCGCCTCTCGCTGAGCGCATGGCCCGCGTCAATATACGCGATGAGCATGGCTCTCCCCTGCCTGAGCATGCCTGGCCAATGAAGCGCATCCTGCGTGGCGAGGTACTCAAGGGCACACACGTTACTGACATCATCGTTCGCAGTATAGATGGACGGACGATTCAGCTCAGCACGAGTGGGGCTCCCCTGCGCGATCAGGAAGGCAGCATTGTAGGTGGTGTAGCCATCTACCACGATGTGACCGGGCGCAGGCACTTGGAGGAAGAACGCAACCAACTGCTGGTGCGCGAGCAGGCGGCACGAGCGGAGGCAGAAGTCACACGCCAGCACTTGCACGACCTTTTTATGCAAGCACCAGCCATTATAGCTGTCTTACGCAGACCACAGCATGTTTTCGAGCTTGCCAACCCGCGCTATTTTCACCTCCTGGGCCAGCGAGACCTCATCGGAAAGCCTATTCGCGAGGCGTTACCCGAGGTAGAAGGTCAGGGCTTTTTTGATCTGCTGGACCAGGTGTATACCACGGGTGAGCCATTCATAGGTAATGAGATGCAACTCTGGCTCGACCGTCACCAAGATGGAACCCGCGAGGAAGGCTTCTTCAACTTCGTCTACCAACCCGCCCACAATGCAGCAGGGGAGGTTGAGGGCATTCTCGTGCATGCGGTGGAAGTGACCGAGCAAGTGCATGTACGCCAACGCATGGACACCTTCTTAGGCATTGCCAGCCATGAACTGAGAAGCCCCCTGACCAGCATCAAGGGCAATGTTCAGTTAGCCAACCGTCGCTTGACTAGAGCTTTGCGGGACGCAGCAGCAGATAGTACTACTTTGCGCAAGACACTCACAGAAGTGCAAGTGCTGCTGGGACGTGCGGAACGCCAGGTAGGCGTCCAGAATCGCCTCGTCAGCGACCTGATCGATGTGTCGCGCATCCAGGCGGAGAAGCTAGAACTGCATATGGAAGCATGTGACTTGGTCAGCATCGTTCGTGAGGCAGTCGAGGATCAACGCCTCCTTGCTCCCACTCGCAACATCAACCTGAACCTATCCGATTATGAGATCATGCCACTCATTGCCGACGCAGACCGTATTGGGCAAGTGGTGACGAACTATCTGAGCAATGCGCTCAAATACTCAGAGCCGCATTGTCCCGTTGCGGTCACACTCCAGGTGAAAGGAACGACGGCATGCGTCTCGGTACGAGATGCGGGACAGGGACTCACTCCCGCTGAGCAGGAGCGGATTTGGGAGCGCTTTTACCGCGCACCAGGGGTAGTCGTGCAGAGTGGTTCCGGTGTAGGGCTGGGCCTTGGGCTGCATATCTGTCGCACCATTATCGAACAGCACCAGGGGCAGGTCGGCGTAGAGAGCGTCAAAGGGCAAGGATCAACGTTTTGGTTTACGCTTCCGCTTGTCCCTTCGTGATTGCCGAGTTCAGTTAACATAGATATGATATAGTAGTGAGAGAAGGTGTCAAAACTTTCGTTTATTGCCGATTGCAGCAAGAGAGCTTTTTGTATGATTCCACCCCTATTCAGGCAGCAACGCGATACACCCCAAAAACGCAAGCGGCTTTCTTGGGTGCTTTGGACTATCATAAGCATCGTGGCCATCGGTATCATAGTCTTTACCATTGCCTCCATCTTAATATTGCATATTTTTGAAATTTGTTTCGATATAGAAAGGAGTCGAGAGTGGACGAAAGAGACATAGGTAAGGAGAGGGACAATCAAACTCTCCCTCAATATGATAGCTCTACGGTTATCAGCACTAGTCGTCTAACGAAGGTCTTTGGCAATCTTGTCGCGGTAAACGATATACACCTGCAGGTGGTGCGTGGTGATGTCTTTGGCTTTTTGGGTCCGAATGGTTCGGGGAAAACAACTACTATTCGTATGCTTCTTGGCCTGATTCGCCCAACGGCGGGACGCGCCGTGCTCTTTGGTATGGATAATGCACACCAACTGCCCGCTATTCTACAACGTACCGGGGCTATTGTGGAAACGCCAGTTTTTTATCCCTACCTATCGGGTCTGGACAATCTGCGCGTGGTGGCCGCTGCTTCCGGCATGATGTCGGGGAAGGCTAACGATCAGCGCCTGGAAGAAGTATTAGAACTGGTCGAGCTGCGTTCATACGAGAAGCTGCATTTCCGCAAGTACTCGCTTGGCATGAAGCAGCGGCTAGGGATTGCCGCCGCGCTACTAAGCGATCCCGAGTTAGTAATGCTCGACGAGCCTACCAATGGGCTAGATCCTGCTGGGGTGATCGAGATTCGTCGCCTCATTCAACGTCTAGCTGCTCTGGGCAAGACAATTTTTCTCTCCAGCCATGTGCTCTACGAAGTGCAACAGGTATGTAACCGTGTGGCCATTCTGCAGAAGGGCAACCTGGTTAAGCAGGGTAGTGTAAGCGAGCTGCTGCGCCATAGTGAGCAGGTGGAGATACGTTTCAACCGTGAAGACGAGACGCAGTACGCGGCGCATCTGTTGCAACAGATGCAGGGGCAGGACTTAAGCTGGATAAGTAACATACGCGTTGAGCAGCGCAACCAGCAGGGCCTCCCGACGCTCATCCTGGATGCGCCT